>NZ_CP079863.1:2517292-2831953 GCF_025263485.1 Mycobacterium sp. SMC-2
CGCCGAGCGCCGGGTCTACGAGGCGCTGCCGGGCCACGGCGCCGCCACAGTCGAGCAGCTCGCGGTCGCGTCGGGCCTCGTGCCCGAGCGGGTACTGGGGCCGCTGGCGATCCTCGAGCTGGCCGGGTTGGTGCAGCGCCAGGAGGGCAGGTGGCGACTCGTCCGGGCCGTGAGCGGCCCAGCTGCTCCGACGACCCGGCTCGTATAGTCGACGGGGGTCGGGTGGGGACAGGAGGGACAAGTGGCGGGTCGGCCTCTGCAACGCTTCGAGGTCGTCGATACCAAGGAGCTCACACCGCACATGGTCGCGGTGGTGCTGGGCAGCAAGGATTTAGACGCCTTCGTGCCCAGGGAATTCACCGACTCCTACGTCAAGTTGGTCTTCGTTGCGGACGACGTCGACGTCGAGGGATTGCCGAAGCCGTTGACCTTGGACAGCTTTGCCGGCCTGGCCCCCGAGAAGAAGCCGTCGGTGCGGACCATGACCGTCCGCCACGTCGACGTGGCGGCCCGCGAGATCACACTGAACATCGTCGTGCACGGCGAGCACGGGATCGCGGGCCAATGGGCCGCGGCGGCCCAGCCCGGCCAGCGGATCTACCTGATGGGCCCCGGCGGTGCCTACAGGCCCGACCCGGCCGCCGACTGGCATCTGCTGGCGGGCGACGAATCGGCGCTCCCGGCGATCGCCGCGGCGCTGGAAGCGTTGCCGCCCGGGGCCGTCGGCAAGGCGTTCATCGAGGTGGCCGGCCAGGAGGACGAGATTCCGTTGACCGCGCCGGAAGGCGTCGAGGTGCATTGGGTCTATCGCGGTGGCCGGGCCGACCTGGTCCCCGAGGACCGTGCCGGCGACCACGCCCCGCTGATCGAGGCGGTCACCACCACGCCGTGGCTGCCCGGGCAGGTGCACGTCTTCATCCACGGCGAGGCGCAAAGCGTCATGCACAATCTGCGGCCCTACATCCGCAAGGAGCGCGGTGTGGACGCCAAGTGGGCGTCGTCGATCTCGGGCTACTGGCGGCGCGGCCGCACCGAAGAGACGTTCCGGCAATGGAAGAAGGAACTGGCCGAGGCGGAGGCCGGCGCCTCGTAGCGGGCTCGTCGGTCCGAGCGCCGGCTGGCATCCTGTACTCCCATGGCGCATTTCGGGGACTACCAGAACGAGATCTACCTGCGGGGCCTGGGCGGGGTGGTGCCGCCGCTGCCGATGGCCTTCGCCGAGCTGGAGGCCAAGGCCGCCACGGCGCTGCCGCCGTCGGTGTGGTCGTACGTGGCGGGCGGGGCCGGCGATGAGCGCACCCAGCGGGCCAACTGCGAGGCCTTCGAGCGGTGGGGCCTCATCCCACGCATGTTTGTCGGCGCCGCCGAACGTGACCTGTCCGTCGAGCTGTTCGGGATGACCCTGCCGGCGCCGGTGTTCATGGCGCCCATCGGTGTCATCGGCATCTGCGCCCAAGACGGCCACGGCGACTTGGCCACCGCGCGCGCGGCCGCAAGCACCGGTGTCCCGATGGTCGCCTCCACGCTGACGGTCGACCCGATGGAAGACGTCGCGTCCGCCCTCGGCGACACCCCGGGGTTTTTCCAGCTGTACACGCCGAACGACCGCGAGCTGGCCGCCAGCCTGGTGCAGCGCGCCGAAGCGGCCGGGTTCAAGGGCATCGTCGTCACGCTCGACACCTGGGTGACCGGCTGGCGCCCCCGCGATCTGAGCACATCCAACTTCCCGCAGCTGCGCGGGCACTGCCTGGCCAACTACACCAGCGACCCGGTCTTCCGCGCCGGCCTGGCACGCTCGCCCGAGGAGGACCCACAGGGCGCGGTGCTGCGCTGGGTGCAGGTCTTCGGGTCCGCGCTGACCTGGGGCGACCTGCCCTGGCTGCGTTCGCTCACCGACCTGCCGCTGCTCGTCAAGGGCATCTGTCATCCCGACGACGCGCGGCGGGCCAAGGACGGCGGAGTGGACGGCATCTACTGCTCCAACCACGGGGGCCGGCAGGCCAACGGCGGCCTGCCCGCGCTCGATTGCCTACCGGAGGTGGTCGAGGCGGCCGACGGCCTTCCGGTGCTGTTCGACTCGGGGATCCGCAGCGGCGCCGACATCATCAAGGCGCTCGCGCTGGGTGCGACCGCGGTCGGCATCGGCCGCCCGTACGCCTACGGCCTGGCCCTCGGCGGGGTCGACGGCATCGTGCACGTGCTGCGGATGATGCTCGCCGAAGCCGACCTCATCATGGCCGTCGACGGATATCCCCAGCTCAAAGATCTCACCCCGGACACGCTTCGGCGCGTCGACTGAGCCAGGCCCACGGCTGCTGCGAACGTTTCAGGCGTGGAGGGCATCCTCGAGGAGTTCGACGAGTACCTGGCGTTGCAATGCGGCCGTTCGGCGCACACCCGGCGGGCCTACCTCGGCGACTTGCGCTCGCTGTTCGCCTTTCTTGGCGGCCGCGGGCCGGACGCGTTGAGCCTGCCGGTGCTGCGCTCGTGGTTGTCGGCCGCGGCTGCGGCGGGCGCTGCCCGCACGACGCTGGCCCGTCGCACCTCGGCGGTCAAGGCGTTCACCGCATGGGCCGCGCGGCGCGGCCTGCTGGCCGGGGATCCGGCGGCCCGGCTGCAGGTGCCGAAGGCGCACCGCACCCTGCCGGCGGTGCTGCGCCAAGACCAGGCGCTCGACGCCATGGCCGCCGCGAAATCGGGTGCCCGACAAGGGGATCCGATGGCCTTGCGGGACCGGCTGATCGTCGAGATGTTGTATGCCACCGGGATTCGGGTGAGCGAGCTGTGCGGCCTGGACATCGACGACGTGGACACCCGCCACCGGCTGGTCCGGGTGCTCGGCAAGGGCAACAAGCAGCGCACCGTGCCGTTCGGGCTGCCGGCCGCCGAGGCGCTCGGGGCCTGGCTGGACGAGGGGCGGCCCGCACTGGTGACCTCCGGGTCCGGCCCGGCCCTGTTGCTGGGCGCGCGCGGGCGGCGGCTCGACGTGCGCCAGGCGCGCACCGTCGTGCACCAGACGGTCGCGGCGGTGGACGGCGCGCCGGACATGGGGCCGCACGGGCTGCGGCACAGCGCGGCGACGCACCTGCTGGAGGGCGGGGCCGACCTGCGGGTCGTGCAGGAGCTGCTCGGCCATTCCAGCCTGGCGACCACCCAGCTCTACACCCATGTCGCCGTCTCGCGGCTACGGGCGGTGCACGATCAGGCCCACCCGCGGGCATGAACGTGCGTCGGTGGCGTTGCGTCTTCATCGGCGGCGTCGCGTGTGCGTTGACGGCTTCCCGCGTGCGTTGACGGCTTCCCGCGTGCGTTGACGGCGCGGTATCCGCGAAATTCGCGCCCTGGGCGCACACGCAAAGCCCTGGGCGCACGCGCAAAGCCCTGGGTGCACGCGCAAAGCCCTGCAGCGGTTTGAGACGGATCGGAGTCGACCTCACCAGGCCCAGCGGGTCGACGTAGTGGGCGCCCGATGCCGGACCCCACATCGCGCCCCAGTGCAGGCAGGCCGCGGCCCGGCAGCCGCCATGCCCTGCCTCCAATGAGCCGATCACGGTCTGCGCCGTCACCGGCTGACCGGCCCGCACCGCGGCCCGGACCGGCTCGTAGCTGGTGCGCAGCCCGCCGGGGTGGGCCAGCGACACCACCGGCCGCCCCGCCAGCTGACCGGCGAACACCACGATGGCGGGGCCCGCGGCGTACACCGGCTGACCAGGGGAGCCGGCCAGGTCCACCCCCCGATGCCCGGGCTTCCAGTCCGGTGACGGGGCGTCGAATCCGCGCGCGACGGCGGGCGGCGGGCGCAGCGGCCAGTCGAGGCGAACGTCGTCCGCAACCGCCGGCGCCGCGCCGAGCACCGTCAGCCACAGCAAAAGCCAGAAAACCCGTCGCATCGGCTCAGTTCATTGCCGCGCCGGCGCCGGCGCCACTCAGGTGCCGCCGGTGCTGTGCAAAACCACCAGCTGATTCGGTGTAAACTCCTGGTCGCAGCTCGTTCGCGGGCTGACTTCGCGCGTCCGCCGCGTCTCCCGCTCAACTGGGAGTTCGCACCGCGTGCCGGGCGGTCCTCGCCAGGGATTTTCCTGGCGAGGTCCGGCATCGCAGCAGACGCCAGGGCCCGGCTTCACCCGATGCCGGGCGACAACCGACACACAAAGGCATAAGCATGGCCGTCGTAACCATGAAGCAGCTGCTGGACAGCGGCACCCACTTCGGGCACCAGACCCGTCGTTGGAATCCCAAGATGAAGCGGTTCATCTTCACCGACCGCAACGGCATCTACATCATCGACCTGCAGCAGACGCTGACCTTCATCGACAAGGCGTACGAGTTCGTCAAGGAGACCGTCGCCCACGGAGGGTCGGTGCTGTTCGTCGGCACCAAGAAGCAGGCGCAGGAATCGGTCGCGGCCGAGGCGACCCGTGTCGGCATGCCGTACGTGAACCAGCGCTGGCTGGGCGGGATGCTGACCAACTTCTCCACGGTGCACAAGCGGCTGCAGCGCCTCAAGGAGCTCGAGGCGATGGAGCAGACCGGCGGCTTCGAGGGCCGCACCAAGAAGGAAATCTTGATGCTGACCCGGGAGAAGAACAAGCTGGAGCGCAGCCTGGGCGGTATCCGCGACATGGCCAAAGTGCCGTCGGCGATCTGGGTCGTCGACACCAACAAGGAGCACATCGCCGTCGGCGAGGCCCGCAAGCTCGGTATCCCGGTCATCGCGATCCTGGACACCAACTGCGACCCCGACGAGGTGGACTACCCGATCCCGGGCAACGACGACGCGATCCGCTCGGCCGCGCTGCTGACCAAGGTGATCGCCTCCGCGGTTGCCGAGGGCCTGCAGGCCCGCGCCGGAGTCGGCCGCGGCGATGGCAAGCCCGAGGCGGAAGCCGCCGAGCCGCTGCCCGAATGGGAGCAGGAACTGCTGGCCTCCGCTGCTGCTGCCGCCCCCACCGAAGCCGCTGGGGGCGCACCCGAATCAACCCCCACGGAAGGCTAATATGGCCAACTTCACCGCCGCCGACGTCAAGAAGCTTCGGGAACTCACCGGCGCCGGCATGCTCGACTGCAAGAACGCGCTGGCCGAAAGTGACGGCGACTTCGACAAGGCCGTCGAGGCGTTGCGCATCAAGGGCGCCAAGGACGTCGGCAAGCGCGCCGAGCGCGCCACGGCCGAGGGTCTGGTCGCGGCCAAGGGCGGCGCGCTGATCGAGCTCAACTCCGAGACCGACTTCGTCGCCAAGAACGCCGAGTTCCAGGCTCTGGCCGACCAGATCGTGGACGCCGCGCTGGGCGCCAAGGCCACCGACGTCGACGCGCTCAAGGCCGCGAAGGCCGGCGACACGACGGTCGAGCAGGCCATCGCCGACCTGTCGGCCAAGATCGGTGAGAAGCTCGAGCTGCGCCGCGTGGCGTACTTCGACGGCACCGTCGAGGCCTACCTGCACAAGCGGGCGGCCGACCTGCCGCCGGCCGTCGGCGTGCTGGTCGAGTACACCGGCTCGGACTCCGATGCCGCGCATTCCGTCGCGCTGCAGATCGCGGCCCTCAAGGCGCGCTACCTGTCCCGCGACGACGTGCCCGAAGACGTGGTGGCCAGCGAGCGCCGCATCGCCGAGGAAACGGCCAAGGCGGAGGGCAAGCCCGAGCAGGCGTTGCCCAAGATCGTCGAGGGCCGGTTGAACGGTTTCTTCAAGGACGCGGTGCTGCTGGAGCAGCCGTCGGTGTCCGACAGCAAGAAGACGGTCAAGGCCCTGCTCGACGAGGCCGGCGTAACCGTGACACGGTTCGTGCGCTTCGAAGTGGGCCAGGCCTAAGCCCCGCGCGGGGGCGAGCTAGCGTCGATCCATGCAACACGTGCACGCGTTCGGCGACGACGCCCTCGGTGATCTGGACGCGGTGGGCCTGGCCCACGCGATCCAGGCCGGCTGGGTCAGCAGGGCTGAGGTGGTCGAGGCCGCCATCGCCCGCACCGAGGCCGTCGATCCGGTCCTCAACGGCCTGGCGTATGCCGCCTTTACGCAGGCGCGTACCGCCGCGGCGGCGAACGGCTTTTTCGACGGCGTCCCCACCTTCGTCAAGGACAACGTCGACGTCGCCGGCCAGCCCACCATGCACGGCAGCGACGCCTGGGCGCCGTGGCATGCCGTGGCGGACAGCGAATTCGCGCGGGTGTACCTGGGCACCGGCCTGACGTCGATCGGCAAGACGCAGCTCTCGGAGTTCGGGTTCAGCGCCTCCGCGGAACACCCCCGGCTGGGGCCGGTCCGCAACCCATGGAACACCGACTACACCGCGGGCGCCTCGTCGTCGGGCTCGGGCGCGTTCGTCGCCGCCGGCGTGGTGCCGATCGCGCACGCCAACGACGGCGGCGGCTCCATCCGCATCCCGGCCGCCTGCAACGGGCTGGTCGGGCTCAAGCCGTCGCGCGGGCGGTTGCCGCTGGACCCGACGCTGCGCCGGATGCCGGTGGGCGTCGTCGCCAACGGCGTGCTGACCCGTTCGGTGCGCGACACCGCGGCGTTCTACCGGGAGGCCGAGCGGATCTGGCGTAACCCCAGGCTGGCGCCGGTCGGCGACGTCAGCGGGCCGGGCAGGCAGCGGTTGCGGATCGCGGTGGTGACCCGCTCGGTCCAGCGGGAGTGCAGTCCCCAGATGCGGGAACTGACGCTGAAGTCGGCCGGGCTGCTCGAAGAATTGGGCCACCGCGTCGAGCGCGTCGACGAGCCGCCGGTGCCGGTTAGCTTCGTCGAAGATTTCATCCTGTATTGGGGATTCCTCGCGCTGGCCCAGGTGCGCAGCGGGCGGCACATGTTCGGCAAAACGTTCGATCGCGCGCGGCTGGACAACCTGACCCTCGGCCTAGAACGGCACGCGGCCCGCAACTTTCACCGGCTTCCGTTGGCGATCATGCGACTGCGCCGGACCCGCAGGCGCACCGCGCGGTTCTTCGGCACCTACGACGCGGTGCTCACCCCGACCGTGGCCGACGAGACGCCGCGCATCGGCTTTCTCGCCCCCACCGACTACCGGCAGGTGCTGGATCGGCTGATCGACTGGGTTTCCTTCACCCCGCTGCAGAACGTCACCGGCGAGCCGGCGATCTCGCTGCCGTTGGCGCAGTCCTCCGAAGGCATGCCGGTGGGCATGATGATCTCGGCCGACGTCGGGCAGGAGGCGCTGCTGCTCGAGCTGGCCTACGAATTGGAGGAGGCCCGGCCCTGGGCCCGGATCCACACCTCGTGAGCTAATCGGAGCCGAGCTTGTCGAGCATCCGCTTGAACTCGCGCTGCTGGGGTTCCGTCAGCTTGGCCAGGATGCGAGCATCGGCAGTCCGCACCGCGCCCTCCGCGCGCTTGAGCAGGGCGCGGCCCTGACCGGTCAGCGTGGCGGGTAGCGCGCGGCCGCTGGACACCGATGTCGGGCGTGCCACGGCGCCAATGTCTTCCAGCTTGCGCAGAACCGTGTTCATCGCCTGCGGTGTCACGCCCGCCTGCCGGGACAGTTCGGCGCTCGACATCCCCGGGAACATGGAAAGCATACGCAGGCAGACGAATTCGGGCAGCGTCAGGCCGAGCGGGCCCAACACGGCGGAAACCTCGGGGCGCAGCAGGCTCATCACCCGGTAGAGCAGGTAACCAAGCGGGGCGTCTTCGGCCTGAACCATGTCAACGATCTTGACATATTTGCGGTGTCGGGACGTCCAGTTCCGAGCGCGAAGTCGTGATTGCCGGCCCGTCGAAGGGGTAACCGACACCGATAAAACGTCACCAGCACGGGCTTATCGGGAGGTTCCATGCCGAAGACTACCAAGGACGGCACGCCGAAGAAGGGAGAGTTGCCGAGCACCTTGCAGCGCTCCAGCGCCAAAGCGCAACGCACATTCGCGAAAACGCACGATTCGGCCGCCGACGAATACGGCAGCGAAGAGCGCGCCCACCGGGTGGCCTATTCCGCCCTCAAGCACAGTTTCGAAAAGGTCGACGACCATTGGGAGCCCAAAGACAAGAAGGGCCCCTCCGACGAGCGCGCGAAAAGCGGTGGGCCGCGCGCCAGCGGTCAGACGGCCGAGGGCGTCGACGCGAACGCGAGCAAAAAACACCTGCTCGATGTGGCGCGCCGGCTCGACGTGCGCGGCAGGTCGACGATGAACAAGTCGGAGCTGGTCGACGCGATCAAGAAGCACAATCGGCGCGTCCGCGGCCGCTGAGAGCCGCGCCCGTCGGCCGCACCGATGTGAGCCAGACATCACCCGGGCCCGGTTTGGAGCCGCGGCCGCCGGGCATCCCGCCCGACACCTACAACGACGCCGACCAGGTCACCGCGTCGGTCACCATCGCCGACGATCGCGACCCCGACGGCAGCTACGACCACTGCGTCAGCGTCTCGGTGTTGGGCTTCGGGGGCACGCAGTGCTACCGGGTCTGCCCGCCGGATCCCTCCAACCCGTCCGTCCCACTCGGCTGGACTCCCGGCATGGTGTGCCCGTTCCGTCCCTGACTGACGAGGCGCGCGGTTTAAAGGATCGGCCGGCCGCCGGTCATGGCCACCCGTGCGCCGGAGATGTACTCGCGTCGTCGGAGGCCAACAGCACATAGATGGGGGCCAGCTCGACGGGTTGGCCGGCGCGGCCCAGCGGCACGTTGTCGCCGAACGATTCCACGCTGTCCGGCGGCATGGTCGAGGGAATCAGCGGTGTCCATATCGGGCCTGGCGCCACGCTGTTCACCCGAATTCCCTTGTCGCCCAGCAGTTGAGCGAGGCTGGCCGAGAAGTTGGCGATGGCGGCCTTGGTCGCCGCGTAGGGCGCCAGGGTGGGGTTCGGCGTGTCGGAGTTGACCGATGAACTGCCGATGATCGACGCCCCGGGGTTCATGTGCGGCACGGCCGCCTTGGTGAGGCAAAAGTATGCGCCGACGTTGAGCCGGAACGTGTAATCCCATTCCTCACCGCTGATCTCGTCCAGGCTGTGGTGCATCATCTGGTAGGCGGCGTTGTTGACCAGGATGTCGATGCCGCGGAATTCTCCGACGGCCCGGTCGACGACGGTGCGGCAATGTGCCGCGTCGGAGAGGTCGCCGGAAACCAGTACGCATCTGCGCCCGGCATCTTCCACATAGCGGGCCACGTCGCGGGCGTCGTCGTCCTCGTTGAGGTACGAGATCGGCACGTCGGCGCCTTCGCGGGCGAAAGCGATTGCGACCGCGCGGCCGATGCCGCTATCGCCGCCAGTGATGATCGCCCTTTTGCCGGTGAGTTTGCCCGAGCCCGGTAACTGTTTTCGCCGCAGTCGGGAACGGGGTTCATCCGGGCCTGCACACCCGGGGCGGTTTGTTGTTGAGGCGCAAAGCCATGTGTGTCCTCTATTCGTGTCGAGAATTGGTAGCGGGCAACGCCGGCTTCAGGGCTCGCGCGTCACCGGACCCGCGGTGGCTGATCGCTCGTCTGAGCCCGCCGTGGTTGGCGTTGCCTCAGTAACCCGGCGGTACGCATGTAAAGAACTGAGGCGAAAGTCGCTGCCCGGCAAAAGAAAACTCGTTTGTGCAGCTAACGGACCCGGAAATTGCCATGACGCCCGCGCAGATGTTTAAAGCGGCTGGTGCGTGGTTATCTCCGGCCTATGTGCGGAATTGCCCTTCCGGGGGGCGATTGTTCAACACGAAAGGAAATGAGCAATGAAGGTCACCAAGAGGGCGATTAAGACGGCTGTCGCTGCCGGCGGGATAGCGGCCGCAAGCGTCTTCGCCGCAATACCGGCGTCTGCCGCGCCCAACATTCAGGGCTTCGGCACCAGCGAACAACTCGTCGACGGGCCCATGGTCACCAACTACACGGTGAGCAACCTGCAGCCGAGCAATGTCTCGATTCCGGGTTACACGCCGAAGGGGACGCTCTACCAGGCGGACATCACCGCCAGGTCGGACGGCGGGCTCGTTACCCCGATGGTCAAGGACTTCAGCGCCCGCGGGCCCAACGGTCAGACCTACAAGCTGATCGATAAGGCCGGGGCACCGAACGCCCTGAACCCGGCGCCGATTCCGCAGGGTAGCGAATCGACCGGCACCCTGTACTTCGACGTGACCGGCGCGCCGCCGAATGGCGTCGTCTACAACGACGGATTGCAGGACATCCTGATCTGGACGTCCAACGTGCCGGGTGGCGCCGCACCGGGCGCACCGTCGAACGCGAGCCCGGCACCGGGCGCTCCGCCCGCCCCGGCACCGCACACGTAATCGGCTGCAAAAATCTCCCCGCGCCACCCCATGGCGCGGGGAGATTTGCATATGGGGAATCCCGCGCGCCCGAATCGGGTATGCGACAGACATGAGTAATCCCGATCACAGGCCAGCCGAAGTACGTGCGCAAGCGAAACGCCAGGCCACGCGGGCGCGAGTGAGCATGGAAGAGCGGCGCGCCAAGCAGGACGGCGGCGTCGCAGGCTGGGTCGCCGAGCGCGCCGGCAGGTGGGATCTCAGCGGCCAGGACGAGGCCACGCTGCAGCGGCAGAAATATCTGTGGAATGTGCTGGTGGACTACTGGTTTCGCATGGAGATCGACGGCTGGGAGAACATACCGCCGCCGCCGGCGCTGCTGGTGGGGATCCACTCCGGCGCCCCCTTCGTCTGGGACGCCTGGACTGTGGGTCTGCAATGGTGGCGGCGCTTCGGTCAGGAACGCCCGCTGCACGGCACGGCCCACGACGCGTTGATGGCCATTCCGCTGATCGGCCGCTACTTCCGGTCGATGGGTGTGCTGCCGGCCGCCCCGGACGCGATCGCCACCGCCCTGGCCGAAGGTCGTGACGTTGCGCTGTGGCCCGGTGGGGAGGTGGACTCGCTGCGCCCGTGGACCGAGCGTGACCGGGCGAACCTGGCGGGCCGAAAAGGCTTCGTGAAGATGGCGATTCGGGCCGGTGTGCCAGTCGTGCCGATCGCCACGGTCGGCGGTGCCGACGCCATGCCGGTGCTGATCCGCGGTGACAAGCTGTCGAAGGCCCTGCAGCTGGACCGCCTGCTGCGCCTCAAAGTGTTCCCCTTGGCGATCTCACTGCCGTGGGGGATCGCGCCGGCGGCGCTTCCACAGCTGCCGCTACCGGCCAAGATCAGGACCCGGTTCATGCCGGCCGTCCAGCTCGACCACGACCCCGCGCGCGCGGACGACGAAGCCTATGTCGACCGTAAGTACCGCGAGATCCAGGACGCGATCCAGGACGGAATGGACGCGCTCGCGCGCAAGCGCGCCTTCCCGCTTTTCGGCTGAACGATCCGCAATCCGTTGAGGGACAAGGTGATTAGCGCCGTCGGCGTCAATGCGCCACGGGGTGCGGGGCCGACGCCGTCGTCGCCCACATCGGCATCAGCGTCGACTCACTGACGATCCATTCCGGGTGCGGTGGGGTCGCCGCCATGTAACCCACGCCCCGGACGGTGTCGACCATCGACTGATGTTGCGGGCCGAGCTTGGCGCGCAGCCGCCGAACGTGGACATCGACCGAACGGACCCGACCGTTGCAGTCATAACCCCACACCTCGTGCATCAGGCGGGTCCGGGTGAACGGCCGACCGGCATGCTGCACAAGGAAACTCAGCAGTTTGAACTCAGTCAACGTGAGACCCAGGTCCCTGCCTTCCAACGACCCCGTGAAGCTTGTCGGGTGCAGCAGCAGGGCGCCGAACCTCAGACCGCCGTCGACGGCGCTGCGCCGGCGCGCGATCGCCCGCCCCAGCCGTTCCCGTAGTTCGTCCGCATCGGTGCCCAGCGGCATGACATCGTCGGCGTTCCAGTCGTCGTCGACCGTCACGCCGTCGGTCGGTGCCACAAGGGCCACCACGGCGAGCGCGGGGTCATCGGTCGTCAGGCGCCGACAGGCGGCCCGGGCCGCGGCGAGGTCGTGGCGGGCATCGACGATCGCCACGTCGCCGGAATGCGCCGGCCCGTGGCCATCACCGGTAAGGGGCGCGCGCCGCATGGTCCGCACAAACGAAGTCGGTGGCGGCAGAGCGTGATCGAAGTCGTCCGCGTCGGTCAGCAGTAGAACGTCCAATGCCATCCCCCGAAGGTGTGAATCTCGTCCCGGCCCTTTAGGCACCTCCCGGGAGATGTCTGCGAGCGCAGCGCTGGTTACCCACTCGCCGCGAAACTATGCACACTTTTTTCCGTGCCCCCGGAGCGTGTCCGACACGGCTAACCGGGCGCGATGGCGCCGACCCGGAAAAATCGATGGGCCCGGCCCGTTTCCACGGACCGGACCCATCTTCCCGGCAAGCTACTGATTGGCCTTCTGGCGCTCCTCGGCGGCCTCGGCGCCGCCTCGGGCCGCCTCGGCCTCGGCTTCCTTCTTGGCTGCGTCGCGCTGAGCTTCCGCCTTGTCCTGCTGGGCCTGGCCCTCGCGGGTCAGGTCGTCACGACCGGTCACCGCGCCGACGGCCTCTTTGGCCTTGCCCTTGACGTCCTCAACGACGCCCTTGACAGCTTCAGCAGGTCCCGAGTTGTTGTCCGCCATGGATCAGTTCCTCCTCGTAGGCGTACCTTGAGCGATCGCGCTCACTGCCGATCGACGGGGCGATCGGTCTGGTCATACGGCGAGGCTGGCCCTTGTTCTCAAGACCGCGAATTTCCCACCGCGATGCTGCGGATTCCCCGTGTCGGCCAGGGCTCAAACATCCGCCGACAGAAGGGTCGGAAGGGTCGGAAGGGGAGGAAACCCGGGCGGCCCTGGGCCTCGCCGTGGACGATCGCCGCCAAATGCCGTCCGGATCGCCAACTCTGCGCATAATGCACCCCGCCGGTGCCGCGTTGTGCTGCGATGAGGCAGGATGTGAAATGCCGTTCCGGATGAGGTCAGTCCGGGATGGCACTCTCATGCGAGGAGCCTGATGACGGAGTCCAGGGAGCCCCAAGCCGCCGCCGCGGCGGCCCGGAAGCCGGAGCCGACGGCACCGGAGAATGGTTCGACTGCCGGGCAGCCGCGAGTGCGGCCCCGATACTCCAGGGTGTTGCTCAAGCTGGGCGGCGAAATGTTCGGCGGGGGCCAGGTGGGTCTGGATCCGGATGTCGTGGCGCGGGTGGCCCGCCAGATCGCCGAGGTGGTTCGCGATGGCGTCCAGGTCGCCGTCGTCATCGGAGGCGGCAACTTCTTCCGCGGCGCGCAGCTGCAGCAGCGCGGAATGGAACGCACACGTTCCGACTACATGGGCATGCTCGGCACCGTCATGAACAGCCTGGCGCTGCAGGACTTCTTGGAAAAGGAAGGCATCGTCACCCGCGTCCAGACCGCGATCACCATGGGTCAGGTCGCCGAGCCCTACCTGCCGCTGCGCGCCGTCCGTCACCTGGAGAAGGGACGCGTGGTGATCTTCGGGGCCGGCATGGGGCTGCCGTACTTCTCCACCGACACCACGGCCGCGCAGCGGGCGCTGGAGATCGGCGCGGAGGTGGTGCTGATGGCCAAGGCGGTCGACGGGGTGTTCTCCGCGGATCCGCGGCAGAATCCGCAAGCCGAGCTGATCACCGCGATCAGCCATCGGGAGGTCATCGATCGGGGGCTGCGAGTGGCCGATGCCACCGCGTTCAGCCTGTGCATGGACAATGGCATGCCGATCCTGGTGTTCAACCTGCTGACCAATGGCAATATCGCCCGCGCGGTCGCCGGTGAGAAGATCGGGACACTGGTCACCACCTGAGGGGATGAGCGCAAATGATTGACGAGGCTCTCTTCGACGCGGAAGAGAAAATGGAGAAGGCCGTAGCGGTGGCCCGTGACGACCTGTCAACCATCCGAACCGGCCGGGCCAACCCGGGCATGTTCTCCCGGATTGTCATCGACTACTACGGCGCCACCACCCCCATCACGCAGCTGGCCAGCATCAACGTGCCCGAGGCCCGGCTCGTCGTCATCAAGCCCTACGAAGCGGGTCAGCTCGGCGCGATCGAAACGGCGATCCGCAACTCCGATCTGGGCGTCAACCCGACCAACGACGGCACCCTCATCCGGGTGGCGGTGCCGCAACTCACCGAAGAGCGGCGCCGCGAGCTTGTCAAACAGGCCAGGGGCAAAGGGGAAGACGCCAAGGTGTCGGTGCGCAACATCCGCCGCAAGGCGATGGAGGAGTTGCACCGCATCCGCAAGGACGGCGAGGCCGGCGAGGACGAGGTCGGCCGCGCCGAGAAGGACCTGGACAAGACGACGCATCAGTACATCACCCAGATCGAAGACCTGGTCAAGCACAAAGAAGGCGAGCTGCTGGAGGTCTAGCGGCCTCTCAGCAGCCAAGTACACCCAGACTCGTGGCAACCTCCGGCGCAGCCAGCCAACCCGACGAGCCGGCGCGTGAGGCCAAGAACACCATGCGGCAGCCGGCCAAGAAGACGTCCCGCGCGGGGCGCGACCTGCGCGCCGCCATCGCCGTGGGCGCGGGGATCGGCGGGACGCTCATCGTGACGCTGGTCTTCGCGCCGCGCTTCTGGGTCGCCATCGTCGCGGCTGCCATCCTCGTCGCCACCCACGAGGTGGTGCGACGCCTGCGCGAGGCCGGATACATCATCCCGCTCATCCCGTTGCTGGTCGGCGGGCAGGTCACCGTCTGGCTGACGTGGCCGTTCCATGCCGCCGGCGCCCTGGCCGGCTTCGGCGCCACCGTCGTGGTCTGCAACGTCTGGCGCCTGTTCATGCAGGACAACAGCAAGCGACCCGAGCCGTTCGCCGGGTCCCCGTCCGCCAACTACCTGCGCGACGCCTCAGCGACGGTGTTCCTGGCCGCGTGGGTGCCGCTGTTCGCCTCATTTGGTGCCATGCTGGTCTACCCCAAGGACGGGGCGGGCCGGGTGTTCTGCCTGATGGTCACCGTCGTCGCCTCCGACGTGGGCGGGTATGCCGTGGGCGTGCTGCTCGGCAAGCACCCGATGGTTCCCGCGATCAGTCCCAAGAAATCGTGGGAGGGCTTCGCCGGTTCGCTCGTCTTCGGCATCACCGCGGCGATCCTGACCGCGACCTTCCTGGCCGGCAAACCGCCCTGGATCGGTGCGCTGCTGGGTGTGGTCCTGGTGCTCACCTGCACGCTTGGCGACCTGGTCGAGTCCCAGGTCAAGCGCGACCTCGGCATCAAAGACATGGGCCGCCTACTGCCCGGCCACGGCGGTCTGATGGACCGGCTCGACGGCGTGCTCCCGTCGGCGGTCGCCGCATGGACGGTGCTGACACTCGTAGCCTGACAGGGCCGATACTGGACTGGACATGGTCCAAGAACTGGTTTTCTCCGAACCCCGCCCCAGCAGGCCGCCGCGGCACCTGGCCGACCTCGACGCGGAAGGCCGCGCGTCGGCGGTCGCCGCGTTGGGCCTGCCGCCGTTCCGCGCCAAGCAACTCGCGCATCAGTACTACGGCCGCCTGATCGCCGACCCCCGGGAGATGACAGACCTTCCGGCGACCGTGCGGGATCGGATCGCTGATGCGATGTTCCCGCACCTGCTCACCCCGGCCGCCGAGGTCAGCTGCGACGCCGGGCAAACCCGAAAGACGTTGTGGCGCGGCGCCGATGGGACCACCTTCGAGTCGGTCCTGATGCGCTACCCGCAGCGCAACACCGTGTGCATCTCGTCGCAGGCCGGCTGCGGCATGGCCTGCCCGTTCTGTGCGACCGGGCAGGGCGGACTCACCCGCAACCTGTCGACCGCGGAAATCCTGGAACAAGTCCGGTCCGCCGCCGTCGCCCTGCGCGACGATTTCGGCGATCGGCTCTCCAACGTCGTGTTCATGGGCATGGGGGAGCCGCTGGCCAACTACGCCAGGATGCTGGCCGCGGTGCGGCGCATCACCGAACCGCCGCCGCACGGTTTCGGCATTTCGGCCCGCGCGGTCACCGTGTCGACGGTCGGGCTGGCCCCGGCCATCCGCAAACTGGCCGACGAACGGCTCGGGGTGACGCTGGCGCTATCACTGCACGCGCCCGACGACGAACTGCGCGACACGCTGGTGCCGGTCAACAACCGCTGGAAGATCACCGAGGCGCTCGACGCCGCCCGCTACTACGCCGACCTCACCGGCCGCCGGGTATCGGTGGAGTATGCGTTGATCCGCGACGTCAACGACCAGCCGTGGCGGGCCGATCTGCTGGGCAAACGCCTGCATCGGGCGCTCGGCCCGCTGGTGCACGTGAATCTGATCCCGCTCAACCCGACGCCGGGCAGCGAGTGGGACGCCAGCCCCAAGGCCGTGGAGCGCCAGTTCGTTCGGCGGGTCCGCGCGCAGGGGGTTGCGTGCACGGTCCGGGACACGCGCGGACGGGAGATCAGCGCCGCCTGCGGACAGCTGGCCGCCGAGGGCGGGTAGCTGACGGCTACCTGATCCAGCCGCGCCGGCGGCCCCATAGGTCGCGGACCAGGACGACGAGCGCCAACGCGGCGAACCCGATCAGGAACCAGTTCTCGATGTGGCCGACGTGGTTACCGCGCAGCATGGCCAGCAGGAACACGATGATGCCCAGGCCGGTGATGCGCCAGGTGCGGTGATTGATCCGGCTCCAACCCCACGTCGCCGATGGCACCTCGACGGTGTCGACGCCGGTGAACTGTTCCACCTCGGTACTGGCCACGTGAATCCCTTTCCTCGCTTCTCCCAGCGATTCTGGCATACCCGTGGCGACGTCCCGCGGCCATCGCAATCGTCGCCCGGCGGGGCACAATGAGTGGGTGACAACCGCGACACCCCAAGGCCGCCTGCGTGTGCTGGTGCTGGGCAGCACCGGCTCGATCGGCACCCAGGCGCTGGAGGTCATCGCGGCCCACCCGGACCGCTTCGAGGTCGTCGGCCTTGCCGCGGGGGGCGCGAACCTGGACACCCTGCTGCGCCAGCGCGCCGAGACCGGGGTCACCAAGATCGCCGTCGCCGACGAACGCGCGGCGCAGATCGCCGACGTCCCCTACCGCGGCCCCGAAGCGGTGACCCGCCTGGTGGAAGACACTGAGGCCGACGTAGTCCTCAACGCGCTGGTGGGCGCCCTGGGCCTGCGGCCGACGCTGGCTGCGCTGGAATCGGGTGCCCGGCTGGCGCTGGCCAACAAGGAATCCCTGGTCGCGGGCGGTCCGCTGGTCTTGCGGGCGGCGCGGTCGGGCCAGATCGTGCCCGTCGACTCCGAACACTCCGCGCTGGCCCAGTGCCTGCGCGGCGGCGCCCCCGAGGAAGTCGCCAAGCTGGTGCTGACCGCCTCCGGCGGGCCGTTTCGCGGCTGGACCGCCGCGCAGCTCGAGGGCGTCACCCCCGAACAGGCCGGCGCCCACCCGACCTGGTCGATGGGCCCGATGAACACCTTGAACTCGGCCTCGCTGGTCAACAAGGGTCTCGAACTCATCGAAACCCACCTGCTGTTCGGCATCCCGTACGACCGCATCGAGGTCGTCGTGCACCCGCAGTCGATTGTTCATTCGATGGTCACCTTCGTCGACGGCTCGACCCTGGCCCAGGCCAGCCCCCCCGACATGAAGTTGCCCATCTCGTTGGCCCTGGGCTGGCCGGCCCGGGTGCCCGGCGTGGCGGCGTCCTGCGACTTCGGCACCGCATCCAGCTGGGAATTCGAGCCGCTGGACAGCGAGGTTTTCCCCGCCGTCGAGCTGGCCCGGTACGCCGGCCAGGCCGGCGGCTGCCTGCCTGCCGTGTACAACGCGGCCAATGAGGAAGCCGCGGAGGCCTTCCTCCAAGGCCGGGCGGGATTCCCCGTGATCGTCGAAACCATTGCCGACGTGCTGCACGCCGCAGACCAATGGGCGGTTTCACCCGCTAACGTGGATGAGGTACTGGACGCGCAGCGCTGGGCGCGGGAGCGGGCGCGGCGCGCCGTCGGACACGCACGGCCCGGCGAGGCCCCCGTCAACGCCTCCGGAATGGTGTGAGAAAGGTCCTGCAGCGGAGATGATGTTCGTTATCGGCATTGTGCTGTTCGCCCTTGCCATCCTGATCTCGGTGGCCTTGCACGAGTGCGGCCACATGTGGGTCGCCCGCGCCACCGGGATGAAGGTCCGTCGCTATTTCGTCGGGTTCGGGCCCACGCTGTGGTCGACGCGGCGGGGCGAAACCGAGTACGGCCTCAAGGCCGTCCCGCTGGGCGGCTTCTGCGACATCGCCGGGATGACCACGGTCGAGGAGTTGGCTCCCGACGAAACCGACCGCGCGATGTACAAACAGGCCCCCTGGAAGCGGATCGCTGTGCTGTTCGCCGGTCCGGCCATGAACTTCGTCATCTGCCTGGTGCTGATCTACGGCATCGCCTTGGTCTGGGGGTTGCCGAACCTGCACCCGCCGACCAGGGCGGTGATCGGCGAAACCGCTTGTGTCGCACCGGAAGTGACACCAGGGAAGGTCG
The DNA here is from genome assembly GCF_025263485.1 of Mycobacterium sp. SMC-2. NCBI lineage: Bacteria > Bacillati > Actinomycetota > Actinomycetes > Mycobacteriales > Mycobacteriaceae > Mycobacterium > Mycobacterium sp. SMC-2. Next base: position 2,535,643 of record NZ_CP079863.1, read on the forward strand.
CGGACTGCACCGGTCCCGGTCCGGCCGCGTTGGCCGGAATCCGCGCCGGCGACGTCGTGGTCAGGGTCGGCGACACCCCGGTGTCCACCTTCGATGACATGGCCGCCACGATCCGCAAGATGCACGGCACCGTTCCGGTCGTCGTCGAGCGGGGCGGCGACACGCTCACCACGTACGTCGACGTCACGCCCACCCAGCGCTTCCTGACCAACGGGGACAGCGGGCAGGGCGCTCAGGCGGCACCCGCGACGGTCGGCGCCATCGGCGTCGGCGCCGTCAAGACGCCGCCGACGCACTACGGGGTGCTCTCCGCGGTGCCGGCCACCTTCGCCTTCGCCGGCGACCTGACCGGCGAGGTGGGCAAGGCGCTGGTCACCATCCCGACCAAGGTGGGGGCGCTGATGCACGCCATCGGCGGCGGCGAGCGTGACCCGCAGACCCCGATGAGCGTGGTCGGCGCCAGCATCATCGGCGGCGACACCGTCGACCATGGGCTGTGGGTGGCGTTCTGGTTCTTCCTGGCCCAGCTGAACCTGATCCTGGGCGCGATCAACCTGCTGCCGCTGCTGCCCTTCGACGGCGGCCACATCGCCATCGCCGTGTTCGAGAAGGTCCGCAACCTCGTCCGGTCGGCGCGCGGCATGGTCGCGGCCGCACCGGTGAACTATCTCAAGCTGATGCCCGCCACCTACGTGGTGCTGGTGTTCGTGGTCGGGTACATGTTGCTGACCGTGACCGCTGATCTGGTCAATCCGATCAGGCTCTTCCAATAGTTGAAGGAATTAGAACAGTGACCATTGGCCTGGGCATGCCGGACGCTCCGGCGCCCACGCTCGCCACCCGGCGCAAGACGCGCCAACTCATGGTCCGCGACGTCGGGGTGGGCAGCGAGTATCCGATTTCGGTGCAGTCGATGTGCACCACCAAAACCCATGACGTCAACACGACGCTGCAGCAGATCGCGGAACTGACCGCCGCCGGCTGCGACATCGTCCGGGTGGCGTGCCCGCGTCAGGAGGACGCCGACGCGCTGGCCGAGATCGCCCGGCACAGTCAGATCCCGGTGATCGCCGACATCCACTTCCAGCCGAAGTACATCTTCGCCGCCATCGACGCGGGATGCGCCGCGGTGCGGGTGAACCCCGGCAACATCAAGGAGTTCGACGGCCGGGTCGGCGAGGTCGCCAAGGCCGCTTCCGCCGCCGGCATCCCGATCCGCATCGGCGTCAATGCCGGCTCGCTGGACAAGCGGTTCCTGGAGAAGCACGGCAAGGCCACCCCCGAGGCGCTGGTCGAATCGGCGCTGTGGGAGGCGTCGCTGTTCGAGGAACACGGCTTCGGCGACATCAAGATCAGCGTCAAGCACAACGACCCCGTCGTGATGGTCGCCGCCTACGAGCAGCTGGCCGCCCAGTGCGACTACCCGCTGCACCTCGGCGTCACCGAGGCCGGTCCGGCCTTCCAGGGCACCATCAAGTCCGCGGTGGCCTTCGGCGCGTTGCTGTCGCGGGGGATCGGCGACACCATCCGGGTGTCGCTGTCCGCGCCGCCGGTCGAAGAGGTCAAGGTCGGCATCCAGATCCTCGAGTCGCTGAACCTGCGGCCGCGCGGGCTGGAGATCGTGTCGTGCCCGTCCTGCGGTCGCGCGCAGGTCGACGTCTACACCCTGGCCAACGAGGTCACCGCCGGGCTGCAGGGCCTCGACGTCCCGCTGCGGGTCGCGGTGATGGGCTGCGTGGTGAACGGTCCGGGCGAGGCGCGCGAGGCCGACCTGGGCGTCGCGTCGGGAAATGGCAAGGGGCAGATCTTCGTTCGCGGCGAAGTGATCAAGACGGTGCCGGAAAGCCAGATCGTCGAGACGCTGATCGAAGAGGCCCAGCGGCTCGCCGCGGAGATGGCGGCCGGTCACGGTCCTGACACAACATCCAGCGGTTCGCCGATCGTGACCGTAAGCTGATGGGGGCCGGTTCCCTCTTGCCGGTCCGATAGTTCGCAGCACAGAGAGTTCGCCAGATGTCGGCTCCGCCCCTGTTCCGCCTTGTCGGCGAGCGACGAGTGTCGGTGGTGCGCGACGCCGCCGCCGTCTGGCGGGTGTTCGACGAGGATCCGGTCGGATCGTGCATGGTTGCGGCCCGGGTGGCCGACCACGGCATCGACCCGAACTCCATCGGCGGGGAGCTGTGGACCCTGCGCGGCGCGGAGGAGTCGCTGTGCTTCGCCGGAGCGAACCTGATCCCGCTGCGCGGCGCGCCGGGGGACATGGACGCCTTCGCCGACGAGGCGATGAGCGGAACGCGCCGCTGTTCCTCACTGGTCGGCAGGGCCGACCTGGTCATGCGGATGTGGGAGCGGCTCGAGTCGGCCTGGGGGCCGGCCCGTGACGTGCGCGATCATCAGCCGCTGCTGGCGCTGTCGAGGCACCCCAACTGCGACATCGACACAGGGGTTCGGCAGGTCCGGCCGGACGAGCTGGACGCTTACCTGGTGGCCGCCGTGGACATGTTCATCGGCGAGGTGGGCGTCGACCCCCGGCTCGGCGACGGCGGTCGGGGCTACCGGCGACGGGTGGCCAGCCTCATCGCGGCAGGCCGCGCGTGGGCCCGCTTCGAGCACGGGCAGGTCGTCTTCAAGGCCGAGGTCGGCTCGCAGTCGCCGGGCGTCGGCCAGATCCAGGGCGTCTGGGTGCACCCGGAGTGGCGGGGCCTGGGCCTGGGCACCGCCGGCACCGCGACCGTGGCCGCCGTGATCGTCGGGAGCGGGCGCACCGCCAGCCTGTACGTGAACAGCTTCAACACGGTGGCCCGTGCGGCGTACGCCCGAGTCGGCTTCGCCGAGGTGGGCACCTTCGCGACGGTGTTGCTCGACTAAGTCGGTCGGCACGTTCGCGGGCGTAACGTGGCGGCGGTTTTCGGCCGCCTTTTCCGCCGTGGCGTTACGCGCGCGGGCGTAACGATCGCGTCTCGGTGTGTCGACACCGTTGCGGAGAGCCAGGCTTCATAACATCTGTACCAATGGTCACAAAAACCCCATTGGTAATCGGCGCGGCCGGATTACTCCTCGCGGCCGTCGCGATGTCCGGCTGCACGCCGCGGCCCGACGGGCCCGGCCCGGCGGCCGAAAAGTTCTTCGCCGCCCTGGCCATCGGCGACACCGCCACGGCCGCCCAACTCAGCGACAACCCCAACGAGGCCCGCGAAGCGCTCAACGCGGCGTGGGCGGGGCTGCAGGCGAGTCACCTCGACACGCAGATCCTCAACACCAAGTACGCCGAGGACACCGGCACGGTCGGCTATCGCTTCACCTGGCACCTGCCCAAGAACCGGACCTGGACCTATGACGGCCACCTGAAGATGGCGCGCGACGAGGGGCGGTGGGAGGTCCGGTGGACCACCACCGGACTGCACCCCAAACTGGGCGAGCACCAGACGTTCGCGCTGCGGGCCGATGCGCCGCGGCGCGCCTCGGTGAACGAACTCGGCGGCAGCGACGTGCTGGTGCCGGGCTACCTGTACCACTACACGCTGGACGCCACCCAGGCCGGATCCGGATCGGCCCTGATCGGAACGGCGCACGCGGTCGTGGACGTCCTGCATCCCTTCGACGGCGCGCTGAACGATCCGCAGCTGCTCGCCGAACAGGCCAGCTCGGCGACTCAGCCGGTGGACCTGGTGACGCTGCATCCCGACGACAACGACAAGGTCTTTCCGGCGATCGGCCGGCTGCCCGGCGTGGTGGTCACGCCCCAGCCCGAGATTCTGCCGACGGACCCGCATTTCGCGTCGGCGGTGCTGTCCGAGGTGAAGAAGGCCGTGGTCGACCGCCTCGACGGCGAGGCGGGCTGGCGGGTGGTCAGCGTCAACCAGAACGGCGTCGAGGTCGAAGTGCTGCACGAGGTGCCGGCCGCACCGGCGCCCTCGATCTCGATCACGTTGGACCGGGTGGTGCAAAACGCCGCCCAGCGCGCGGTGGACACCCGCGGCGGCAAGGCGATGATGGTCGTGATCAAGCCGTCGACCGGGGAGATCCTGGCGATCGCGCAGAACGCGGGTGCTGACGCGGACGGCCTGCTGGCCACCACCGGGCTGTTCCCGCCGGGGTCGACGTTCAAGATGGTGACCGCGGGCGCGGCCGTCGACCGCGACATGGCCACCCCCAACACGATGCTGGGCTGCCCGGGCCATCTCGACATCGGGCACCGCACCATCCCCAACTACGGTGGCTTCGACCTCGGCGTGGTGCCGATGTCGCGGGCGTTCGCCAGCTCCTGCAACACCACCTTCGCCGAGCTCAGCAGCAGGATGCCGCCCCGCGGTCTGACGCAGGCGGCCACCCGGTACGGGATCGGGCTGGACTATGAGGTCGACGGCATCACCACGGTGACCGGGTCGGTGCCGCCGACGGTGGACCTCGCCGAGCGCACCGAAGACGGCTTCGGCCAGGGCAAGGTGCTGGCGAGTCCGTTCGGCATGGCGCTGGTGGCGGCGACCGTGGCCGCCGGCAAGACCCCGACACCGCAGCTCATCGCGGGCCGGCCGACCGCGGTGCAGGGCGACACCACGCCGATCAGCCCGAAGATGGTGGACGCGCTGCGGCCCATGATGCGGCTGGTGGTGACCAATGGGACCGCCAAGGAGATCGCCGGGTGCGGCGCGGTCTACGGGAAAACCGGTGAGGCCGAGTTCCCGGGCGGATCGCATTCCTGGTTCGCCGGATACCGCGGCGACCTGGCGTTCGCCTCGCTGATCGTCGGCGGCGGCAGCTCGGAATACGCGGTTCGGATGACCAAGGTGATGTTCGAGTCGCTGCCGCCGGATTTCCTGGCCTGACGCCGGCGCGGTCGGCCGAGCGTCCGCAGAATGCCGCCCGCAACGGCGTGTCGCCGTACAAACACGGACGCTCGCGCGGCCCGCGGCGGCGGTAAATTGCGAGAGTGAGCGAGTCCGGGGAAGAGATGGTGGCGTTGCGGGTCTCGGACGCCGACCGCAACGGCACGATGCGGCGACTGCACAACGCCGTCGCGCTCGGGCTGATCGACATCGACGAGTTCGAGCAGCGTTCGTCGCAGGTGTCCTACGCGCGCACCCGGTTAGAGCTGGACGGGCTGGTCGGCGACCTGCCCGGCCCGGGCGCGATCGTCACGTCCGCGGCTGACCGGGTCGAGCTGCGTGGCTGGGCCGGCTCGCTCAAACGCCACGGGGAATGGACGGTGCCCACCCGCCTGGCGCTGGTCCGCCGGCTGGGCTCCATCGAACTGGACCTCACCAAGGCCCGGTTTGCGGGCCCGGTCGTGGTCATCGAACTCGACATGCGGTTCGGCTCGGTGGACATCCGATTGCCCGACGGCGCCAGCGCGTCGATCGACGACGTGGAGGTCTACGTGGGCAGCGCCCGCGACCGCCGCAAGGCCGCGCCGGGCGAAGGGCGCCCGCACGTCGTGCTGACGGGACGAGTGGTGTGCGGCTCGGTGATCATCCGGGGGCCGCGGCGCTCGTTGATCCGCGGCCGCTTCGGCTGATCGAGCCGGCTGATTAAGCTGGTCGCCATGCCTGCTCGCACCGCGCTTTCCCCCGGAGAGTTGTCCCCGACTCTGCCGGTGCCCGCGCGCATCCCCCGTCCGGAATACGCCTGGAAGGCGAGCGTGCGCGAGGGCAGCGAGCCGTGGGTGCAGACACCGGAGGTGATCGAGAAGATGCGGGTCGCCGGCCGGATCGCGGCCGGCGCGCTGGCCGAGGCGGGCAAAGCGGTGGCGCCCGGGGTGACGACCGACGAACTGGACCGGATCGCCCACGAGTACATGGTCGACCACGGTGCCTACCCGTCGACCCTGGGCTACAAGGGCTACCCGAAGTCGTGCTGCACGTCGCTCAACGAGGTCATCTGCCACGGCATCCCGGACTCGACGGTGATCGAAGACGGCGACATCGTCAACATCGACGTCACCGCCTACATCGACGGGGTGCACGGCGACACCAACGCGACGTTCCTGGCCGGCGACGTCGCGCAAGAGCACCGGCTGCTCGTCGAGCGGACCCGAGAGGCGACGATGCGCGCGATCAACGCCGTCAAGCCGGGGCGGGCGCTGTCGGTCGTCGGCCGCGTGATCGAGGCGTACGCGAACCGGTTCGGCTACAACGTGGTTCGCGACTTCACCGGTCACGGCATCGGCACCACGTTCCACAACGGCCTGGTCGTGCTGCACTACGACCAGCCCTCGGTCACGACCATCATGCAGCCGGGGATGACGTTCACCATCGAACCGATGGTCAACCTCGGCGGCCTGGACTACGAGATCTGGGACGACGGCTGGACCGTGGTCACCAAGGACCGCAAGTGGACCGCGCAGTTCGAGCACACCCTGCTGGTGACCGACACCGGCGTCGAGATCCTCACGCTGCCGTGACGCTCGGAGGCGAGCAGACGCAAAAGCTCACATTTGGACCCCAAATTGGGACGCTTTTGCGTCTGCTCGCCGTGAATCGGTGAGCGGGGCGCTGCTGGTCGCCGGCACCAGTTCCGACGCCGGGAAGTCGGTGGTGGTCGCGGGCTTGTGCCGGTTGTTGGCGAGCCGCGGGGTTCGGGTGGCGCCGTTCAAGGCGCAGAACATGTCCAACAATTCCGTGGTCACCGTCGAAGGCGGCGAAATCGGCCGGGCCCAGGCGCTGCAGGCGCGGGCGGCGGGGTTGGAGCCCAGCGTCCGGTTCAACCCGATCCTGCTCAAGCCGGGCAGCGACCGGGCCTCGCAACTGGTGATCCGGGGGCAGGTCGCCGATTCGGTCACGGCGGCAAGCTATGTGCGGCACCGCGACCGCCTCGCGGCCATCGTTGCAGACGAATTGTCTTGCTTGCGTGGCGAATTCGATGCCGTCATCTGTGAGGGGGCTGGCTCGCCCGCCGAAATCAATTTGCGTGCCACGGATTTGGCGAACATGGGATTGGCCAGGGCCGCGAACCTACCCGTGATCGTGGTGGGTGACATCGACCGCGGCGGGCTGCTCGCCCATCTGTTCGGGACGGTCGCGGTGCTCGAGCCCGACGACCAGGCGCTGATCGCCGGCTTCGTGGTCAACAAGTTCCGCGGCGACCCCGCCCTGCTGGAACCCGGACTGCGGCAACTGCAGGCGATGACCGGCCGTCCGACCTACGGGGTGCTGCCCTACGCCGACGAGCTCTGGCTCGACGCGGAGGACTCGCTGTCGGTGGTGGCGCACCGCGTCGTCGGCACCCCGGCGCCGCCGCGCGGCGACGAGTGGCTGCGGGTGGCCGCGATCCGCCTGCCCCGGATCTCCAACTCCACCGATGTCGAGGCGCTGGCGTGTGAGCCCGGCGTTCTGGTGCGCTGGGTCACCGACCCCGCCGACCTGGCTGACACGGACCTGATTGTCATTCCCGGGAGCAGGGCCACCGTCGCCGACCTGTCCTGGTTGCGCGATCACGGCCTGGCCGAGGCGATCACCGGGCACGCCGCAGCCGGCAAGCCGGTGCTGGGTATCTGCGGCGGCTTTCAGATGCTGTGCCGGCGCATCGACGACAGGGTGGAATCCGGGTGCGGCGAAGTCGCCGGGCTGGGGCTGCTGGACGCCGACATCGTCTTCGGCGAGCCCAAAATTCTGCGCCGCTGGCCGCCGCCGCTCGCCGGATACGAAATCCACCACGGCCGGGTGGCGCGGTGCGCCGAGGAGAGCTGGTTCGGCGCGCAGGGTGGGCGCGACGGTCTGGTCCGCGGCGCGGTCTTCGGCACCCACTGGCACGGCCTGCTCGACAACGACGACTTCCGCCGCGCATGGCTCATCCGCGTTGCGGCCGCGGCCGGCCGCGACGGGTTCGTCGTCGCCGACACCGACGTCTCCGCGCGACGCGACGCGCAGCTGGACACGATCGCCGACCTGCTGGCTTCCCATCTCGACGTCGACGCGGTTCTGGGCCTGCTCGACGGTCCGCCGCCGCGCCGGCCGCGCATCGCAAGTCGGTTGCGGCCCTAGGGGATTCGCCGGGCCGCGTCGGCGTGCGGGTCGAATTGACGGTGACGCAAAACCCGTTGGGCGCGCGTACAATTCGAGAAAATCGTCGCGCGCGCAGGCCGATTGGCGGTAGCGTGCATCAATGCCCTCGATGATGACCACGCTGGACGGTTTCCCCGTCCCGGTAGCCGTGGCTGGTCCGGAGCAGGGCGTGGTGGTCGTGATCCTGGGGGACGAAGACCGAGTTCCCGCCGCGTACGACGCGGTCTGCGAGCGTCTGCACACCGCGTCGCTTCGGACGGTCGTCATCGGGCTCGAGCCGCGCCTGACGCCGAAGTCGGTGATCGGCATCCTCGACGCACTGGGAATCGGGTGGGCCGTGGTGGTGGGCGACCGTGCGGGCGGCGAATTGGCCTGGGAACTGGCGGCGACCAAGCTGGGCCGGTTCGTGGGCCTGGTGGTGATCGACCGCGGGCACCCGCGGGTGGCCGACCGCGACGGCGTGGTTCACGACGAACACTGCCCCCCGGTGGAGATCGGCACCACGGTCCTGGTGAGCTCCCCGGCGGCGCGTGCGGTGGCCCGCGCCAGCCAGCAGCATGTCTACGCCGAATACCGCGTGGTGCACCTGGGCAGGCGCACGGTGCAGGAGTCGACGGCACAGTTGGCCGCCGAGATCGTGTTGCGCACCAGTACCTGGTAGTCGCCGACTGGCACACCGAACCCCAACTCGCACAAGCGGTTCGCCGCGGGCGGCAGGGATCGTGGCGAGGCGGTAGCGTGTCGAGCGGGGAGGGGAGTCGGTGGCGATCATCGATCGGGAAAGGATGCGCGGTGGTGAACGCCTCTGGGCGCCCGGTGGTGGGCCTGACCTCCTACCTGGAGCGGGTGCAGGCCGGGATCTTCGACATGCCCGCGGGTTATCTGCCAGCCGATTACTTCCAGGGGGTCGTGCTGGCCGGGGGTGCCGCGGTGCTGCTCCCGCCGCAACCGGCGGAACCGGAGACGGTCGGCTCTATCCTCGACAACCTGCACGCGCTGGTGATCACCGGCGGCTACGACGTGGACCCCGCCGCGTATGGCCAGCAACCGCACCCGAGCAGCGATTCGCCGCGCTCCGCCCGCGACGCCTGGGAGTTCGCGTTGCTCCGCGGCGCGCTGGACCGGGGCCTGCCGGTGCTGGGCATCTGCCGCGGCGCGCAGGTGCTCAACGTGGCGCTCGGCGGGACCCTGCACCAGCACCTGCCCGACGTCCTCGGGCACGACGGGCATCGCGCGGGCAATGGCGTGTTCACCAGGTTGCCGGTGCGCACCGTCGCGGGTAGCCGGCTGGCCGCGCTGGTCGGGGAGTCCACCACCGCGCCGTGCTATCACCACCAGGCGATCGACGAAATCGGTGAGGGCCTGGTGGTCAGCGCCAGGGACCCCGACGGCGTGATCGAGGCGGTGGAGCTGCCCGGGGACAGCTTTGTGCTTGCGGTGCAATGGCATCCGGAACAATCCCTGGACGACTTGCGCCTCTTCGCTGCGATCGTCGACGCCGCGCGGTCGTACGCCGGGCGCGCAAGCTGACGCGCGTCACGCGACGGTTCCGCGACAGACCGCCATCGGCGTCGCGGCCGCCGTCCAGGTGCGTGGCACCGACAACGCCCCGACCGGCGTTGCGCGACCGACCCTCACGCTGATGGCCGCGGCCCGGACACCACGCTGGTTGGGCAGCAGGCACCGCAGCGCCGCCGCCTTGTTGAGCGAGTTCAGGTGGGCGATCGCGACATCCGACGGCGCCGTCAGAGAGCTCAGTTTCGACAGCGGGCAGGTCACCGAGGCCAGGGAAACGTCGAACGTGACCAGGGGGGACACAGACAGCGCCCGCAGCGCCCCGGGGGCTGCCGAGATCAACTGCCGGCCGGCCGACACCACTTCAGCCGCCGACTGCAGCGCCCGCGAGCCTTGGTTCGGGCCGCTGGGCGGCAAGGTGAACGGCGTGACGGCCGCGGCGTCGGCCGAGGCCCTGGCGTAGGCGTACATGGCCGCGGCGTCCTGCGCCCACATCCGTTCGTAGTCCGCCTCGATGTCGGCGATGGCCGGGCCGCCCCGTCCCAAGGGGTCGCCCAAGACCAGCGACTGGCGCCGCGCACGGTTTGCCTCGAGGACCGGCGGCGGCACCGTCGCCGCCAGCGCCGCTTGGTGCGCGCCCGCCGCCGCGGCCGCCTGGCTGGCCGCCCGCTCGGCGCGCAGCGCGGTCGCCTCGAGCCAATCGACGTAGGGGGCAACGCCTTGCGCGAGCTTGGCGCTCACCGCCCGGTAGTCCGCGACCGCGGTGTGCAGGCGAGTGGCCAGGCGGGTCCAGGCCGCCGCGGCGTCGGCCATCGACCCCGAGCCGGGGCCGCCATGGAGTTGACCGGAAATGACTTCCGGTGGGAGCGTGGTGAAATTCATTGCTATCTGCCTAACGACGGCGGTATGAGCTCGGTTCGATCCCTCGCGGGAACATGGACCCTTGTGTTGGGACGTAGGCATGGGGGTTACAGGCCTACTTTCGAGTGCGGCAGTGCAACGACGGCGGCCGCCGCGGGGGCCGTCAGCAGCGGGCGACGCAGAGCCGCGTCAACAGATCCCGGCCGGGTGGAACCATCCCGGGCGGACGGGACGATGCGCGTGCTAGCCGAAATGCCGTGGCAGCAAACGAAATCGGTAGGGGTGACCCCACCGACGGCGGCGACGAGCGGGGCCACGTTGGCGGACGATCCCGCGTCATCCACGCATTCTTGGTGGTTATGCGATGCGTCGGCGAGGAGCCGGATGAAGGGCCCGATGCATGCACGGTCTGCTGGGACAGGGCCGCCGGCTGCGGCCACCCGACCCCGGCGACCGCGGCCCCGCGCGACGCCCAGCCTGCGGTGACCGCGCAGAACAGGCCGAGCGCCGCAACGATCGCGATGGCTGTCCGCCATCGTCGAACTCCGCGGGTGGCTCCGACTGTCACAGTGGCCCGAATTTACAACAGCAGGCTTGGCCGGCAAGGCGTGCGAGCTGTGAAAACGATCAAAGTCCGGTGTGCGTTCGCACTAACCCGCCCTACGAGGCGCCGGGATGCAGCTGCCCGCTAGCCCTTCGCCCGGTCGCGGCGGCGGCGCTGGGGAACACGGTGCCCACGGGTTTCGGCTTCGCCGCGGACGACCACGCCTGCGGCACCGACAACCCCCCGATGGCGCTGCCGCGCCCGAGGTCCGCCGTCACTGCGGCGCGGCCGGCTCTGCCCGCGTTCGCCGCCGCGGCGCCGATGGCCACGGCGATCGGGACGCTGGCCTGCCTCGCGAACCCGGTGCGCAGAGAACTCAGCTTCGACAGCGATGACGACATCGACAGCGCGGCCGCACGGAACCGCCAGGATGACCCCGAGGACAGCCCCTGCAGCGCAGCGGGCAGCATCGAAACCAGCTCGGCGCCAGCCGATATCACCTCGTCCCCGCCCGCAGCGGCGTGCGGGGACGTGAATGGCGTCATGGTCGAGGCCGCCGCACAGGCGTCGGCGTAGGCGTACATGGTGGCGGCGTTCTGCGCCCACATCTGGTCGTACTGGCCCTCCGTGGCCGCAATGGCCGGGGTGTTTTGCCGCAGCCCGTTCGTCGCGGCCAACGCCTGCCGCAATAACCGGTTGGCGACCAGGGTCGGCGGTGGAACGGTCGCGGCCAGCGCCCGCTCATAAGCCTCGGCGGCGGCGCCGGCGCGGGCGGCGGTTTGCTCGGCCATTGCGGCGGTGGCCTGCAGCCACCCCACATACGGTGCCATCGTGTCGCCCATCGGCGCCGCGTCGGGGCCGCGCAATCCGTCCACCAGCCCCGCGGAAATGAGGCACTTGGTCGCGGTGTCGTGGAGGTGGGCGGCCAGCCTCCGCCATGTCGCGGCGGCGGTCACCAGCGATCCGGCGCCGGGGCCCGAATACATTCGTGCGGTGTTGATCTCCGGGGGAAGGGTCCCGAAATCCATGGCTATCTGCCCCCTGTCGCGGTGGGGCGGTGCGCGGTAGCACCGGCGCGCAGGGCGGGGTTGGCTGCAAACATGACTTCCTTGGTTTGGGTGGCGACCGACATTCATGGTCGGTGCGAGCGGGAATTCGCGAACGCGGGCGCTTCGGCTGACGCGGTCGGCTTCCGGCCGGCGCGCGGTACCGGGGCCAGAGATGGCTACGAGTGGGTCGATGCGCCGCTCAGCGACGAGACACGCAGAGCTTGGTCAAAAGGTCTTGACCGGTAACGACAGTCGAGGGAGCCCGCGGCGTGCAGGCGTCGATGGGCCGCTGCGCTCCAATAACCGAGGCGAGTGACGACGGCGTCCACGACGACCGCGGCACGGACAGCCAAAAAGTCGTCGGCCGATCGCGCTTCAATCCCGCGCTCTTGAACGCCTTGTCATCGTTCAGGGTGGAGCCGAAGTCGGAATGGCTGTGCGGTGCCGAGCCGTCCCGCAATTGCAGCGGCCCGGCCGCCGCCGGTTGCGGCGCACCGGCTGCCGTCCCAACCTGCACCGCCCAGAATCCAAAAGCAGCAGCGAAAAGGGACAGCGCAGCAAACACGGCCAGAGCCGACTGGCGTCGTGGCCATCGCGCAGATCTGCCCGCACCCCGGTAACCCACAATGAGGCCACGGTAACAGCGCGGGCGAGCGGCGGCCCGGCGACGGTCCTATGAAAATGCTTAAAGGTAGCCGATTTCGGCTGTGATCGTCTCGCCGGGGTGACTAGTGGGCGGCGGCAGGGGATTGGAAAACGATGAGCGGGATGGCCATTTCGGCGGGCGTCGCCGCGCCGTGAAACCCGATGAGGCGGGCCGTTTCCGGCGGCTCGTGCGCGGTTGCCAGCAGGGCGGAATCGCCGGTGCAAACGGCGACGACGTCACCGATTCGCGGCAGGTGCGCTGGGGCGACCGGCCCGAACATCCCGGTGGCCACCGCCTGCTCCCGGCTGTAGACGTCCGCCCTGCCCCCGAGTATCTCGGCCCACGCCGCCCGCACGTCCGCCGCGGCGCCGGGTTCGGTGTGCAGGTAGCGCACCCGCGGCTCGCCGGCGACCACACGGACCCCGGCGGCCAACCGCGGGTCGGTGTCGAGGTCGACCCGCGCGCCGGGTGGAACGTTGAAACCGCCGTGGTCGGCGGTCACCACCAGTGCCGCGGTCGGCGGCAGCGTGTCGACCAGCCCGGCCAGCAGCAGATCAACCTGGACCGCCGCTTCGTGCCACTGGGACGATCCGACCCCGAACGCATGGGCCGCGGTGTCCAGGGCGGCGGTGTAGCCGTAGACCAGGCCCGGCGCCGCCCGCAGCTCCTCGGCCACCGTCTGCGCGTTGTCGTCGGTCCGCTGGATCGGGCGGAATTCGGCGCCCCGGTACGCCGCCTCGGTCAGCCCACTACCCATGAACGCGGCGGGCAACACGGCACGCGCGCTGACGCCGGCTTCGTTGAGCCGCCCGAACCAGGTCGGCAGCGGCTGCCACTCGGTGTGCGGTGGGTCGTCGCGCCACAGGATGTGATTGATCACCCGGTCGGTGCCGGGCACGTTGAGCGTGAAGCCCAGAATCCCGTGCTCGCCCGGCTGCGCCCCGGTGCCCAGAGAGACCAGGCTGGTCGGGGTGGTCGACGGGAAGGTGCAGGTGAGCTCTGTGAGACACCCGGTCTGGCCGGCAAGCACCGAGGCCAGCAGCGGCGCGCTGCCGGCCAGCTCGCCAAGCAGGTGCCAGCCCAGTCCGTCCACCAGGACGACGGCGACGCGATCGATCCGATCGGCTCCGCCGACGCACTCGGCCAAACCCAGCTTGTCGACGGCACCCGGTGCGCCGAGGAGTGCGCCGGCGGCGGGCAGCACGTCGCACAGGGAACCGGGCACGGGGCCAGTCTGGCACGGGGCGACCCGCGATGGCGGCGACCTGGGGGGACTCCGCCCGGCGCGGCCGCGCTCGCGATCACCGCTGGACGTGCGCCAGCCGGCGGCTCGTCACGCGCAGTTGCCGCTCGGTTGCCTCGGCGAGGGCGCGGACCTGCCGCGGCGACAGCCGGCCGCACAGCCGCCCCCAGTGCAGGGCGACCCGGTCGCCGGCGGCCACATCGGGCACTGCGCTGTACCCGTCGGCCCAGACCCCGAACCCCCGGGACGACGGTTCGGACAGCGTCAGCGCGTCACCGTCGAGCACCAGTTTCCGGCACAGCACCTCGATCCGGTCTTGGTCGCGGGTAAGCACGGTTCCCCAGGTGATGCGGCAGTTGTCGAGGACGGTCAGTGGATGTTCGTCCATACCCCGGCCGAGAAACCGCGTCCACGGGTAGACGCCGAACACGTGGAAGCAATGGTTGGCGGCGGCCTCGTGGGCGAGCTGCGGTGTCAGGTGCGCCCAGTAGCGGCCCGCCTGCGGGCCGATGATCGCGAGCAACGCGTCCAAGAAGTCCCGGGGGTCCAGGGCGGCACCGACGCCGCCGCCCAGCCAGTACGACTCGACGAGCCGATGATCCAGCGGGTCGGCGATGCCGGTCAGCGTCGACAGCACCCGCAGGTACGGCCAGGCCCCGGAGAATTTCGCCGCCGCCCGCCGCACCTCGTCGACCGAACCGTCGCGCAAGGTGGCCCCGAGCGGGGGACCGCAATAACCCAGCGCGTTCGGTGCGTAGGCGTAGCGCGCGAACATGTCCGGGCCGCTGGTGTCACCGGTCAAGCGCGCCCCACCAGCTTGACCGCGTCCCTGTGCATGCGGCCGAAGTTGTAGTAGGCCGCGCAGGCCCCTTCGGGGGACACCATGCACGTGCCGATCGGGGTCTCCGGGGTGCACGCGGTGCCGAAAACCTTGCATTCCCAGGGCTTGAGCACACCCTTGAGCACCTCGCCGCACTGGCACGCCTTGGGGTCGGCGACCCGCACGCCCGGCATCGCGAACCGCAGTTCGGCGTCGAATTCGGCGAAATCGTCGTGCAGCCGCAGCGCGCTTTGGGAGATGAAGCCCAGGCCGCGCCACTCGAAGTGGGGACGCAGCGCAAAAACTCTGCCCATCAACGCCAATGCGGTCGGGTTGCCCCGCTCGGGCACCACGCGCGTGTATTGGTTCTCCACCTCGCAGCGGCCCTCGCGGATCTGGGTCAGCAGCATCGCGACCGCCGCCAGGATGTCCAGCGGCTCAAAGCCGGCCACCACCAACGGCTTTCGGTACACCTCGGGCACGAACCGGTAGGGCCGGTTGCCGACCACGGTCGACACGTGCCCGGGGCCGATGAAGCCCGACAGCCGCAGGTCCGGTGACTCCAGGATGGCCTTGATCGGGGGCACGATCATCACGTGGTTGCAGAACACGCTGAAATTTCTCAGGCCCAGATCGCGCGCCCGCACCAGCGTCACCGCCGTAGACGGGGCGGTGGTCTCGAAACCGATGGCGAAGAACACCACCTGCTTGTCGGGGTTGTCGACCGCGATCTTCAGCGCATCCAGCGGGGAGTAGACGAACCGAACGTCGGCGCCGCGCGCCTTGGCGTCCAGCAGGCTGCCGTTCGATCCGGGCACCCGCATCATGTCGCCGAAGCAGGTGAAGATCACGTCGGGCCGGCCGGCCAGCCACATGGCGTCATCGATGCGGCCCATCGGGATCACGCAGACGGGGCAGCCGGGGCCGTGCACCAGTTCGACGTTGTCGGGCAGCAGGTGCTCGATGCCGTGCCGGTAGATCGTGTGTGTGTGCCCGCCGCACACCTCCATGAACTTGAACCGGTCATCGCCGGTTCCGGCGAGGCGTTCGATGGCGCCCAGCAGCTTGCGGGCGGCGGCCGGATCGCGGAATTCGTCAACGAATTTCATTGCCACTCCCAGTCATACGATGGCCGACGAGTCGAAGGCTTCCATCTCCGTGGTGTAAGCCTCGCCGAGCTTCTTGATGGCGGCCAGGGTGAGCAACGCCTCGGTCTCGTCGATCTTGGCCATCGCGAACCCGACGTGGACCAGCACCCAGTCGTCGGGCCCGGGCATGTCGTCTTCCAACAGCCGCACGCTGATGGTGCGCTGCACCCCGCTGACGTCGACCTTGGCCAAATAGTTTGCGGGATCGGTGATCTCGACGATCCGGCCCGGAATCCCAAGGCACATGAGCTTTCCCTCCTTTCTAGTGGCGACCCCCAACGCCCGGCTTCGCCGCGCTTGCGATCGCCACGCCTCAGCAGATCCTCGGCAGCGGGTCCCCGACGAGCATGTCGACGATTCGGGTGCCGCCGAAGCCGGTACACAGCACCACGCTTTCGGCTGGCTCGGTGACGATCTCGCCGACCTCGGCCGCATCGGCGCCCAACGGATGCGACCGCAGCGCGTCCAGCCCGGCCCGCGCTTCCTCCGGCGCGACGACGGCGACGAACTTGCCCTCGTTGGCGACGTACAACGGGTCGATGCCCAGCAGTTCGCACGCGCCGTTCACCATGGGCGCCACGGGGAGTCGCTCCTCTTCGAGCAACACCCCCAGACCACAGGCCTGGGCCAGTTCGTTGCAGACGGTGCCCACCCCGCCCCTCGTCGCATCGCGCAGCCAGCGGGTCGACGGCGCGGCCGCCATCAACAGCTCCACCAGCGGGCTGAGGCACGCGGTGTCGGACTGAATGTCGGCCTCGATGGCCAGGTCGCCGCGCGCGAGCATGACCGCCATGCCGTGGTCGCCCATCGACCCGGAGAGCAGCACCTTGTCGCCGGGCCGCACCGACGCCGCGGACAGCGCGCGTCCCGCGGGAATGGCACCCGCCCCGGCGGTGGTGATGAACATGCCGTCGGCGGCGCCCCTGGGCACCACCTTGGTGTCGCCGGTGACGATCCGCACACCCGCCGCGGTGGCCGCCGCCGCCATATCGGCGACGATGTCTTTCAGTTCGCCGATGGGAAAACCCTCCTCGAGCACGAACGCCGCCGAGATCCACGACGGCACGGCGCCGGCCATGGCGAGGTCGTTGCAGGTGCCGTGCACCGCGAGCGCGCCGATCGAGCCGCCCGGAAAGCGCCTGGGCTGCACCACGAATGAATCCGTGGACATCGCCAGGCGTTCGCCGCCGGGCAGGGTCAGGACCGCGCTGTCACCGAGTGACTCCAGCAGCGGGTTGCGAAACGCCTCCACGAACACCGCGTCCACCAGCGCCGCCGAGGCCTTGCCGCCCGCGCCGTGCGCCAGCGTCACGTGGTCGTCGAGCAGGCGGGGCCGGCGCCGCCGGAACGACTCGATCCGTTCGATCACCTCGGCCTCGGCGAACCGCGGCCCCGACGAAAGGTATTCAGCCGCTGGGTTATTCATGCCGCCCCCAAGCCCTGTTCACCGCCGAGCTGTCGATGCACGCTCAGCCACAGCTGATAGCCGAGCAACGCTTGCGCTTCCTGGATCCGGTGCACGCTTTGCGAACGAACGACGAAGCAGGCGTCCACGTTCGGGTTGTTGGCGAACGCGCCGCCGTCGTAGCCGGCGAATCCGATGGTGTACAAACCACGTTGGCGCGCCTCCGCGAGCGCGGCGAGCAAGTTGGGCGAACCGCCACTGGTCGACATGGCGATCGCGATGTCGCCGGCCGTGGCGCGGGCGATCAACTGCCGGGCGAACACCAACTCGAATCCAACGTCGTTGCCCAACGCCGTCAGGATCGCCTGATCGGCGGTCAACGGCCAGGCGGGCAACGGCTTGCCGACCGGCGGCCGGGCGAACAGCCTTGCCAGGGTGGTGGAATCGGTGCAACTTCCGCCGTTTCCGAAGGCGAACATGCGCCCGCCCGCCGCGAAACGCCGCGCGAGTTCCGCGGCGGCCTGACCGAGCAGCGCGGCGTTGGCCTCCAGCGTCGAGCGCCGCAGCGCCAGACTTTCGGCCGCCTTCGCCTGCGCCGACGCGGCCAGGTCGGCCAGCAGCGACCTTGCATCGTCCTCCTGGGCATCGATGAAGGGGTACAGGAAGTTCGTGGGCTCGTCGGCGTTGGTCATTCGCCTTCTTCCTGGTCCAGTCGGCCGATCGCCGTGCCGGCGTGCACCAGCATCAGGTCCCCGGCGGCGACGGGGTCTATGAGTGTGGTCACCACGTTCTCGATGCCCCGGGCGGTGCGCACCGCGGCGTGCCCGTCGGCCGACGCCGTCACCGCCTCACCCGGGCGCCCCTCGTCGCTGCAGGTGACGCAAACCGGCTCCGAGGGCTCGGGTTTGAGCAGGCCCGGGTGCTCGAAACACACGTGGGTCAGCTCCCACAGCAGGTGGTAGAACAGCACAAAGCCACCGGTCGCGGGCACGCGCGGATCGGGGTCGTCCAGCCACAGCACGTGATCGGCTGCGCTAGCTTTGAAGCCCCCCTCCGGGCGGCGCTCGCCGCTGCCGATCCAGATCGTGGTGGCGCCCCATGCGGGGGCGCGCCGCATCACCGAGCGGACCTGCGCGTCGTCGGCTCCGGAGACCGCGATCACGATGTCCCCGGGCCGCACGGACACGCGCACCAGATCCACCAGGTCCGGTCCGGTCAGCGCCACCGCGGGCAGGGCCCGTTTGCCCATGATCACCGGGTGCACGAATTCGACCGCGATGTGCAGGGCGTGCGGTTCCCACGATGGCGCGATGGACCACATGGTGGCGCCCGCGGCGAATCGCCTGGCGAGTGTGAACGCGGTGGCCGCGAGGTCTTCGGCCAGCTCGGCGTCAAGCCCGCGGTCGATGGCCGTGGTGGTCATGCTCAGCCCTCCTCTTGCGCGGTCAGCATGGAGATCGCGGCCTGCCCCAGGGCCAGTCCACCGTCGTTCGGCGGAACGGTGTGATGGGTCAGCACCTCGAATCCGGCCAGCTGCAACCGCTCTTGACACGCTCTCAGCAGCAAAACGTTCTGGAACACCCCGCCGGTGAGGCCCACCAGCCGGGTGGCGCCGGCGACCCGACCGACCACGTTGACGACGGCGTCCGCGACCGCCTCGTGAAACGCGGCGGCCAGCACCGCGGGCCGCGTGCCGGCGTACAGCGCCGACACCATCGTCTGCACCATGGGGGCCGGATCGATGACCCCGTCGGCGCCCACCGTGAGCGGCAGCGACGGCCCGGCGCGCCCGGCCACCGACTCCGCCAGCGCCTCCAGCTCGATGGCGGCCTGGCCTTCGTAGTCGATGCGGTGCCGCACGCCGAGCAGCGAGGCGACGGCGTCGAACAGGCGGCCCATACTTGAACAGGGTACGCATCCGGTGCCCGTCTCCAATTGCGCACGGGTGACGCGCAATTCGTCCGGCGTGGCCGCGGCGACGGGCGCCAGGTCGGGTGTCCAGTCGATGTGCGCGGACCGCAACTGGGACAGCGCCATCCGCCACGGGTTGCGCACCGCCGCATCGCCGCCGGGCAGCGGCACCGGCAACAGGTGGCCGGCGCGGACAAATCGGTGGCTGTCGGTGCCGAGCCGCAGAATCTCCCCGCCCCAGATGGTCTGGTCGCATCCGTAACCCGTGCCGTCGAAGGACACTCCGATAACGGGCTCGCCGAGGCGTCCGTGCTCGGCCAGCAGCGACACCACGTGCGCGTGGTGGTGCTGAACGAGGTCCAGCGGGCGACCGTCCGCGCGGCGCTCCGCCCAGCTTCGGGTGTGATAACCGGGATGCAGGTCGGCGGCCAAACGGGCGGGCTCGCCGCGTATCTCGCTGAGCTGGCGCACCGCCCGCTCAAATGCGCGCAGCGTCTCCAAGGCGCCCATGTCGCCGATGTGCCCGGACATGTAGGCGCGCGAGCCGTCGCTGAGGCAGAAGGTGTTTTTCAATTCCCCGCCGACCGCCAGCACCGCCGGCCCCCCGACGTTCAAGTCGACCGGCAGCGGCGCGTAACCACGGGACCGGCGGATCGGCAGCTCGCGACCGTTGACGACGCGCACCACGGAGTCGTCACAGGGCACGTGGATCGGGCGGTCGTGGTCGAGGGCCGCGTCGCAGAGCGCCGGAAGTCGCTGGGCCGCATCGTCCTCGGTGAAGCAGATGGGCTCGTCGGATCGGTTGGCGCTGGTGAGCACCAGTGCGGCGGGGACTGGCGCGGCCGCGCCGGGCACGGGCGCCAGCAGCAGGTGATGAATGGGGGAGTACGGCAGCATCAGGCCGAGCAGCGGGCTGCCCGGGGCGACGGCGTCGGCGACGGGCGCGCCGTGGCGCCGGCGCAGCAGCACGATCGGGCGCGCCGGACTGGACAGCACCGCGGCCTCGGCGTCGTCGACGTGGGCGTAGCGGCGCGCGACCTCGAGATCACGGACCAGCATGGCAAACGGCTTGGCGCCGCGGGCTTTCCGGGTGCGCAGCCCGGCGAGCGCCGCGCCGTCGGTGACGGTGCAGGCCAGGTGGTAGCCGCCGACGCCCTTGACGGCGACCACCGCACCCGCGGCCAGCGCGCGTTGGGTGGCCGCCAGCGCGGCGTCGGTTGCATCGACGCGCCCGGCCGCTGACCGGAACCACAGGGACGGCCCGCAATCGGGGCAGGCGATCGGCTGCGCGTGGAACCGGCGATCCGCCGGGTCGTGGTATTCGGCGGCGCAGCGCTCACACATGGCGAACCCCGACATGGTGGTGGCGGGGCGGTCATACGGCAACTCGCGGATGAGGGTGAATCGCGGCCCGCAGTTGGTGCAGGTGACGAACGGGTGGCGGTAGCGCCGGTCGCGCGGGTCGAAGAGTTCGGCGACGCAGTCGTCGCACACCGCGATGTCGGGCGGAATCGGCGTCGTACCGCCGGGGACGGCCCGGCTGGCCACAATCCGGAACTCGCGTGCGCAGCCGGCGTCGGCGGCGAGCTCACGGATTGTGACGTCGTTGATCCGGGCCAGCGGGGGCGCCTCGGCGCGCAGGCGCCGGCCGAATGCGACCAGGCGGGCGCGCTCGCCCTGCACCTCGAGGAAGACGGCGCCGGAATCGTTGCCGACGAAGCCGGACAGGCCGAGCTCGGTCGCGATGCGGTGGACGAAGGGCCGGAAGCCAACCCCCTGCACGACACCGGTCACGGTGAAGCGCTGCCGAACCCGGGCACAATCGGAGCCTTGCCGCAGCAGCAGGGGGAACTGCGTCATCTCAGCCGCCCTCCGGGAGGTCGAACCCGTCCGTGCGGCCCCTGCCCATCAGCTCGAGGCCGGCCATCGCCTGCTCGGCGCCCGCGCGGTCCGTCCTCTCGACGGCGAAGCCCATGTGGATGATGATCCAGTCACCCGGGGCGAACGTCTCTTCGGCCAGCATGCCGACGTTGACCCTGCGCGCTTCGCCGTTGACGTCGACCAGGGCGAGCTGTCCTTCGAAGCCGTCCAGCATCCGGATCACTTGGCCGGGGATCCCTAGGCACATGGTTCGGTGTCCCCTCGGCTGACCGAGTGCGCCCGTAGCGCCGCGACGATCTCCTCGACGGCCCGCGCGGCGCGGGGAACCGCCCTGGCCACGGGTTCGGTGAGCCCGATGCCCTCCTCGACGCTGCCCGCCTCGCACCCGACGACGACCGTGTAGGGCGGGTTGCCGCCCAGCGCGCGCAGGCTGGCGAACACGGCGGCCGGATCCATGCTGTGGCCATCGAAACCCATTGAAGCCGAAGCCGATTCATGATCGGCCTGGAAGATATGTAGCGTTCCCGGGTTGCCGCGGCTGGGGACCGCGTCGACGAGGACCAGCGTGTCCCACTCCTCGAGCAGGTCGTAGGCCAGGTGCATGCCACTGATGCCGTAGTCGGTGACGCGGACCCTCGGGTCGTCCCGCGGGATCTCGGCGTTGCGGATCACCTCGGACCCGAATCCGTCGTCACCCAGGAAGATGTTGCCGATACCCGCTACCAGGATGCGTGCTGTCATCTCCGTGCCGGCTACATCCGCCTCAGCTTGAGGTAGCGGCGGGCGTCGGGCAGGGACGCCACCCCCAGCGCCAACCCTATCGCGAGCACCAACGCGATGATCGCGACGAATATCCAACCCATGACCTCCATATCGCACTCCTTTCACGATTTTGCCGGGCTGCGTTGAGCTGCCAAAGGCTCGATTTCGTCGGGGGAAAAGTACAGGTAGCGGCCGTACCAGTCGTGCAAGTCGGCGGCCGGGTCGTCGTCGACGACCACCGCGACGTGCGTGTTGCCCTCGACGTCGGAGTGCACCGAGGTGACACGGGCGGTCTTGCCGGCGACGAAGATGTCCTGGGCGTCGGCGTTGCGCCTCGGCCGCAACCGGACCTGGCTGCCGCGCGCCACCCGGACCCCGTTCACCAGCACCGCATCGATCTCCGGGCGGACGGCGTTGTCGGCCAGCGGATCCCACCAATCGACCCCCTCGGGGATCTCCGGGACCAGGCCCCGCATCGCGTGGGGGTCGCGCAGCACACCGTGCAGGCGCGCCATCGCCTCGGGGGACATTGCGTCGCAATCGTCGATGATCCGCGCCGCCCGCGGATCGGTGGCCCGGGCCTGCGCCTTCTCCTCGTCGGTCATGGTCATCACGCGCAGGGTGAGAATCTCGTCGATCTCCGTGCAGTCGTACAGCGCGGTGTCGCTCTGTTCGGCGACCTCGGGGTGGTCATAAAGGATGATCGGCGAGATCAGCAGCGAGTCGCGGGCGCCGGGTGGGCCGGCCAGCACCGGGAAGCAGCGGTGCTGGCTGCACCGGGACACCGCGCCGGTGGCAGCCGGCGGCGGCTCGAGCAGCGAAACGAACCGCCCGCGGTCGAGTTCGGCGACGAGGTGCGTGCCGATCATGGACCGCGCGATCGAGTCGTTCTTGTCAACTGCGCCGTCGCCGATGTTGCTGACCCGCACTGACACGCGGCGCAGGTCGCCGTCCGCCTCGCTGGCGACCGTCAACACGCCACGTACCTCCCGTCGTTGGCGCACGAGGCGCCCGCCATCGAGGAATTCGACGTCGGTGCCCGCGTCCGCCGTCACCGACAGTGTCCACGGCCGGCCGTCCAACGCGACAGGGCCGAAGGGCCTTTCGCATTCGACCGCCTCGTCCCAGGTGAGCCACGCGCCGCCCGCCGTCGTCAGTTCGTCGACCGGCTCGTATCGGCCGGGGGCGACTTCGCGCTCGGCCCGGCGGTGCTGCAACTGCAGGAACCGCACCACCAGCCGCAGCTCCCGGGCCCCGTCGACCAGGAACTGCGCCGCCAGGGTGTCGTCCTCGCCCAGACCCGCGGCCGCGGCCCCGGGCGGTCCCAGGACGCCGAATTGCCAGCGGGACTGGTTCTTGGTCGACGTTCCGCGGTACGGGTAGAGCAAGTAGCCCTCGTAGAGCACCGCGTCGGCGACGGCGCGGGCCCGGTCCCGATCCCCGGTCACCGCGCTGTCTCCCGGTCCGTGTCCAACAGCGAGGTGATCGCGTGGTCCAGGTCGAGCAGGCCGTGCGCCGACTTGTAGGCCGCCAGCGCGGCGATGGTTTCGTGACCGAGCCGCAGCCAGCCGGCGTTCGGATAGTGCTGGGCGATCAGCTGCCGCCAAACCGTGACCGGCATGTCGTAGCGGTGCTCGCAGTCCCACGGGACCTGCTGGACGGAGAGGCCGCGTTCGGATATGGCGAAAATTGTTCCGCTGAAGAGAAATTGGAGGGGCAGCGCGCCGTCGCGCAACGCGTGCAGGTATTTGGCGGCGGCGACCTCGAAGTCGTAGCTGCAATCCAGGGGCAGCGCCGCCGTCGTGTTGCCGGTGAATCCCGGCACCATCGCGGTGCAGTGCTGCCAGAGGAAGCTGCGTTGGGTGCTCGCCCAGCGTTCGGGCGGGCCGAACAGGTCGGTCAGCCCGGCGGCTTCGTCGTCGGAGTAGGACCGTCGCCGCGGCTCGATGCGGACCTGGCAGCGCAGGGCGATCGCGTGCACCGGGTCGCCCACATCGGAGTCACCGCCGGTGGCGATGGCGACGCGCGCGGTGAGCACCGGGCTGACGGTGTACGGTTCGGGCGCCACGTCGAGGACCCTGAAGTCGATGTCCATCATGGCGGTGTTCCGTAGGGGATTTTCGCGGCGTGGGCTTCGAGGCGGGAAAAGAAGCCGTCGACGAACTCGCGCGCCTCCCGCCCTCCGTCGAACCCGCGCCACAGCATGCGCAGCCGCCCGACGAATTCGTAGCAGGCGTCGATGGGGACCAGATAGCTTTGTGGCGCACCGGATTCGGGGACGCGGACCAGGAGCGCCTCCACATCGTCGGCCAGCAGGCCCACCCGCGCGTCGGCGCCGCTCAGCGTGTCCCAAACGTCCAGCGCGAGCGCGGATTCGCACGCGCCGGCCGGTCCCGGGTAGAAGGCGACGGTGCGCCCGACGGCGGAGTTGGTGAAGAAGAACGCGACGCCCACCGGAATCTGCAGCGCCTCCCAGGCGCGCCGGTCCAGCGCGAAGTCCGGGAACGACAGATACCGGTCGGGCACCGCGCGGTAGCGCAGCTCCGCCTTCGAGTCGGTGAACAGCAGATAGCACGCGCGGCACACGCACATGAGCTGCCGCTCGGCCACATTGACCACGTGCTGGTGTTCGTCGGCGATCGATTCCGCGCACATCTCGCACCGCTCGCCGGCCGGTGCGGGAGCCGGCCGGTCGCTGCGGAAGCGGGTGAGGACGTCGTAGGGGGTCGTCATGCGCCGGCTCTTGTCCGTTCGGGCAGCGCTACCGATGGCACCCCGTCGCGAAGCAGCAGGGGGAGTGGCTCGAGGTGCGTTCCGCCTGCGCCGGCACCCGCGCGCACGATGTCGAACTGCGTGCCGCAGCGTGGGCAGCCCAGCAGCGTCTCGCGCAGTTGCGCACCCGCCAACGAGTCGTCACACACCGGACAATGGTCGCGGTAGGCCAGTGGCAGGTCGCCGACGCGGCACACCACAAGCGTGGTGTCCGAGACCAGGAACCCCGCAACCTCGCCGGGCTCCAGCTCGGCCACCTCGGGCACCGGGTGCCAGGCACCGGCGTGCCCGTTCGACTTCACGTGCGCCATCAGCGATTCCGCCGGGATCACGCTGGCGGCCTTTCCGTTTGGGGCGGTGACCACCTCGATCGACGAGACTTCGGGCGCCGCGGCGGACACCGCGTCCTCGACCGCCAACTCCAGCGTCACCGCCGACGACGGGCAGCTCCTACAGCTGCCGGTGAAGGCCAACCGCACGGTATCGCCGTCGACTCCGATGAGCTCGACGTCCCCGCCGTGCGAGCCCAGGTACGGGCGCACGCGATCGAGCGCTTCGGACACCCGGCGGTGCACGTCATGCGGGTGCAGGCCGTGGACAAGGAGCAGGCTGGCCACCAGGTCGTCGGTGGCCAGCCGCTCGGCCAGCGCGCCGTCCCCGAGCCGCATGATCCGTTCCAGCCCGGCCCCGTAGAGCCCGACCACCTCGCGGACCAACTCCCTCGCGCGATCCTGGGCGGCCGGCCCACTTGCCGCGCAGGAATCCAGCAGGGACTGGATCCGATCGCCCGCTGAGCGCCATCGCGCTTCACTGTCGTCAACGGTTTCCGGGCGATCCACCATCGCCTCACTCTCTTGATGGCGATGACCCGTCCCCCGCAAGCGGGAGGTACCCCCAGCGCCCGGCTTCCCCGAGCTTGCGATCATCACTCTCCGACGGGCGACTGTGTCGGTGTGTGCAGTCTGTCGAGGGTCTTGCCCTTGCCCAGGTACATGTGTACGCCGCAGGGCAGGCACGGATCGAAACTGCGCACCGTGCGCATCACGTCGATGCCCTTGAAGTTCTCCCGACCGTTCTCCTCGAAGATCGGCTGACCCTGCACCGCATCCTCGTACGGCCCCGGCGTGCCGAAGCTGTCGCGCGGGTTGGCGTTCCACGGGGTGGGCGGGTACGGGTGGTAGTTGGCGATCTTGCCGTCCCGGATCACCAGGTGGTGGCTGAGCACACCGCGCACCGCCTCGGTGAACCCGCACCCGATGGCCTCGTCGGGCACCTCGAAGCGCTCCCACGTCTTGGTGCGCCCGGCGCGGATCTCCTCGAGCGCCTTCTCGGCGAAGTACAACCCGCACGCCGCCGCGTAGGCCTGGAAATAGGTGCGCGCGCGGTCACGTTCGATCGTGTTGCTGCCGTGCTCGGGCACCTTCCACTCGAACTCCACCGGACCCTTGAGCGCGGTCTTGGGCAGGTTGATCTTGACGCTGTTGCCGGTCGCCTTGACGTAGCCGATGTCGACCAGGCCGGCCAGGGCGGTCGCCCACAACCGGGCCAGCGGGCCGCCGCCGGTGTCCAGCGCCAGGTGGTCCTTGCCGTCGAACCAGCGCGGCGACATCACCCAGCTGTACTTGCCGCCCTCCAGGTCGCGCTTCTGCGGGTGCGGGTTGGTGTGCTGGTTCCATGGGTGGCGCCGGTCCACGGCGTTGCCGAGCGGATCGGTCTTGACGAACATCTCCTGGTCGGTCCAGTCGTCGTAATACGAACTGCCCAAAAGGATCCGGATGCCGAGGTTGATGTCCACCAGCGAGTGCGTGAGCAGCTTGCCGTCGACCACCACGCCCGGGGTGACGAACATCGCGTTACCCCAGCGCTCCATGTCCTTGTACGCGAAGTTGCACACCTCGGGGTCCTGGAAGGAGCCCCAGCAGCCGAGCAGGGTGCGGCGCAGCCCCACGTTCTCGTAACCGGGCAGCGCGGTGTAGAAGAAGTCGAACAGGTCGTCGTGCATGGGCACGACCTTCTTCATGAACTCCACATAGCGCATCAGCCGCGTCATGTAGTCGGTCATCAGCTGGATGGTCGCGACGGTGCCGACCCCGCCGGGGTACAGCGTGGACGGGTGCACGTGGCGACCCTCCATGAGGCAGAACATCTCTCGCGTCCAGCGGCTGACCGCCAGCGCCTCGCGGTAGAACTCGCCGCTGAAAGGGTTGAGCGAGCGCATGATGTCGGCGATCGTCCGGTAGCCGTGCGCGCCGGCCTGTGGCGCCGGCGTCTTCTCCGCCAGGGAGAGCACGCTCGGGTTGGTCTCGGAGACCATCTTCTCGCAGAAGTCCACGCCGACCAGGTTCTCCTGGAAGATGTTGTGGTCGAACATGTATTCCGCGGCCTCGCCGAGGTTGACGATCCACTCGGCGAGGTGCGGCGGCTTCACCCCGTAGGCCATCTGCTGCGCGTAACACGAACACGTGCAGTGGTTGTCGCCGCAGATGCCGCAGATGCGGCTGGTGATGAAGTGCGCGTCGCGCGGGTCCTTGCCCTTCATGAAGATCGAGTAGCCGCGGAAGATCGACGAGGTGCTGTGGCACTCGACGACTTGCCGGTTCTCGAAGTCGATCTTGGTGTAGATGCCCAGGCTGCCGACGATTCTGGTGATGGGGTCCCAGGCCATGTCGACCAGTTGGCTGGGTTCACGCTTGGCGTGCAAGGGTTCTGGGGTGATGGTTGCCATTGCAATACCGCTCTCCGCCCCGAGGGCTCCAGTGATGAGAACGAAGCGCGCCGGCCCGGTAGGTGAGCTGACCTACCAGGTGCGGCGCGCTCCGGTGGTTAGTTGATCACCTTTGTGGCGCCACCGCGGCTCCTTGTCGACGGTGCGCGCCGTGATACCCCTCAAATTGCGAATCACGGTGCCGTACAGACCGACCGCGTTTGTCGAGACCTTGCCGCCCGGCGGCTCGTCCATGAACGGCATGAACTTGTCCGGGAAGCCCGGCATGGTGCAGCCGATGCAGATTCCGCCCACGTTCGGGCAGCCGCCGACACCGTTGATCCACCCGCGTTTGGGCACGTTGCATTTGACCACGGGCCCCCAACAGCCAAGTTTGACAATGCATTTCGGCGACCCGTATTCGGTGGCAAAGTTGCCCTGCTCGTAGTATCCGGCCCGGTCACACCCCTCGTGGACGGTGGCGCCGAACAACCACTTGGGGCGCAGCGCGTCGTCGAGCGGGATCATCGGTGCCTGACCGGTCGCCATGTAGAGCAAGTAGGTCAGGGTCTCCGAGAGGTTGTCGGGATGGATCGGGCAACCCGGCACGCACACAATGGGAATGCCGGCTTTGCTCTTCCAGTCCCACCCGAGGTAGTCGGGCACCCCCATCGCTCCGGTCGGGTTGCCGGCCATGGCGTGGATTCCACCGTAGGTGGCGCAGGTCCCGACCGCGACGACCGCGGTGGCCTTGGGTGCCAGCCGGTCGAGCCACTCGCTGGTGGTCATCGGCTGGCCGGTGGCGGGGTTGTTGCCAAACCCGCACCAGTAGCCCTCGTCCTTGATTTTCTCGTTGGGGATGGATCCCTCGACGACGAGCACGAAAGGTTCCAGCTCGCCGCGGTCGGCTTTGAAGAACCACGACAGAAAGTCGTCCGCCCCTCCGCTGGGTCCGCACTCGAAATCGATGAGCGGCCAATGCACGGCGACCTTCGGAAGCCCGGGCAATGCCCCCAGGGCAATCTCCTCGACACTGGGTTGGGTGGCGGCAGTCAGCGCCACCGAATCGCCGTCACAACTGAGCCCCGCATTAATCCAGAGCACATGGATCAATGTTTCTTCCGCTTTGACTGCTGCTTCTGTTGGCATGCTGCAGCTCTCCGGAGCCGGGCTGAGGCTCCTGCACCGCCGGAGTCGACCGTCGGCCCACTTGCGCGGCGCTAATTTTTGGGTCTACTCCTCGCCGCCGAGCGTGTCAACGGTTCCGCGGCACCAACTAGTTAGATAACCGTTGCATAGTATTTCGCCGCGCGGCGTGCGCGATCCCGTCAGGCCGGCGCCTCCGCGGCGAATCGTCGCAGCCAGCCAAACCAGGCGCCCATCCCGGCCCCGGTGCGCGCACTGAGCGGCAGGATCGCCGCCGTCGCATTGACCTCGCGCACGTGGGCGATGTACGTGTCGACGTCGACGTCGAGGTAGGGAACCAGGTCAATCTTGTTGAGTAACACCACATCCACCGACCGGAACATCACCGGGTACTTCAGTGGTTTGTCCTCGCCCTCGGTCACGGAATACACCATGGCCTTGCCGTGCTCGCCGACGTCGAACTCCGCCGGGCACACCAAGTTGCCGACGTTCTCGATGATCACCAGGTCCAGTGCGGCCAGGTCCAGCCCCGGCAGCGCGCGGCTCACCATAGGCGCGTCGAGATGGCACTCGCCGCCAAAACCGTTGCTGGTGTTCAGCAGTGAGATCTGGGCGCCGCGCCCGCTGAGCTTGGCCGCGTCCAGGTCGGTGGCGATGTCGCCTTCGATCACCCCGATGGCAAGCTCACCGGCGAGCTCGTCCAGGGTGGCCTGCAAGACGGTCGTCTTGCCGGATCCCGGCGAACTCATCAGGTTCAGGGTGCGCACCCCGTTGCTCTCGAACGCCGCCCGGTTGGCATCGGCGAGCAGGTCGTTCTCCGCGAAGATCGCCTCCAGCACGTCGACCCGCTGCTTGCCCGTCCGGTACTGGCCGTGATCACCGTGCCGGTGATCCGGGTCGTCGTGCTCGTGGACGTGCACGGTCCCGTCGTCATGCCGGTGAAATCTACCCATGGTCAAATCCGTTCGGGCCAAGCGCTTTTCATGAGACATCCAGCGACGTCACCAGGAATTCGTTTCCGCGCAGCACCTCGACGTCGGAACTGTCGCACTGCGGGCACCAGATCGACCAGGCCGACGTGATCTCCGATCGCCGGCCGCACGCGCGGCAGCTCACCTCGGCGCCGACGCACTCGAGTTCCAGCTCGGCCTCCGGCATGTCCTCGGCGTCGCGCACGAGCGTCCAGCAGAACGACAGCGCCTCGGGCACCACCTGGCGAAGCGCCCCGATCCGCACCCGCACCACGTCGACGCGCCGACCGTCGGCATGCGTCTTGACCACACCGGCGATCGCTTCGCACAGCGACAACTCATGCACCGCCGATCACCGGCGTCCGCCCACTGCCAGGCCCATGAGCACCGTTCTACACCCGAACGCCCCGGATGCGCAGCAGTGTCAGGGCAACTGAGGATTCCACTTCTGTTCGAGGCGACCGTAGCGCCAGACGATCAGGGCGACCGCCCAGGTGATGACGAACGCGCCGACGATGAAGAAGCCGGCGGCGTTGAGGTCGAGCCCGCCGACCCAGCTCCAGAACGCCCCCCGCCAGCCGAACTGCTCGGCGAACAGGGTGAGTAGTTCGACGCTGCCGATCAGCACCGCGACGACCACCGACAGGGCGGTGATGGTGATGTTGTAGTAGATCTTGCGCAGCGGGTTGGAAAACGCCCAGCCGTAGACGAAATTCATGAACGAGCCGTCGATGGTGTCCAGCAGGCACATGCCCGCGGTAAACAGCACGGGCAGACACAGGATGGCGTACCACGGCAACCCGGCGGCCGCGCTGGTGCCCGCCAGGACCAGCAGCGCGATCTCGGTGGCCGTGTCGAAGCCGAGGCCGAAGAGCACCCCGACGGGGTAGGAGTGCCACGACTTGGTGATCGACTTGGTGAAGCGGCCGAGGAATCGGTTCATCAGGCCCCGGTTGTCCAACTGCCGTTCCAGTTCGGCCCCGTCGGTTTCGGGGTCGTAGTCGCCGCGGCGCAGCCGGGCGAACACCCGCAGGATGCCCACCAGCACGACGACGTTGAGGAGGGCGATCGCATAGAGGAGGACACCGGAGACGCCCCCGCCGATCAGCCCCGTGTAGTGGTGCAGTTTCGAGGAGTCGTCCCGGACCGGTCCGACGATGGTCCTGACCCCGGACGCCAGCATGACCGCCAGCCCGAAGACAACCGTGGAATGCCCCAGCGAGAAGAAGAATCCGACGGCGAGCGGGCGCTGCCCGTCGTTCATCAGCTTGCGGGTGGTGTTGTCGATGGCGGCGATGTGGTCGGCGTCGAACGCGTGCCGCATGCCCAGGGTGTAGGCCGTCAGCCCGATGCCGACGCCAAACGCCTTGCCGCCGAAGCTGAATTGCGCCGGCGCCACCAACGCCACCAGGGTGAACCAGCCGACCACATGGAGCGCGACGATGATCGCCGACATCGACGCCAGCCGCCACCACTCCGCCGGCGCCAAGGCGCCGCGAAGCTTGGCCGTCCATGACGGGCGCCAGTCGAGCTCAGTGCTGGCCACTGGGGTCCTTCCAGCATTGTGCGGGAAACAACCGGCACGACTGTATGTGCCGTCGGCGACCAGATGCAAGTGGGTTGCAGGATCACCGTGGCCGCTACCGGGGCGAATTCGGCCGAAGACTGGCGCGGCCGGCGCCGCGGCATGACACTGGGCGGGTGACGCCCAAGCCGTCGGCACTGGACCCCTCCGCCGCCGCGCGGATCGGCGATCTCCTGCGCGTCCGGGGGTTGCGGCGGATGTCCTCGCGGATCCAGGTGCTGGCGGTGCTCGAGCCGGTCGACGGGCACCTGCCGGTGGCGGAAATCCACAAGCGGGTGCAGGCGTGCCTGCCGCACGGCGCCCACGTTCCCGACGTGGCAACCATCTATCGCACGGTGACCACCCTGGTGGAGCAGGGGATGCTGCACACGCTGACCCTCGACGGCGGCATCACCACCTACGGGATGGCCACCGCGCCGCACCACCACGCCGTCTGCACGGAATGCGGCTCGATCATCGAGGTACCCGCCCGGCAGCTCAGTTCGGCGCTCGAACATGCGATGGCGGGCAGTTCCTTCGCGCTGTCCGAGGCCGCGGGCCTCACGCTGCGCGGGCTGTGCCCGCAGTGCCAGGGGCGCTGACTCAGTACAGATCCAGCAGCGCGTTCTCGACCACTTCGGGCAGGGCCGGATGGATCCAGTATTGGCCGCGGGCCATCTCGGGGGCGGTCAGCCCGAAGCTCATCGCCTGGATCAGCGGCTGGATGATCGACGACGCCTGGGGGCCCATGATGTGCGCGCCCAGCAGGCGCGCCGTGCTCCGCTCGGCGATCAGCTTGACGATCCCGGTGGTGTCCTCCATCGCCCAACCGTAGGCGACGTCACCGTAGTCGTGTATCGCGACCGAGATTTCGAATCCCTTTGCCATGGCCTGAGTTTCGGTCAGACCGACGGCCGCCAGCTGGGGGTCGGTGAACACCGCCGACGGCACGTACCGGTGATCGGTCGTGACCATCGACTCGGTGTCGTCCCAGTCGCAGAGAATGTTGTGCCGCACCACCCGGGCCTCGTGGTTGGCGACGTGCTTGAGCTGGTACGGCGAGGAAACGTCGCCGAGCGCGAAAACGTCACGGGCCGAGGTGCGTTGGTATTCGTCGACCACCACCCGGCCACCCTCGACCTCGACACCGGCCTGGTCGGCGTCCAGCAGGTCGGCGTTGGACACGCGCCCGGTCGCGACCAGCAGCAGGTCGGCGTTCAGCGTCGACCCGTCGTCGAGCCGCAGTGCGACGCCTGAGCCGCGGTTGGACCCGCCAACAACGTTGCGGTGCGTGCGCAGTTCCCATTTGGCCGCGGCGATGCGGGTGAAGCGTTTGCAGAGGGTGTCATCGCAGTGCCGCAGCAGCGTGCCGCCACGGATCACCAGGGTTACCCGCACGCCCAGCGCCGAGAAGACGTGGGCGAATTCCGCTGCCACGAAGCCACTTCCGACGATCACGAGGTGCTCCGGCAGCTCCGGGATCCGCATGATCGTGTCGCTGGTGTGATAGGCGACGCCGCAGTCGAGGATGGCAGGCGGGATCACCGGGCGCGACCCCGCGGCGATCACCACCTGATCGGCGGTGAATTCGTCACCGGCATCGGTGCGCAACAGGTAGCGCCCATCGGGCTGAACCGGCCCGAAACGGGTGTGCTGGCCGTACACGTCGACGTTGGGTGACGAGCGCCGGTAGTCTTCACCGCTCATCGAGATCGGGTCGATCCGTCCGAAGATGCGCGAAACGATGTCGTCCCAGCGCACGCGGTCGACGTGCGCGTCGACCCCGTAGCGCTGCGCGTCCCGGATCGTCGCGGCGACTTCGGCGGCGTAGACGAACATCTTGGTCGGGATGCACCCGACGTTGAGGCAGGTGCCACCGAACGTGCCGTGCTCGCACAGCGCCACCCGCTTGTCAATGAAGCGATCATCGAGAACGCTGTTGCCCGAACCGGTTCCGATGATCGCGATGTCGTAGGTCTCCACGCCGTCACCCCTTCTTCGAAGACGTGCGATCGGCGTTCAGGTAGTCGTCCAGCCAGAGGTCGAGCTGACGATAAGCCGCCTGCCGCGGCCGCGGCAGCGACAGGAACACATCGTGTTTGGCGTCGTCGATCGGAACGATGGTGCTGCGATTCCCGATGCAGCCGGCCCGCCTGGCGATCAGGGTGACGTCGAGAACCGCGTCGCCGCAGTGCATGGACGCCGCGTCGCTGGTTTCCCGCACGGTGTGATCCGAACGCAGGATCAGGTTGGGCACCCCGACGTCGAGCCCGCGGTGCAGCCGGGCGTGGCCGCGGCGGATGGCGTGCAGCCAGCCGAGCGTGATGGGGAAGCCACCCACCGGTTTCAACCGCAGGTCGTAATCGAACTCGCCGTGGTAGTCGCGATGTAGCGTGGTGCCGTAACCACCCTCGGTGGGTGCCCGCACCACCCCCCTGGACCGCACCCGGGACAGGCCCGCGATCAGCGCCGAGGTCACCGGATGGCGCAGGACCGCCGGGCCGTGCAGGTCCAGGAACGGGCTGTTGAGCACCAAACCCCCGATGCCGGCGTGCGCCCCGGCGTCGCGGCGGCGAAGCCGGTCCAGCCATAACGACACGATGAGCCCGCCGGAGGAGTGGCCGTACACCAGGACCTTGCCGGGTCGGTCCTGGTCGCGAATGGCCGCCAGGGCGCGGTCGAGTTCGGCGTCGTAGTCCTCGAGGTTGGTGATGAAGTGCGGCGTCTGACCGTCGCGGCGCGACCGGCCGCATTTCTGGAGGTCCAGCGCGTAGAAGGCGAAGCCGCGACTGGCGAAGTGATCGGCCAGCGCCGTGTTGAAGAAGTAGTCGGTGTAGCCGTGCACGGCCAGGACCGCGTGGTCGGCCCCGGAGGGTCCGGCGGGCTCACCGCGCCGGATCAGCGTCGCGACGATCTCGCCCTCACCGACGGGGTCGGGGCCGAGGGGGATGATGCGCTGCCAATAACCGGGCAGGACATCGGGCACCCAGCCAGTCACGAGGCCAGCTTAGAGCTTTTGCTGGTCATGGGGGGACGCATGCCGTTCGGGGCCGGTTCGCTTCGGGATAGCCTGGGGACCGGCAGAGTCAAGGAAAGGACCACGAGCAGGTGTCATCGCTAGCCCGAAGCGCACGGACGGACGTCGTGCTGGTGGGCGCGGGCATCATGAGCGCCACGCTGGGTGCGTTGCTGCGGCGGCTGCAGCCCGACTGGTCGATGACCATAGTGGAACGGCTGGACGCCGTCGCTGCGGAAAGCAGCAGTCCCTGGAACAACGCCGGCACCGGACACTCCGCGCTGTGCGAGCTCAACTACACCCCGCAGAACCCCGACGGCTCGATCGACATCAGCAAAGCGGTGCGCATCAACGAGCAGTTCCAGGTGACCCGGCAATTCTGGGCCTACGCCGTCGAGAACCAGATCCTGACCGACACCGGCTTCTGCAACCCGCTCCCGCATGTGAGCTTCGTGCGGGGGGCGCAGCGCGTCGAGTTCCTGCGCCGGCGGCAGCGGGCATTGGCTGCCAACCCGTTGTTCGCCGGCACCGAATTCATCGACGACCCGGGCGAGTTCGCCCGCCGGCTGCCGTTCATGGCCGCCAGGCGCGACTTCTCCGAGCCGACCGCGCTCAACTGGGCCCCCCACGGCACCGACGTCGACTTCGGCGCGCTGGCCCGCCAGCTCATCGGCTTCTGCGTGCGGGGCGGCGCGACCGCGCTGTTCGGGCACGAGGTCCGCGGCCTGACCCGGCAATCGGACGGCAGCTGGACGCTGCTGGTCCGCAATCGCCGCACCGGCGAAAAGCACCGGCTGAATACCAGATTCGTCTTCGTCGGCGCCGGCGGCGACGCGCTGCCGTTGCTGCAGAAGTCGGGCATCAAGGAGGTCAGGGGCTTCGCCGGGTTCCCCATCGGCGGCCGGTTTCTGCGCACCGACAACCCGGCGCTCACCGCCACCCACCGGGCCAAGGTGTACGGGGTTCCCGCGCCGGGAGCCCCGCCGCTCGGCGCGTTGCACCTCGACCTGCGGTTCGTCAACGGCAAGTCGTGGCTGGTGTTCGGGCCGTACGCCGGCTGGTCGCCGAAGTTCCTCAAACACGGTCGCCTCAGTGATCTGCCCCGCTCGGTCAAACCGGACAACGCGCTGTCCATGCTCGGTGTCGGCCTCAGCCAGCTGGCCTTGGTCAACTACCTGCTCGGCCAACTGCGGCTGTCCGAACCGGACCGCATCGATGCACTGCGCGAATTCGCGCCCAGCGCAGTGGATTCCGACTGGGAATTGACCGTGGCCGGGCAGCGCGTGCAAGTCATCCGGCGGGACAGGCGCAGGGGAGGGGTGCTGGACTTCAGCACCACCGTGCTGGCCGCTGCCGATGGCAGCATCGCCGGGCTGCTAGGTGGCTCGCCGGGAGCATCGACGGCGGTGGCGGCCATGCTCGAGGTGCTTGCGCGGTGTTTCGCCGACCGCTACCGCTCGTGGCTACCGGCGCTCAAAGAGATGGTGCCGTCGCTGGGGGTCGAACTGTCCCGTGAGCCGGCGTTGTACGACGAGGTGTGGTCCTGGGGCACCGAGGTGCTGGGGTTGAAGTCCGATTCGGGGGTTCGGTCATGAGTGAAGCGTTGCGGCGGGCCTGGGCGAAAGACCTTGGCGCCCGGACCCTTTACGAGATTCTCAAGCTGCGGGTGGAGGTGTTCGTGGTGGAGCAGGCCTGCCCGTACCCGGAGCTGGACGGGCGCGACCTGCTCGCCGAGACCCGGCACTTCTGGCTGGAGAGGCGCGAGGGCGAGGTGATCTGCACGTTGCGGTTGATGGAAGAGCACGCCGGCGGCCGGAAGACGTTCCGCATCGGCCGGCTGTGCACCAAGCGCGGCGCGCGCGGGCAGGGCCACACCACCCGGCTGCTGCGCGCCGCCCTGGCCGAGGTGGGCGACTACCCGTGTCGGATCGACGCGCAGACATACCTTGCCGAGATGTACGCCCAGCACGGGTTCGTCCGCGACGGCGAGGATTTCGTCGACGACGGTGTTCCGCACGTCCCGATGCTCAAGCCCGGCTCCGGTCTCACGGAGCTGCCGTGAAGCCGTATCCGTTCAGCGCGATCGTCGGCCACGACCAGTTGCGGCTGGCGCTGCTGCTGTGCGCCGTGCGTCCGGAGATCGGCGGCGCGCTCATCCGGGGGGAGAAGGGCACGGCCAAGTCGACGGCCGTGCGTGGTCTGGCGGCGTTGCTGTCCGCCGCGACCGAAAGTGACGGGCCCGGCCTCGTCGAAATGCCGCTCGGCGCAACCGAAGACCGGGTGATCGGTTCGCTGGACCTGCAACGGGTGCTGCGCGACGGCGAGCACGCGTTCTCACCGGGGCTGCTGGCCCGCGCGCACGGCGGCGTGCTCTACGTCGACGAGGTCAATCTGCTGCACGACCATCTGGTGGACGTGCTGCTCGACGCCGCGGCGATGGGCCGGGTGCACATCGAACGCGACGGCATCTCGCATTCCCATGAGGCCCGCTTCGTGCTGATCGGAACCATGAATCCGGAGGAGGGCGAACTGCGCCCGCAACTGCTGGACCGGTTCGGTCTCACCGTCGACGTGCACGCGTCGCGCGACGTCGACGTGCGGGTGGAGGTCGTCCGGCAGCGCATGGCCTACGAGGCCGACCCGGACGCGTTCGCCGAACGGTACGCCGACGCCGAAGCGGAGCTGGCCCGGCGCATCGCCGAGGCGCGGGCGCTGGTCGGCGAGGTGGTGTTGCCGGACAACGAGTTACGGCGCATCGCGGCGGTGTGCGCGACGTTCGACGTCGACGGGATGCGGGCCGACCTGGTGGTGGCCCGCACCGCAGCCGCGCACGCCGCCTGGCGCGGGGCCATGTCCGTCGAAGAGCAGGATGTCCGGGTGGCCGCCGAGCTGGCGTTGCCGCATCGGCGCCGCCGCGACCCGTTCGACGACCCGGGCATCGACCGCGACCAGCTCGACGAGGCGCTGGCGCAGGCCGGCGACGACGATCCCGACCCCGAGCCCGACCCGCCGGGCGGTGGGCAGTCCGCCGAAGATGCCGCGGGACAGCATAATTCATCCACGTCGCCGAAGCCGCAGCCGCCGCGCCCCAGCGCGCCGCCGTCGAAGACCTTCCGCGCCCGGGCGCTGACGGTGCCCGGGGTCGGTGCGGGCGCGCCCGGGCGGCGGTCGCGGGCCCGCAACGCCACCGGTAGCGTGATCGCGGCCGCCGACGGCGACGACGCGAGTTCAGGCGCGCACGGGCTGCACCTGTTCGCCACCCTGCTGTCGGCCGCCGGGCGCGCCGGGGCCGGGCCGTTGCGCCCCGGGCCGGACGACGTGCGGCGGGCGATCCGCGAGGGCCGCGAAGGCAACCTGGTCATCTTCGTCGTGGACGCGTCGGGCTCGATGGCCGCGCGCGATCGGATGGCCGCGGTAAGCGGTGCGACGATGTCCCTGCTGCGCGACGCCTATCAGCGTCGCGACAAGGTCGCCGTGATCACGTTCCGCCAGCAGGAGGCGCGGCTGTTGCTGCCACCGACGTCGTCGGCGCACATCGCCGGCCGGCGACTGGCCCGGTTCGACACCGGCGGCAAGACTCCACTGGCCGAAGGCCTGCTCGCCGCGCGTGAACTGATCGTCCGCGAGAAGGCGCGCGATCGGGCCCGGCGTTCCCTGGTGGTGGTGCTCACCGACGGCCGGGCCACCGCCGGGCCGGACCCGTTGGGCCGCAGCCGAATCGCGGCCGCCCGGTTGGTGGCCGAGGGCGCCGCCGCGGTGGTCGTGGACTGCGAAACGTCCTATGTGCGGCTGG
The DNA here is from genome assembly GCF_025263485.1 of Mycobacterium sp. SMC-2. Classification (NCBI taxonomy): domain Bacteria; kingdom Bacillati; phylum Actinomycetota; class Actinomycetes; order Mycobacteriales; family Mycobacteriaceae; genus Mycobacterium; species Mycobacterium sp. SMC-2. The sequence continues at coordinate 2,573,394 of NZ_CP079863.1, forward strand.
GGCTGGCCGAGCAACTGGCCCACCACCTCGGGGCGCCGGCCGTCCGCCTCGAGCAGTTGCACGCGGACTCTTTGACGCGCGCCGTGCGCAACGCGGCCTGAGAAAGGGAACCGCCTATGCCACAAGGCCGACCACTTCAGGTGCCCGATGACGGACTGAGCACCAAGGCCCGCCGCAACACGCCGGTGCTGGCGGTACACACCGGCCCCGGCAAGGGGAAGTCGACGGCGGCGTTCGGAATGGCGTTGCGCGCGTGGAACGTCGGGCTTTCCGTCGCGGTGTTCCAGTTCGTCAAGAGCGCCAAATGGAAGGTGGGCGAGGAGACCGCCTTCGCTCAACTCGGCCAGGTGCACCAAGAGCGCAACGTCGGTGGGCCGGTCGAATGGCACAAGATGGGTGCGGGCTGGTCCTGGTCGCGCAAGGCGGGCAGCGAACTCGATCACGCGGCCGCCGCGGCCGACGGGTGGGCGGAGATTTCGCGCCGGCTGGCCGAGCAGCGCCACGACTTCTACGTGCTGGACGAGTTCACCTACCCGCTGAAATGGGGATGGGTGGATGTCGACGAGGTGGTGGAGGCGCTGCTGGCGCGGCCCGGCCACCAGCACGTCGTCATCACCGGGCGCGATGCCCCGCAGCGGTTGATCGACGCCGCCGACCTGGTCACCGAGATGATCAAGGTCAAGCACCCGATGGACGCGGGCCGCAAGGGGCAGAAGGGCATCGAGTGGTGAGTGTCCCCGCGGTCGTCATCGCCGCACCGGCGTCGGGCAGCGGAAAGACCACCGTCGCAACGGGTTTGATCGGCGCCCTGCGACGCGCGGGCCATGCCGTGGCGCCGTTCAAGGTCGGGCCGGACTTCATCGACCCCGGCTACCACGGCCTGGCCGCCGGCCGGCCCGGCCGCAACCTGGACCCGGTGCTGGTCGGCGAGGAACTCGTCGGCCCGCTGTACGCCCACGGCTCCGGCGGCGCCGACATCGCGGTGATCGAGGGCGTGATGGGGCTCTTCGACGGGCGGATCGGGCCTTCCGCGGCCGGGCTCGCGCAAGGCTCCACCGCCCAGGTGGCCGGCCTACTGGGTGCGCCCGTGATCCTGGTCGTCGACGCGCGCGGCCAGAGCCACAGCATCGCGGCTCTGCTGCACGGCTTTTCGACGTTCGACGCCGCGACGCGGGTCCGCGGCGTGATCCTCAACCGGGTCGGTTCTGTCCGGCACGAACACGTGCTGCGCCAGGCCTGCGAACAGGCCGGCGTCGCGGTGCTGGGCGCCATTCCGCGCGTCGCCGAATTAGAGGTCCCGACACGGTATTTGGGCCTGGTCACCGCGGTGGAGTATGGGCAGCGGGCGCGGCTCGCGGTCGAGGCGATGACCGACCTGGTCGCCGGTCACGTCGACCTGGCGGCCGTGGCGGCGGTCGCCGCGAGCCGGGCCGGCCCGGCCTGGGATCCGGTCACCGCGGTGGGGGAGACACCCGGCAAGGGGGCCACCGTGGCGGTGGCGGCGGGGAAGGCGTTCAGCTTCGCCTACGCCGAGCACGCCGAGCTGCTTCGGGCCGCCGGCGCCGACGTGGTCGAATTCGACCCTCTTGCCGACCCATTGCCCGGCGGCACGGACGCGGTGCTGCTGCCCGGCGGCTTCCCGGAACAGTTCACCGCGGAGCTCTCGGCCAACGACGCCGTGCGCCGGCAGATCAACGAGCTGGCCGCCGCCGGCGCGCCGATACACGCCGAATGCGCCGGCCTCATCTATCTGGCCACCGAACTCGACGGCCACCCGATGTGCGGGGTGCTGGCCGGGTCGGCGCGGTTCACCCCGGACCTGACGCTGGCCTACCGCGACGCCGTCGCGGTGGCCGACTCGCCGTTGTACTCCGCCGGCCAACGGGCGGTAGGACACGAATTCCACCGGACCACAGTCACTTTCACCGACAGCTACCAGCCCGCCTGGGTGTACCGGGGCAACGAAGCGGATACCGTGCGAGACGGCGTCGTGCACGGCGGCGTGCACGCCGCGTATCTGCATACCCATCCGGCCGCGGCGCCGGCCGCGGTCGCCCGGTTCGTCGCGCATGCCGCGACCCGCCGCGCTGACGCATAGCCACTAGGCATGATGGTGGCAGCGCCCGGCGTTACCTCCGCGCTCGCGGTCGCCACTAGGCATGATGGTGGCGACCCGCAGCGCCCGGCGTTACCTCCGCGCTCGCGGTCGCCACTAGGCATGATGGTGGCGACCCGCAGCGCCCGGCGTTACCTCCGCGCTCGCGGTCGCCACTAGGCTTGCCCGGTGACCGAGAACGCCTACCTCGCCGGACTGCGGCTGGCCGGCAAGAAGGTCGTCGTGGTCGGCGGCGGCTCGGTTGCCCAGCGCCGGCTGCCCCTGCTCATCGCCAGCGGCGCCGACGTCCACGTCATCTCCCGCAGCGCCACCCGCTCGGTCGAGGCGATGAGCGGAATCACGTTGTCCCTGCGCGAATACCGCGACGGTGACCTCGACGGGGCCTGGTACGCGATCGCGGCCACCAACGACCCCGCGGTGAACGCCGCGGTGGTCGCCGAGGCCGAACGCCGCCACCTGTTCTGCGTTCGCGCCGACATCGCCGTGGAGGGGACCGCGGTGACCCCGGCGTCCTTCAGCTACGAAGGGTTGTCGGTCGGGGTGCTGGCCGGCGGCGAGCACCGCCGGTCGGCCGCCATCCGGTCGGCCATCCGGGAGGCGCTGCAGACCGGGGTCATCACCCTCGACAGCGCGGTGAGCTCCGACGTCGTGCGCGGTGGGGTGGCGCTGGTCGGCGGCGGCCCCGGCGACCCCGAACTGATCACGGTGCGCGGGCGTCGGCTGCTGGCCCACGCCGACGTCGTGGTCGCCGACCGGCTCGCGCCGCCGGAATTGCTGGCCGAGCTGCCCCCGCACGTGGAGGTCATCGACGCGGCGAAGATCCCCTACGGGCGGGCGATGGCCCAGGACGCGATCAACGACGTCATGATCGACCGCGCCCGGTCCGGAAAGTTCGTCGTCCGCCTCAAGGGCGGCGATCCCTTCGTCTTCGCCCGCGGCTACGAGGAGGTGCTGGCGTGCGTCGACGCCGGGATACCGGTCACCGTGGTGCCGGGTGTGACAAGCGCCATAGGGGTGCCCGCCCTGGCCGGCGTTCCGGTCACACACCGCGCCGTAAATCACGAATTTGTCGTGGTCAGCGGCCATCTGGCGCCCGATCATCCCGAATCGTTAGTGAATTGGAATGCGCTGGCCGCGATGTCGGGCACCATCGTTTTGCTGATGGCCGTCGAACGCATCGGACTTTTCGCCGACGCGCTGATAAAGGGCGGGCGACCTGCGGATACGCCGGTGCTGGTGGTCCAACATGGGACGACTGCGGCGGAGCGCATTTTGCGGGCCACTCTCGCCGACACGCCGGAAAAGATCCGCACCGAGGGCATCCGACCTCCCGCGATCATCGTGATCGGGCCGGTGGCGGCTTTCGGGCTTTAAACGGTTCTTAAGATTACTGTAAGGTAACCCTTTATGACGGCTCTCAACGACTCAGAGCGCGCGGTGCGGAAATTCACGTCCGCGCGCCCCGATCGTCCGGCCCCGGTGCGCTCCGCGCGCCCGGCGGAGACCGCCTTCAATCGCATCAGCAAGTACTATCCGGCCTGGCTGCCGTCTCGTCGTTTCATCGCAGCCGTGATCGCCATCGGCGGCATGCAGTTGCTGGCGACCATGGACAGCACCGTCGCCATCGTCGCGCTTCCCAGGATCCAGAACGAGCTGAGCCTGTCCGACGCCGGCCGGAGTTGGGTGATCACCGCCTACGTGCTGACCTTCGGCGGGCTGATGCTGCTGGGTGGCCGGCTGGGCGACACCATCGGGCGCAAGCGCACCTTCATCGTCGGCGTCGCGCTGTTCACCATTTCCTCGGTCCTGTGCGCGGTGGCCTGGGACGAGGCGACCATGGTTATCGCGCGGCTCTCGCAGGGTGTGGGGTCGGCCATCGCCTCGCCGACCGGGCTGGCCCTGGTCGCGACCACCTTCCCCAAGGGGCCCGCGCGTAACTTCGCGACGGCGGTGTTCGCCGCGATGACGGCGATCGGCTCGGTGATGGGCCTGGTGGTCGGCGGGGCGCTGACCGAGGTGTCCTGGCGGCTGGCTTTCCTGGTGAACGTACCGATCGGGCTGGTGATGATCTACCTGGCCCGCACCGCGCTGCGCGAGACCAACCGGGAGCGGATGAAGCTCGACGCCACCGGGGCCATGCTGGCCACGCTGGCGTGCACCGCCGCCGTGTTCGCCTTCTCGATGGGGCCGGAGAAGGGCTGGGTCTCGCTCACCACGATCGGCTCGGGCGTGGTGGCGATGGGCGCCGCGCTCGCCTTCATCATCGTGGAGCGCACCGCCGAAAACCCGGTCGTCCCCTTCGGTCTGTTCCGCGACCGCAACCGGCTGGTCACCTTCGCCGCGATCTTTTTGGCCGGCGGCCTGATGTTCAGCCTGACCGTGTGCATCGGCCTGTACGTGCAGGACATCCTCGGCTACAGCGCGCTGCGCGCGGGCGTCGGCTTCATCCCGTTCGTCATCGCGATGGGGATCGGCCTGGGCGTCTCCTCGCAACTGGTGTCCCGGTTTTCGCCGCGGGTCTTGACCATCGGCGGCGGCGTCCTGCTGTTCTGGGCGATGCTCTACGGCTGGGGGTTCATGCACCGCGGCGTGCCCTACTTCCCGAACCTGGTGCTGCCCATCATCGTCGGCGGCATCGGCATCGGGATCTGCGTCGTCCCGCTGACGCTGTCGGCCATCGCCGGGGTCGGTTTCGATCAGATCGGTCCGGTGTCGGCGATCGCGCTGATGCTGCAGAGCCTCGGCGGGCCGCTGGTGCTGGCCGTCATCCAGGCCGTGATCACCTCGCGCACGCTGTACCTGGGCGGCACCACCGGCCCGGTGAAGATCATGAACGACCTCCAATTGCACGCGCTCGACCAGGGCTACACTTATGGCCTGCTGTGGGTGGCCGGAGTGGCCGTCATTGTCGGCGGTGCGGCGCTGTTGATCGGCTACACGCCGGCGCAGGTGGCCCACGCGCAAGAGGTCAAGGAAGCGATCGACGCCGGCGAGCTGTAACTCGCCGGTTTTTAATGCGCACGCCGTAGCGGGCCGAGGACCAAGTGGTGCTCGCCGGATTTGATAGCGCCGGCGATATCAAATTCTTGAAGCCTCGTATGGTCCCTAATCCCCGGGGCTTGTTCCCACCGCTAGGCTGGCCCGCTGTGATCACCCGGATGTCCGAGCTCTTCTTGCGCACCTTGCGCGATGATCCCGCTGACGCCGAAGTGCCCAGCCACAAACTCCTGATCCGGGCCGGCTACATCCGGCCCATCGCGCCCGGGCTGTACAGCTGGCTGCCGCTGGGTTTGCGGGTGCTGCGCAAGATCGAAGGCATCGTCCGCGAGGAGATGAACGCGATCGGCGGGCAGGAGATTCTGTTTCCCGCCCTGCTGCCCCGCGCGCCGTACGAGACGACGAACCGGTGGACCGAATACGGCGACGGCGTGTTCCGGCTCAAGGACCGCCGCGGGAACGACTACCTGCTGGGGCCGACGCACGAAGAGCTGTTCACGCTGACCGTCAAGGGCGAATACAGCTCCTACAAAGACTTTCCGGTGCTGCTCTACCAGATCCAGAACAAGTATCGCGACGAGGCGCGGCCGCGGGCCGGGATCTTGCGGGTGCGCGAGTTCCTGATGAAGGACTCCTACTCCTTCGACATCGACGACGCCGGGCTCAAGGCCGCCTATCACGCGCATCGGGAGGCCTACCAGCGCATCTTCAATCGGCTCCAGGTGCGCTACGTGATCGTGTCCGCGGTCTCCGGAGCGATGGGCGGCAGCGCTTCCGAGGAGTTCCTGGCCGAAAGCCCGGTCGGTGAAGACACCTTCGTGCGTTGCCTGGAATCCGGGTATGCGGCGAACGTCGAGGCCGTCGTCACCGCCCGACCGGAGGCCAGGCCCATCGAGGGGCTGCCCGAGGCGGTGGTCCACGACACCGGCGACACCCCGACCATTGCCACGCTGGTCGACTGGGCCAACACGGCCGACCTCGGCCGCAGCGTCACCGCGGCGGACACGTTGAAGAACGTGTTGCTCAAGGTGCGCCAACCCGGCGGGGAGTGGGAGCTGCTGGGCATCGGGCTGCCGGGCGACCGGGAGGTCGACGACAAGAGGCTGGGCGCCGCGCTCGAGCCCGCGGAATACGCGTTGCTCGACGACGCCGACTTCGCCGAGTATCCGTTTCTGGTGAAGGGCTACATCGGGCCGAAAGCGCTGCGGGACAATGGCGTTCGCTATCTGGTCGATCCGCGGGTGGTGGACGGAACCAGCTGGATCACCGGGGCGGACGAACCCGGCCGGCACGTCGTCGGCCTGGTGGCGGGCCGGGATTTCACCGCCGACGGCACCATCGAGGCGGCCGAGGTGCGCGACGGCGATCCGTCTCCCGACGGCGCCGGGCCGCTGGTGTCGGCGCGGGGCATCGAGGTCGCCCACATCTTCCAGCTCGGCCGCAAGTACACCGACGCCTTCACCGCCGACGTGCTGGGTGAGGACGGCAAACCGGTGCGGCTGACCATGGGGTCCTACGGCCTCGGGGTGTCGCGGATGGTGGCGGTGATCGCCGAACAGCACCATGACGAGCTGGGCCTGCGCTGGCCGGTGGCGGTCGCGCCGTTCGACGTCCACCTGGTGATAGCCAACAAGGACGCGGACGCCCGCACCGGGGCCAACGCACTGGCGGCCGACCTGGACCGGTTGGGCGTCGAGGTGCTGCTCGACGACCGTCAGGCGTCGCCGGGGGTGAAGTTCAAGGACGCCGAATTACTCGGCGTGCCATGGATTTTGGTGGTGGGGCGCGGCTGGGGCAACGGCGTGGTCGAGTTGCGCGACCGCTTCAGCGGACAGACGCGCGAGCTGCCCACCGGGCCGTCATTGGCCACCGACGTCGCGGCCGCGCTGGCCGGATAGCGACGAAAGACCATGCGGCGCTAGTCGTTTCCGCCCGGAAAACTCGTCGTGATGGGCCAGGCGCCCAGCACGCGGTTCCATCGGGCGGCCATCACGGCGCTCTGCGTCAGCGCCGTCGAAGCGAAGGCGCGGTCGTCGGCGGTCTCGGCGTGCTCGATCACCACGCGCCAGGCCGACGCGCCGTCGTTTTCCATCCGCGCGGCCAGGCGCGCGGCGTCCGCCGCGCTGCCCACCAGCATCGGCAACTGGTAGCCGGGGGCGGCGACCGGCGCGTTGACCTTGCGGGCGGTCAGCATCGCGATCACGTCGTCGCGGCGTTGCCGGTGCTGGGTCAGGGCCTCCACCACCAGCCCGTTCACGCTGGGCGGCGACAGCGCCGAGACCATGCCGTAGCCGTAGATCGTCGAGTGTTCGACCGCCAGCGCATCGCACAGCGCCGCGTTGTCGGCGTCCTTGCCGGTGCTCATATCGACGGGCCCCCGGGCACCAGGGCGACGGTGTACGACGCCGTGCAGGACGCGATGATCGAAGCGAGCAACCCCGCCCGGTAGCCCGATTCACCCGCCACCAGCCGGCTGGCGCTGTCGGCCGAGGCGCGCAACGCGTTGATCACGTCGGACACCGGCGGTGGGGGCGGCGGCGGCCCCGCCGGTTCGGCCGCGCTCGGGCTGGCGCTCGTCGTTTCGCTTGTCGACGAACTGGTGATCTTGCCGGCGGCCCGCGAGATCTCCGTGGACAGGGCGCGGGCGTGCGCGGCGCGTTGGCTAGCGACCACCGTCAGCGCGGCGGCGATCTGCGGCGGGTTGCCGACGGCCGTCGCGGCGGCACCGGCCAGCGCGCTGTCCTTGCGGGCTTGGTCCAACGGCCCCAGCAGCTCTTCGACGGGCGGGGGCTTGGGCGGGGACTCGCCGCAGGCGGAGGCGACCACCCCGAGCGCAGCCAGAGCCGCGCCGCCGGCGAGCACACCCCGCCGGTTGATGGCGGGAACTGCGCTAGGCACAAACACATCCTGCCATCGGTCACATCCTGCCATCGGTGCGGAGGTGGGTCCGAAGCCAGGACGCGATCCGGCCGTCAGACGCGATTCCTGGCGTATCGTTGATAGCTGGCTCTCGCGGAACGGCAGCCTTTGCGTTCCGCCGGGACACTGGAGCCGCCCGCAAACCAGCGGGCGGCGACACCCTCCAGCTGACCGGACAACTCAAGATGAGGAGCTCGCCGTGACCACCGGGCTACCTTCGCAGACGCAGGTGATCGAGCTACTCGGTGATGAGTTCGCGCGCGCGGGATACGAGATCGAAGACGTGGTCATCGACGCCCGGACGCGCCCGCCCCGGATCATGGTGGTCGCCGACGGCGACAAAGCCCTCGACCTGGACACCATAGCGACCCTGTCGCGTTCGGCGTCGACTTTGCTGGACGGCCTCGACGACATCGAGGATCGCTACGTGCTTGAGGTCAGTTCGCCGGGCGTGGACCGCCCGCTGACCAGTGAAAAGCACTTCCGTCGCGCCCGTGGCCGCAAGGTCGACGTCGTCTTGTCGGATGGTTCGCGGCTGACCGGTCGCGTCGGCGAGACGCGTGGTCACGCCGTCGCGCTGGTGGTCCGGGAAGGCCGCGACTTGCGGGTGCGCGAGATCCCGCTCGCCGATATCGCCAAAGCCGTTGTCCAGGTGGAGTTTTCACCGCCGGCCCAAGCGGAGTTGGAGCTGGCGGGCCAGGCCGACAGGACGGAGGCCGGAGCATGAACATCGACATGGCCGCGCTGCATGCCATCGAGGTCGATCGGGGCATCTCGGTCAACGAGCTGCTCGAGACGATCAAGTCGGCGCTGCTCACCGCCTATCGGCACACCGAGGGCCACCAGAACGACGCGCGCATCGAGATCGACCGCAAGACCGGTGTCGTGCGCGTCATCGCCCGCGAGACGGACGAAGACGGCAACGTGATCAGCGAATGGGACGACACCCCCGAGGGTTTCGGCCGCATCGCCGCGACCACCGCGCGTCAGGTCATGCTGCAGCGGTTCCGGGACGCGGAGAACGAGCGCACCTACGGCGAGTTCTCCACCCGCGAGGGCGAGATCGTCGCCGGCGTCATTCAGCGGGACAGCCGCGCCAACGCCCGCGGTCTGGTCGTGGTCCGGATGGGCAGCGAGACCAAGGCCTCCGAGGGCGTGATCCCGGCGGCCGAACAGGTCCCCGGCGAAAGCTACGAACACGGCAACCGGCTGCGTTGCTACGTGATCGGCGTCACCCGCGGCTCCAGGGAGCCGATGATCACCCTGTCCCGGACGCACCCCAACCTGGTGCGCAAGCTGTTCTCCCTGGAAGTTCCCGAGATCGCCGACGGCTCGGTCGAAATCGTGGCGGTGGCCCGTGAGGCCGGCCATCGCTCCAAGATCGCCGTGAAATCCAACGTCCCCGGCCTGAACGCGAAAGGGGCCTGCATCGGCCCGATGGGCCAGCGGGTCCGCAACGTGATGAGCGAGCTCTCCGGGGAAAAGATCGACATCATCGACTACGACGAGGACCCGTCGCGCTTCGTCGCCAACGCGTTATCGCCGGCCAAGGTGGTCTCCGTGTCGATCATCGACCAGGCCGCCCGGGCCGCCCGCGTGGTGGTGCCCGATTTCCAGCTGTCCCTGGCCATCGGCAAGGAGGGCCAGAACGCGCGGTTGGCCGCCCGGCTCACCGGGTGGCGCATCGACATCCGCGGCGATACGCCGGGTGGGCCCGAGGCGCATTCGGAGGCCCACCCCGAACGCGGCGCCGCCCATCCGATGGCGCACGACCGCTAGCGCAGCGACCGGGCCCCGCGGCGCCGTCGCGGGGGGGAGAACGGCCCGCACCGTCGGGCGGTTCTGACGATCGGGTAAGTGACGCTAGACTGAGCCGTGATCCAGCGTGAGCCTTCGGTCTCGGCGCACAGGCGTGTGGACGGACCCGTCCGGACGTGCGTCGGGTGCCGGAAGCGAGAGTTGGCCGTCGAACTGCTTCGCGTGGTGGCTGTGTCGGACGGGAACGGCAAGCATGCCGTGATCGTTGACACCAGGAGTAGCCTGCCGGGGCGGGGTGCGTGGCTGCATCCCGTACCGCAGTGCGTGCAACAGGCGATTCGGCGGCGTGCTTTCACCAGAGCGCTGCGCATCACCGGTTCCCCGGACTTGTCCGCGGTGGTCGAGCACCTAGAGTCTCTAGGGGTACCCGATCCTCTCGGCATCAACAGAACAGGCAGCAAAGAACATGAGCACACCGTGAAGTCCCGATGACCATGCGTCATAGCTAAACCCGAGGCGCGGCCCCACGACTGTCGCCTCATAGACAGGAGATGTAGTGGCAGGTAAGGCCCGCGTACACGAGTTGGCTAAGGAACTCGGTGTTACCAGCAAAGAAGTTCTCGCCCGGCTGAATGAACAGGGCGAATTCGTAAAATCCGCATCGTCGACGGTGGAGGCGCCGGTCGCCCGTCGACTGCGCGAATCCTTCGGAGGCGGCAAGGCGGCTCCCGAAAAGACCGCGACCAAGGCCGCCAAGGCCCCCGCCAAGGCGCCGGACAAATCGCTCGACCAGGCCCTCGACAAGGCCATCGGCAACGGCGAAGCGACCGGTGCCGGCGGAACGACGACCGCCGCCGCGCAAGCGTCGCCGGCCGCACCCGCGGAAGCGCCAGTGCGCCCCGCCCCGGCGCCCGGGCAGCCGAAACCCCCCGCTCCCGGGCAGCCGGCCGGCCAGCCTGGACCGCAACCCGGCATGACGCCGGGCCCGCGCCCCGGTCCGGCGCCGAAGCCTGGAGTCCGCACCCCCCGCGTCGGCAACAACCCGTTCTCTTCCGCGCAGCCCGTCGACCGGCCGATCCCGCGCCCGGTGCCCCGCCCCGGGGCGCCCCGGCCCGGCGGGCCACGTCCCGGCGCTTCGCCCGGCAACATGCCGCCCCGTCCCGGCGGTGCCGTCGGTGCGGGCCGCCCGGCCCGGCCCGGCGCCCCGCGACCGGGTGGCGGTCGGCCCGGCGGGCCCGGTGGTCGTGACGGTGGCGGCGGCAACTACCGCGGCGGCGTCGGCGCGCCGCCCGGTGCCGGCGGCGCTCCGGGAGGCTTTCGGGGCCGTCCCGGCGGCGGTGGCGGCGGCGGCCGTCCCGGTCAGCGCGGCGGTGCCGCCGGAGCGTTCGGTCGTCCCGGCGGTGCGCCGCGGCGTGGCCGCAAGTCCAAGCGGGCGAAACGCGCCGAGTACGAGAACATGCAGGCGCCGGTCGTCGGTGGCGTGCGGTTGCCGCACGGCAACGGCGAGACCATCCGGCTGGCCCGCGGCGCGTCGCTGAGCGACTTCGCCGACAAGATCAACGCCAACCCGGCGGCGCTGGTGCAGGCGCTTTTCAACCTCGGCGAGATGGTGACGGCCACCCAATCGGTCGGCGACGAGACGCTCGAGCTGCTGGGCAGCGAGATGAACTACAACGTCCAGGTCGTCAGCCCCGAGGACGAGGACCGCGAGCTGCTGGAGTCCTTCGACCTCACCTACGGCGAGGACGAGGGCACCGAGGAAGACCTGCAGACCCGGCCGCCGGTGGTGACCGTGATGGGTCACGTCGACCACGGTAAGACCCGGCTGTTGGACACGATCCGGAACGCCAGCGTGCGCGAGGCCGAGGCGGGTGGCATCACCCAGCACATCGGCGCGTACCAGGTTTCCGTCGACCTCGACGGCAACGAGCGGCTGATCACCTTCATCGACACCCCGGGTCACGAGGCGTTCACCGCCATGCGTGCCCGCGGCGCGAAGGCCACCGACATCGCGATCCTGGTGGTCGCCGCCGACGACGGCGTGATGCCGCAGACTGTGGAGGCCATCAACCACGCGCAGGCGGCCGACGTCCCGATCGTCGTGGCGGTCAACAAGATCGACAAGGAGGGCGCCGACCCGGCCAAGATCCGCGGGCAGCTCACCGAATACGGTTTGGTGCCAGAGGAATTCGGCGGGGACACGATGTTCGTCGACATCTCGGCGAAGGAAGGCACCAACATCGAGGCGCTGGAAGAAGCGGTGCTGCTGACCGCTGACGCCGCCCTGGACCTGCGGGCCAACCCCGACATGGAGGCCCAGGGTGTGGCGATCGAGGCGCACCTGGACCGCGGTCGCGGTCCGGTCGCCACGGTGCTGGTGCAGCGCGGCACGCTGCGTGTCGGCGATTCCGTGGTGGCCGGCGACGCCTACGGTCGCGTCCGCCGCATGGTCGATGAGCACGGCGACGACGTCGAGGAGGCCCTGCCGTCGCGGCCGGTGCAGGTCATCGGCTTCACGTCGGTCCCTGGCGCCGGCGACAACTTCCTGGTCGTCGACGAGGACCGCATCGCCCGCCAGATCGCCGACCGGCGCAGCGCGCGCAAGCGCAACGCGCTGGCGGCGCGGTCGCGCAAGCGCATCAGCCTGGAGGACCTGGACTCGGCGCTGAAGGAAACCAGCCAGCTGAACCTGATCCTCAAGGGCGACAACGCCGGTACCGTCGAGGCGCTCGAGGAGGCCCTGATGGGCATCCAGGTCGACGACGAGGTGATGTTGCGCGTGATCGACCGCGGCGTCGGTGGCATCACCGAAACCAACGTCAACCTGGCGTCGGCGTCGGACGCGATCATCATCGGCTTCAACGTTCGCGCCGAAGGGAAGGCGACCGAGCTGGCCAACCGCGAGGGCGTCGAGATCCGCTACTACTCGGTGATCTACCAGGCGATCGACGACATCGAGAAGGCCCTGCGCGGCATGCTCAAGCCGATCTACGAGGAGAACCAGCTGGGTCGGGCGGAGATCCGCGCGATCTTCCGGTCCTCCAAGGTCGGCATCATCGCCGGCTGCATGATCAGCTCGGGCGTGGTGCGCCGCAACGCGAAGGCCCGCCTGTTGCGGGACAACATCGTGGTCGCCGACAACCTGACGATCACCTCGCTGCGCCGGGAGAAGGACGACGTGACCGAGGTCCGCGAGGGCTTCGAGTGCGGTATGACGCTGGGCTACTCCGACATCAAGGAAGGCGACATCATCGAGTCCTACGAGCTCGTCCAGAAGGAGCGAGCCTGACCACCGCCGACGATGCAGAAGCCGACGATGCAGAAGCCGACGATGCAGAAGCCGACGATGCAGAAAGCGAATGTGTGATGAGGTGGGGGTACTCCCCAGCTTCGCGTGGACCCCACCCGCTCGCGGGGGAGAGGCGGTGAATCGATATGCCTGACCCGGCCCGGGCGCGCCGACTGGCCAAACGCATCAACACGATCGTCGCTTCGGCGATCGAATTCGAGATCAAGGATCCGGGGCTGGACGGGGTGACGATCGTCGACACGAAGGTCACCGCCGACCTGCACGATGCGACGGTGTTCTACACCGTGCTGGGCCGCACCCTGGACGACGAGCCGGACTACGCCGCCGCGTCTGCCGCACTGGAACGGGCCAGGGGTGCGCTGCGCACCATGGTGGGGGCGGGCACCGGCGTGCGCTTCACACCCACCCTGACCTTCACCCGCGACACCACGTTGGACACCGTGCAGCGGATGGACGAGTTGCTGGCGCGCGCCCGCGCCGCCGACGCCGACCTCGCGCGCGTTCGCTCGGGGGCCAAGCCGGCCGGGGATGCCGATCCATACCGTGCCAGCGGGTCAAGCGACGAGGACACCGGTGACGACGACCGACGCGAAGACTGAGCTTTCCCGCGCCGCGGGAGCGGGGACACGTGTCGACGTCCACGGCGCGGTCGAATTGCTCTCCGCCGCAGCCACTATCGCGGTGGTCGCCCATGTCCACCCCGACGCCGACACCATCGGCGCGGGCCTGGCGCTGGCTTTGGTGCTGGACAGGTGCGGCAAGAGCGTCGAGGTCGGTTTCGCCGAGCCGGCGGAGCTGCCGGAGTCGCTGGCGTCGTTGCCCGGCTGTGGGCTGCTGGTCAGCGCGGATGCGATGCGGCGCGACGTCGATCTGGTTGTCACCGTCGATGTTCCGAGCATCAAGCGGCTGGGCGTGCTCAGCGAGCTTGCCGGTCCCGGCCGCGAGTTGCTGGTGATCGACCACCACGCCTCCAACGAGGAGTTCGGCACCGCCAACTTCGTTGACGTGTCGGCGGATTCGACGACGATGATGATCGCCGACATCCTCGACGCGTGGGACAAGCCGATCGACCCCGACGTCGCGCACTGCATCTACGCCGGGCTGACGACCGACACCGGGTCCTTCCGCTGGGCCAGTGCCCGTGCCCTTCGGCTGGCGGCCCGGCTGGTCGATACCGGGGTCGACAATGGCGCGCTCAGCCGGACGCTGATGGACAGTCATCCCTTCACCTGGTTGCCGCTGCTGTCCCGCGTGTTGGGCTCGGCGCAGTTGCTGCCCGACGCGGCTGGCGGTCGCGGGCTGGTGTATGCCGTTGTCGGACACCGGGATTGGGTCACTTCGCGCCCAGAGGAAGTCGAAAGCATCGTCGACATCGTGCGCACCACGCAGCAGGCCGAAGTGGCCGCGGTGTTCAAGGAAGTCGACCCGCAGCAGTGGTCGGTGTCGATGCGGGCCAAGGCCGACGTGGATTTGGCGGCGGTCGCGTCCGGGTTCGGCGGGGGCGGCCACCGGCTGGCCGCCGGCTATTCGACGAGCGGCTCGATCGACGACGCGGTGGCGTCGCTGCGCGCGGCCCTCGGCTAGAACGCCCCCGGCTAGAACGCCCAGCTGCCCGAGCGTTGCAGCACGAACCCGTGATCCCCGCTGGTGGTGTCCAGGCAGGCGACGAGGTTGTCGGCGCCGACGGCGCACGTGACGTTCAGGTACGTCAACTTCTGACCCGCGCCCAGCAACTTGCCGCCCGGCGGCAGGGCGGCGGGGTTGCCGTCGCATCCGCCGTACGACATCCGGCTCAACTTGTAGCCGGGTCCCTTGAACTCGGCGGAGCCCACCAGGCAATCGCCCGGGCGGGGGCGTCCGCCCAGAACGGGAACGTCGTCGATCCCGGGCATGTCGCCCTTGCACCTGATGTCCTGTGACGGCGGCGGTGCGGGCGCCGGACCGCCATAGAAGTCGCACGCCAGGCTGTACGGGGTGGAGAAGCTGATCCGCGGCGAGGTGCCCGGACCGGCGCTGCTCACGTAACCGTCGGCCGGGACGGGCACGAAGCCATCCACGCTGGGAAATCCCGGCGGCGGTAGCGCGGCCGCATACGGGGCGGGCCCGATCGCCGCCGCGAGCACCACGGCGCCCGCGAGCACCCTCACGGCGACGTCGACAACCACACGCATCAGCTGATCGTAGGTGTTGACCGCGACTGGCGGGAGCCGACCGCCGCCAATCAACGCAGCTGGGCCCGCCCGCGCTGCAGCACCGCCTCGCGGTTGGCGGCGATGTCGTCGCCGCTGGTCCGGAACTGGCGGGCCGCCATGGCCTCGAGCCACAGCCCCGCGCTGGTCTGCGAGTCATCGATCCGGTGGTAGGAGGCCAGCAGCGCGCGCACCGCGTCCTGATTGTTTCCGACGATCGACGCCGCCACTGCGCGGGCGGCGCTCAACAGCTGGTCGTGGGGCACCACCTCGGTCACCAGCCCGGCGCGCAGCGCGTCCGTGGCCGACAGGTAGTCCCCGGTCATGCTCATCCGCCGGGCCAGGCCGACGCCCACCTTTTGCGGCAAGCGCACGCTCAGCCCCCAGGTGGGCAGCAGTCCGACGCGGGCATGGGTGTCGGCGAACCGGGCGTTCTCCGAGGCGATCAGGATGTCGCAGTACAGGGCCAGCTCCAGCCCGCCGGTCACCGCGGCGCCGTTGATCGCGCCGATCACCGGCTTGCTCAGCGGTGGCCACCGCGGGGAGATGTCGGGAAGCGCCGACTGGCCGCCCAGCTCTTTGAGATCCAGCCCCGCGCAGAAGACCGGGTCGGTGCCGGTGACGATCACGACGTCGACGTCGTCGTCGATTTCCGCGTCGGCCAGGGCGCCGAAGAACCGATCGCGCAGCGCCGAAGACAGCGCGTTGCGGGACTGCGGCCGGTTCAGCGTCAGGGTCCGCACCCGCTCGTCGGTTTCGATCAGCAGGATGTCGTCGGTCATGGGATCACCGTAAAGGGTCGCGGGCCGCGCCTATCGTTGTGGGCATGTGCAGGAACATCACCGAGCTGCGCGGGTTGCAGCCGGCGGCCACGGCCGAGGAGATCGCGGCGGCGGCGCGCCAGTATGTGCGCAAGGTCAGCGGCATCACGCGCCCGAACGCGGTCAACGCCGAGGCGTTCGAGGCGGCGGTCGCCGAGGTCACGGAGGCGACGGCGCGGTTGTTGGCGGCACTGCCGCCGCGGCGCCAGCCGCCCAAGACCGTCCCGCCGTTGCGCCGGCCCGAGGTCCTCGCCCGGCTGGCCGGGGCGCAATGACGCTCACCGCGACCACCCCGACCACGACGCCCGCGCTCAAGGAGTGGAGCGCCGCGGTGCACGCCCTGCTGGACGGCCGCCAGCGGGTGCTGCTGCGCAAGGGCGGCATCTCCGAGAAGCGGTTCGCGTTGGCGGCCAACGAATTCCTGCTGTTTCCGACGGTCGCGCACAGCCACGCCGAGCGTGTCCGGCCCGAGCACCGCGATCTGCTGGACGTGGCCGCCACCGACAGCACCGACGACCGCCTGGTGATCCGGGCGGCCGCGAAAGTCGTTGCGGCGGTGGCTGTTGAGCGGCCCGAGGGGCTGCCGGCGATCGAGGACCTGCACATCTGGACCGCCGAGTCGGTGCGCGCCGACCGGCTCGACTTTCGCCCCAGGCACAAGCTGGCCGTGCTGGTGTTGTCGGTGCACCCGTTGGCCGAGCCGGTGGAAATCACCCGGACGCCCGAGTACGGCGGCTGCAAAAGCTGGGTGGAGCTGCCGGTGCGGGCGCCAGCGGCGCCGCCGGTTCATGACGAAGCCGCGCTAGCCGAGGTCGCGGCCCGCGTCCGCCGCGCCGTTGGCTGACAGGTCGAGCGGGCCGACGGGCAGCAGCAGCCGGGAGCGTCCGTAGCGCACGCTGTGGGTGGCCGGCTTGGAGTGTCGAGCCGTCAAGATCGGCTCGTCGGTGCCCAGGTTGCGCGCGTAGCGGGGAAACCAGCTGCCGGCGATCAGCACTCGGATGCGTGAGCCGGCGCGGAAGCGGTGTGCGATGCCGTCGAGTTCGACCCGAACGGTTTTCCTCGAGTTCTTGGCGGCGACGGGCAGCCGCCGGTAGCCGTCGCTGACGTTTTTCGACCTGCCCTTGGCGTCGACCTCGCTCACCCGGACGAACAGGTCGGCGTGGGGATTGTCCGCGCGGTGCGCCAACTCGACGACCGGGCTCCCGTAGACGCACAGGTCGTGGGTGAGGGTGAGGCTGGTGAAGGCCAGCACGTCGTCGCGCGACGCGAGCCGGCCGTCGTCACGGTAGCCGCCGTTCGGGGACAGCAGCGGGCCGCCGGTGGTGGGGGTCGGGTCGGCGGGGTCGTGGCGGAAAGTCGCCGGCGCCAGCCCCGCCAGGTCCGCCGGCACGGTCTCACCCAGATGGCCGCCGGGACGCAGATAGAACGCGCGCTCGGTGGTGGCGGGCGGCCAATCGGCCACGTTGCGCCAACCCTGGCCGGTGACGTAAGCGCGGACCCGGCTCGGCCGGCGCAGCGCGGGCTCGCCACCGAGGTGGGCGCCCAACCAATCCAGCGACTCCCGCGCCCAGGTGCCCAGCCCCGTGGTGATCAGCTGCGTGTGGGTCCACGGGCCCATGGTGAGCGCGACGTCTACGCCCCGGCCGCGCAGATGCGCGTACTGCTGCAGCGTCTGCCTGACGAAGATGTCCTGCCAACCGCCGACCAGCAGCACGGGCACGTCCACGCGGTCCAGCGCGTCGACGCAGCGCAGGGCGTCCCAGAATGGATCGTCCGGGTCGGCGTGCTCGATCCACGACTCGAACCACGGGGCGCCCGCACCGAGCAGCGCCCGCGCCGTGTCGCCGACGGGCAGGCCGAGGGCCGCCTGTGCCACCTTGTTCCGGGTCCGCAGTTGCCGCAGCGCGGAGCGGGCGCGCACCGGGTCCTCCTGGTGGGCAACCATGTCGCTCCAGCCCAGGAAGTCGTTGATCGCGAACGAGCCGGTGCCCCACACCGAGGCGTTGAAATCGTGCGGTCCCACGGCGATCACGGCCGCGGCGAGCTCCGGCGGGGGATCCTGCAGCAGCGCCCACTGGGTGAACCCGAGGTACGACAGTCCGATGGTGGCGAAGCGGCCGGTGAACCAGGGCTGCTCGCGCAGCCAGGCCACCGTGTCGGCGCCGTCGGCGGCCTCGTTGGCCATCGGCTCGAAATCCCCGCCGGACCCGAACGTTCCGCGGACGCTCTGCAGCACGACGTGGTAGCCGCGCGCCGCGTACAGCGCGCCGAAAAGCAGGGAGAACGGGAAGGCCCGCCCGTAAGGCCCCCGGACCAGCAGGGTGCCGGCGGCCGACGCGGTGCTCGGTGTGTAGTGGTCGGCCACCAGGTCGACGCCGTCGCGCATGGGCACCCGGACGCGTTCCACGGTGTAGTCGGTGACCGCCGGCGGCAGGCCCAGCAGCCGCCCGACGGCCTTGCCGCCGACGTGCCGCAGGGTGTGCAGCGTGGGCTGGGCGGGACGCGAGGTGGTACTCACGGTGCCCAGGTTAAGGCCGGGCGGCTTCAAAACTTGTAGTAAGGCGCCAGGTCGTTGGCGCGCTGCAGATTGGTGGACATGCAGTCCACCTCGGGATTGGAGTAGACGGTCGAGTAGTAGAGCGCCTGCTGCAGCACGCCGTAGCCGGTCTTGAACGCCACCATGCAGGAGTAATACCAGTAGCTGTTGTGATACGTCGGCTTGAGCACCCAGTACCGCGCGGCGCGGTGGCCGGCGATGGTGGTCTCGACGGCGTCCGGCGGCAGCGTCTCCTCGTAGGTGCGCCAGATGATCGGCTCGACGGCCACCTGGTAATTGCCCGCGTCGAAGTGGCAGCGCAGCCCGTCTTCGTGCTCGGGCGGTGTGAACGCCAGCCCGAGTCGCTGCACCACGTCGAACGGGATGTCCTCGCACGCGTCGAAGGGGCGCGGGTCGGTGGTCGCCACGATCGGGCTCTTCATGGTGGTTTCCATCGGCGCCGCGGTCGAGCGCAGTTCGAGGCGCCCGCCCCCCGCCGGCCCGGGCGCTGCGCCCTGCCACCCCGCGGTGCCTGCTACGGCCGCTGCGACCAGGGCGCCGACCGCCCCGATCAGTCGCACCTTGGCGAACACGACACCCCCTGACGGCTCGGCGCTCCTTGCCCGGAGTGTACAAGTCGCCCTGAGCAGGGTCACAGTGAAACAAGAACACGTTCTACTGCCGCGAGCAAGCGCCCGGCCCCGACCGGCCCGTGGCCGCGGGTCATTAGGCTGGTCAATCGTGGCTGGTCAAAACGCGGGGTCCGAATCGCCCAATGGGGGGCAACCGACGCTGTGGGCCGTCTCCGACCTGCATACCGGTCACCTCGGCAACAAGCCGGTCACCGAATCGCTGCACCCGTCGTCCCCGGACGACTGGCTGATCGTCGCCGGCGACGTCGCCGAACGCACCGACGACATCCGTTGGGCCCTCGACCTGCTGCGCCGGCGATTCGCCAAGGTGATCTGGGTGCCCGGCAATCACGAGCTGTGGACCACCACGCGTGACCCGGTGCAGATCTTCGGCAAGGCCCGCTACGACTACCTGGTCAACATGTGCGACGAGATGGGCGTCGTCACACCCGAGCATCCTTTCCCGGTGTGGACCGAGCGCGGCGGCCCGGCGACGATCGTGCCGATGTTCCTGCTCTACGACTACAGCTTCTTGCCGGAGGGCGCGACGAGCAAAGGCGAGGGGGTGACCATCGCGCGGGAGCGCAACGTGGTCGCCACCGACGAATTCCTGCTCTCGTCGGAGCCGTATCCCACCCGGGAGGCCTGGTGCCGGGAGCGGCTCGCCGCCACGCGGGCCCGTCTCGAGCAACTCGACTGGATGACGCCGACCGTCCTGGTGAACCATTTCCCGCTGGTCCGCGAGCCCTGCGACGCGCTGTTCTACCCGGAGTTCGCGCTGTGGTGCGGAACCACCAAGACCGCCGACTGGCACACCCGCTACAACGCCGTCTGTTCGGTCTACGGTCACCTGCACATTCCGCGCACCACCTGGTACGACGACGTGCGCTTCGAGGAAGTGTCGGTGGGTTACCCGCGGGAGTGGCGGCGCCGCAAGCCACACAGCTGGCTGCGCCAGGTGCTGCCCGATCCGCAATATGCGCCCGGATACCTCAACGATTTCGGCGGTCACTTCGAGATCACCCCCGAGATGCGGCAGCAGGCCGAGCAGTTCCGGGAACGGTTGCGGCAGCGGCAATCACGATGACCGAGCAGATGCTGGTCTCCTCGGTACTGCCCGACATGGGCGAGCTGGCCTACTCCGAGCTGTATTCCGACCCACCCGGCCTGGCCCCGCTGCCCGACGAGGAGCCCCTGATCGCCAGGTCGGTCCCCAAGCGGCGCAACGAGTTCATCACCGTCCGGCACTGCGCGCGCGTCGCGATGGGCGAGCTCGGCCTGCCGCCGGTGCCGATCCTCAAGGGCGAGAAGGGCGAACCGTGCTGGCCCGACGGCGTGGTGGGCAGCCTCACCCATTGCACCGGCTATCGCGGTGCGGTCGTGGGCCGCACCGAAGCGGTGCGCTCGGTCGGTATCGACGCCGAACCGCACGACGTGTTGCCGGACGGCGTGCTGAACGCGATCAGCCTGCAGGAGGAGCGACACGAGCTCGCCTCCTTGCCCGAAGGTCTGCATTGGGACCGAATCCTGTTCTGCGCCAAGGAGGCAACGTATAAGGCCTGGTTTCCGTTGACAAAGCGGTGGCTGGGTTTCGAGGACGCCCACGTCGTGTTCGACCTCGACCCGCCCGACGGGGCGACCAGCGGCGATTTCGTGTCCAAGATCCTCATCGACGGGCAGGCCCTCGACGGCCCGCCGCTGACCGCGCTGAGGGGCCGGTGGTCGGTCGAACGGGGACTGGTGCTGACCGCCATCGTGCTATGAGCTCAAGCCCCAGCGGCCCGGGATTGGTCCTCGTCGACAAGCCGGCCGGGATGACCAGTCACGACGTGGTGGGGCGTTGCCGTCGGATCTTCGGCACCCGCAGGGTGGGGCACGCGGGCACGCTGGACCCGATGGCCACCGGCGTGCTGGTGATCGGCGTCGACCGGGCCACCAAGATCCTCGGCCTGCTGACGGCGGCCTCCAAGTCGTACGCCGCCACCATCCGGCTCGGCCAGACCACGTCCACCGAGGACGCCGAAGGCGAAGTGCTGCACAGCGTCTCGGCCGCGCACCTGACGCGTGAGGCGATCGCCGCGGCGGTCGCCGGCCTGCGCGGCGACATCGAGCAGGTGCCGTCGGCGGTCAGCGCGATCAAGGTGGACGGCCGGCGCGCCTACCGGCTGGTCCGCGAGGGGCAGACCGTCGAACTCGAGGCCCGGCCGGTGCGCATCGACCGGTTCGAGGTGTGCGACGTTCGATCCGCTGGCCAGTTCGTCGACGTCGACGTGGAGGTCGACTGCTCGTCGGGAACCTACGTTCGCGCGCTGGCCCGCGACGTCGGCGCCGCGCTCGGCGTGGGCGGGCACCTGACGGCGCTGCGGCGCACCCGCGTCGGCCGCTTCACCCTGGAGCAGGCGCGCTCGCTCGACGAGCTGGCCGAGCGGCCCACCCTGTCGTTGACGCTGGACGAGGCGTGCCTGCTGGTGTTTCCGCGCCGCGACCTGACCGGCCAGGAGGCCGAGGCGACGGCCAACGGGCGGGCGCTTTCGGCGGCCGGCATCGACGGCGTGTACGCCGCCTGCGACGCCGGCGGCCGGGTGATCGCGCTGCTGCGCGACGAGGGCTCGCGCACCAAGTCGGTGGTTGTGATCCGGCCGGCGACGCTCTAGGAATACGCTGGGGCGCGGATCGTCCAAGCCTGTCGAAGAAGGTGCGCGCTATGTCCAGCAAGGTTTACGTCGTCGGCGTCGGTATGACGAAATTCGAGAAGCCCGGCCGCCGAGAGGGCTGGGACTATCCCGACATGGCAAGGGAGTCGGGCACCAACGCGCTGGCCGACGCGGGTGTCGACTACCGCGAGGTGCAGCAGGGCTACGTCGGCTACGTCGCCGGCGATTCGACGTCCGGGCAGCGGGCGCTCTACGAGCTGGGCATGACCGGGATCCCGATCGTCAACGTCAACAACAACTGCTCGACCGGCTCGACCGCGCTGTTCCTGGCGGCCCAGGCCATCCGCGGCGGGATCGTGGACTGCGCGATCGCGCTGGGCTTCGAGAAGATGCAACCCGGCTCGCTGGGCGGCGGCGCCTCCGACCGCGAATCCCCGATGGGCAGGCACGTCAAGGCGATGGCCGCGATCGACGAGTTCGCGATGCCGGTCGCGCCGTGGATGTTCGGCGCCGCCGGCCGTGAACACATGCGGCAATACGGCAGCACCGCCGAGCATTTCGCCAAGATCGGCTACAAGAACCACAAGCACTCGGTCAACAACCCGTTCGCGCAGTTCCAGGAGTCCTACACGCTCGACGACATCCTGGCGTCGCGGATGATCTCCGACCCGCTGACCAAGTTGCAGTGCTCGCCCACCTCCGACGGCTCCGGCGCGGCGATCCTGGCCTCGGAGAGCTTCGTCGACAGCCACGGGCTGGCCGGCCGGGCGGTGGAGATCGTCGGCCAGGCCATGACGACGGACTTCGCGTCCACCTTCGACGGAAGCGCGAAGAACCTGATCGGCTACGACATGAATGTCCAAGCCGCGCAACAGGTTTACGATCAGTGCGGGTTGGGCCCCGAGGACTTCCAGGTGATCGAGCTGCACGACTGCTTCTCGGCCAACGAGCTGCTGCTGTACGAGGCGCTGGGGTTGTGCGGCCCGGGTGAGGCGCCCAAGCTGATCGACAACGGCGACACCACCTACGGCGGGCGCTGGGTGGTCAACCCGTCGGGCGGGCTGATCTCCAAGGGGCACCCGCTGGGCGCGACCGGGCTGGCGCAGTGCGCCGAGCTGACCTGGCAGCTGCGGGGCACCGCCGACAAGCGTCAGGTCGAGGGCGTCAGCGCCGCACTGCAACACAACATCGGGCTGGGCGGCGCGGCCGTCGTCACCGCCTACCGGCGCGCCGAACGCTGACCCGTGATCGAGTGGTCCGACGCGGACCTGATGGTTCGCGACGCCGTCCGTCAGTTCATCGACAAGGAGATTCGTCCGCACCTCGACGAGTTGGAAACCGGCGCGCTGTCGCCGTATCCGATCGCGCGCAAGCTGTTCAGCCAGTTCGGTCTCGACGCGATGGCGGCCGAGTCGGTCAAATCGATGCTGGAGCGCGAGCGCGCCAGGCAGGCCGGTGCGGCGGCCGGCGAAAAGTCCGACGGGGCAGGCGGTTCCGGTGGGCTGGCCGCTCAGGCGTCGATGGTGGCCATGCTGGTCTCCGAACTGGCCGGGGTGAGCATCGGGCTGTTGAGCACCGTCTCGGTCAGCCTCGGCCTGGGAGCGGCGACCATCATGAGCCGCGGCACGCTGGCCCAGAAGGAACGCTGGCTGCCGGAGCTGATGACGCTGGAGAAGATCGCGGCGTGGGCCATCACCGAGCCGGACTCCGGCTCGGACGCGTTCGGCGGCATGAAGACTTACGTCAAACGCGACGGTGAGGACTACATCCTCAATGGGCAGAAGACGTTCATCACCAACGGGCCCTACGCCGACGTCCTGGTGGTCTACGCCAAGCTCGAAGATGGCTCAGCCCTGGACGCGCAGGACAAGCGCAACCGGCCGGTGCTGGTTTTCGTGCTCGATTCCGGCATGCCGGGGCTGACACAGGGCAAGCCCTTCAAGAAGATGGGCATGATGTCCTCGCCGACGGGTGAGTTGTTCTTCGACAACGTGCGGCTGGGCCGCGACCGGCTGCTGGGGGAGAGCGAACAGCACGCGGGAGGGGACGGCCGCGACAGCGCGCGCGACAATTTCGCCGCGGAGCGGATCGGGATCGCGATGATGGCGCTGGGCATCATCAACGAATGCCACCGGCTGTGTGTGGATTACGCCAAGACGCGCACGCTGTGGGGCCGCAACATCGGGCAGTTCCAGCTGATCCAGCTCAAGCTGGCCAAGATGGAAATCGCCCGAATGAACGTGCAGAACATGGTGTTTCACACCATCGAGCGGCAGCAGGCGGGCAAACCGCTGACGCTGGCCGAGGCGTCGGCGATCAAGCTGTACTCGTCGGAGGCGGCCACCGAGGTCGCGATGGAGGCCGTCCAGCTTTTCGGCGGCAACGGTTACATGGCCGAGTACCGGGTGGAACAGCTCGCCCGCGACGCGAAGTCGTTGATGATCTACGCCGGCAGCAACGAGGTTCAGGTGACCCACATCGCCAAGGGGTTGTTGGCCGACTGAAGCTGCCAAGCCGCGCCGAGCGTGAAGCCACGGCGAAAATTCGCGCCAAAAGTCGCCGCAGTTTCACGCTCGGCGCGAGGCAAGACGAGCTAGCCCACCACCCAGATCGCCCGGGCGGCCGGGCTGCCCAGGTCGACCGTCGACTCCGCGCCGTCGCCGGACTCGATCGCCACCGAGATCATGCCGGCGAATTCGCGACGGGTCAGGACCCGCAGCCGCGAGTCGAGGTTGATGCCGACGTCGGCGAAATAGCGCAGCATCTGCGGGTCGGCGTCGGAGATGCGGGCGACCGTCCCGCTGTCGCCGTCGTCGCACGCCCACAGCTGACGGGCCGGCGGCGTGGGCACCTGCCCGTCCGAGGCCGGGATCGGGTCGCCATGCGGGTCGCGCTGCGGGAACCCCAGCTTGGCGTCGATGCGGGCCACCAGCCGATCCGACACCGCGTGTTCGAGCACCTCGGCCTCGTCGTGCACCTCGTCCCAGCCATACCCGAGCTCGTTGACCAGGAAGGTCTCCAGCAGCCGGTGCCGGCGCACCATCGCCAGCGCCGCCCGCCGGCCCGCCTCGGTCAGCGACACGGCGCCGTATCTCTCGTGATCCACCAGGCCCTGTTCGGCGAGTTTGCGGATCGACTCTGAGGCGGTGCTGGCCGACACCCCGATCTTCTCGGCCAGCATCTTGGTGCTGACCCTTTGCGGCGCGTCCTTGGGGGACCACTCCTGGGCGTTCCAGATGGCTTTGAGGTAGTCCTGGCCGACCGGGGTGAGACCGCCACGCTCTTCGTCAGCCTTCACAACGAGAAAGTTTAGGCAACCCAAGCCTGATCGTGTGCTCCTCGCCACCCGCGCGCGTGCGGATCTCCCGGCGGACCGCTCCGAGCCGTAGGCTTGCGGTCGTGCAGCGGTGGCGCGGCCAAGACGAGATTCCCACGGACTGGGGCAGATGCGTGCTCACCATCGGGGTGTTCGATGGCGTGCACCGGGGCCACGCGGAGATAATCGCGCACGCCGTCAAGGCCGGGCGCGCCCGCAACGTGCCGACCGTGCTGATGACGTTCGATCCGCACCCGATGGAAGTGGTCTACCCGGGCAGTCACCCGGCGCAGCTGACGACGTTGACCCGCCGCGCCGAACTCGTCGAGGAGCTGGGCATCGACGTCTTCCTGGTGATGCCGTTCACCAGCGACTTCATGAAACTCACGCCGGAGCGCTACATCCACGAGCTGCTGGTGGAACACCTGCACGTGGTGGAGGTCGTGGTGGGCGAGAACTTCACGTTCGGCAAGAAGGCGGCCGGCAACGTCGACACCCTGCGGCGCGCCGGCGAGCGATTCGGCTTTGCGGTCGAATCGATGTCGCTGCTCACCGAGCACCTGAGCAACGAGACCGTGACGTACTCGTCCACCTACATCCGCTCGTGCGTCGACGCCGGCGACATGGTGGCGGCCACCGACGCGCTGGGCCGCCCGCACCGCGTCGAGGGCGTCGTCGTCCGGGGCGAGGGGCGGGGCATGGAGCTGGGATTCCCGACCGCCAACGTGGCGCCGCCGATGTACTCGGCCATCCCGGCCGACGGCGTTTACGCCGCCTGGTTCACCGTGCTCGGGCACGGGCCGGTGACCGGCACCGTCGTCCCGGGTGAGCGCTACCAAGCGGCCGTGTCCGTCGGCACCAACCCGACCTTCTCCGGCCGCACCCGCACCGTCGAGGCGTTCGTCCTGGATACCGACGCCGACCTCTACGGGCAGTATGTGGCGCTGGACTTTGTCGCACGCATCCGCGGGCAGCGCAAGTTCGACTCGGTGAATGACCTGATAGACGCGATGGGGAACGACACCCAGCGGGCGCGCGCCCTGCTGGCCGCTGACGCCTGACCCCGTCCGACGATTCGGGGTGCGGCCCGCGCGGCTGCTAAACTGCCGGGCGACATCGGCGCGCGCTGCGGTTCGCGGTGGCCGCGCCTTGATTCGAAATTTTCGCGGACCAATCGATGGAGATGTTTTCGTGGCGCTGACAGCCGAGCAGAAGAAAGAAATCCTGGGCACCTACGGCCTGCATGACACCGACACCGGCTCCCCGGAGGCGCAGGTCGCGCTGCTGACCAAGCGGATCGCCGACCTGACCGAGCACCTGAAGGTGCACAAGCACGACCACCACTCCCGGCGGGGGTTGCTCCTGCTGGTCGGGCGGCGGCGCAGGCTGCTGAAGTACGTCGCGCAGATCGACGTGGAGCGGTACCGCTCGCTGGTCGAGCGCCTGGGCCTGCGCCGCTGACCCGGGCAGGAGACCGCCAACCCTTCCCAGCCCTACTGGGGGCTAAGCCCGCCCGTGTAGAGTGGGAGCGTTCTGGGCCGGTTTGGCCCGAGCGAATGGTGCGGCCGCGCAGATCCGCGTGTGCCGTTCCAGCGTGTCACGAGGGAGCAGCCCAGTCTGTATCGGGCGGTCTTCGGTAGTGGCTGCCGGGCTCTCCGGATCTGGGGCAGGTCGGCCGCTTCGATCGATGGCCGTAGCCGCATTCAGACTCTTTCCTCTCGGAGGAAGCTCTCGGGTTACTTGCGCGTGACGACGCGAAAAAGCTGAATACCCAGAGAGGCCGTACGGACACCCATGTCTGTCGCTGAAATTGAAGAAGGCGTGTTCGAGGCAACCGCCGTAATCGACAACGGGAGCTTCGGCACCCGCACCATCCGTTTTGAGACCGGTCGGTTGGCCCGCCAGGCCGCCGGCGCCGTCGTCGCCTACCTGGACGACGAGAACATGCTGCTGTCGGCGACCACCGCCAGCAAGAGCCCCAAGGAGCATTTCGACTTCTTCCCGCTGACGGTCGACGTCGAGGAGCGGATGTATGCCGCCGGCCGCATCCCGGGTTCGTTCTTCCGTCGCGAGGGCCGGCCCTCCACCGACGCGGTCCTGACCTGCCGGCTCATCGACCGCCCGCTGCGCCCGTCGTTCGTCGCCGGGCTGCGCAACGAGATCCAGGTCGTGGTGACGGTCCTGAGCCTGGACCCCAACGACCTGTACGACGTGCTGGCGATCAACGCCGCGTCGGCCTCCACCCAGCTGGGCGGGCTGCCGTTCTCCGGTCCCATCGGGGGCGTGCGGGTGGCACTGATCGACGGCACCTGGGTCGCGTTCCCGACGGTCGAGCAGCTCGAGCGGGCCGTGTTCGACATGGTGGTCGCGGGCCGCAAGGTCGGCGACGGTGACGAAAACGACGTGGCCATCATGATGGTCGAGGCCGAGGCCACCGAGAAGGTCATCGAGCTGGTGGAAGGCGGGGCCCAGGCGCCGACGGAAACCGTTGTGGCCGAAGGCCTGGAGGCCGCCAAGCCGTTCATCGCCGTGCTGTGCACCGCGCAGCAGGAGCTGGCCGACGCGGCGGCAAAACCCACCGGCGAGTACCCGGTGTTCCCCGAGTACGGCGACGACGTCTACTACTCGGTGGCCTCGGTGGCCACCGACGAGCTGGCCAAGGTGCTGACCATCGGCGGCAAGGCCGAGCGCGAGCAGCGCACCGACGAGCTGAAGGTCGAGGTGCTGTCGCGGCTCGCCGAGACCTACGAGGGCCGGGAAAAGGAGGTCAGCGCCGCCTTCCGCTCGCTGACCAAGAAGCTGGTCCGCCAGCGCATCCTGACCGACCACTTCCGCATCGACGGCCGCGGCATCACCGACATCCGCGCCCTGTCGGCCGAGGTCGCCGTGGTGCCGCGGGCGCATGGCAGCGCGCTGTTCGAGCGCGGCGAGACCCAGATCATGGGTGTGACCACGCTGGACATGGTCAAGATGGCCCAGCAGATCGACTCGCTGGGGCCCGAGACGTCCAAGCGCTACATGCACCACTACAACTTCCCGCCGTACTCCACCGGCGAGACCGGCCGGGTCGGTTCGCCCAAGCGGCGTGAGATCGGGCACGGCGCCCTGGCCGAGCGGGCCCTGATCCCGGTGCTGCCCAGCGTCGAGGAGTTTCCGTACGCCATCCGGCAGGTGTCCGAAGCGCTGGGCTCCAACGGCTCGACGTCGATGGGATCCGTGTGTGCCTCCACGCTGGCGCTGCTCAACGCTGGCGTGCCGCTCAAGGCGCCGGTGGCCGGCATCGCGATGGGCTTGGTCTCCGACGACGTCGAGGTCGAGGGCAAGACCGAGCGTCGCTTCGTCACCCTGACCGACATCCTCGGCGCCGAGGACGCGTTCGGCGACATGGACTTCAAGTGCGCCGGCACTAAGGACTACGTCACCGCGCTGCAGCTGGACACCAAGCTGGACGGCATCCCCTCCCAGGTCCTGGCGAGTGCCCTCGCGCAGGCCAAGGATGCGCGCCTGACGATTCTCGAGGTCATGGCTGAGGCCATCGACAGGCCCGACGAGATGAGCCCGTATGCACCGCGGGTGACCACCATCAAGGTCCCGGTGGACAAGATCGGCGAGGTCATCGGGCCCAAGGGCAAGGTTATCAACGCCATCACCGAGGAAACCGGCGCGCAGATCTCCATCGAGGACGACGGCACCGTGTTCGTCGGCGCCACCGACGGGCCCTCGGCGCAGGCCGCGATCGACCGGATTAATGCCATCGCCAACCCGCAGCTACCGACCGTGGGCGAACGGTTCCTCGGAACCGTCGTCAAGACAACCGATTTCGGTGCCTTCGTGTCACTGTTGCCGGGACGTGACGGCCTGGTGCACATCTCCAAGCTCGGCAAGGGCAAGCGCATCGCGAAGGTCGAGGACGTGGTGAACGTCGGCGACAAACTGCGGGTCGAGATCGCCGACATCGACAAGCGCGGCAAGATCTCTCTCGTCTTGGTCGAAGAAGACAGCGCCGCTTCGGCCGACGCCGGGGCTCCTCAGGAGGCCGCACCAGCCGATGCCGCGACCGCCAGCAGCTGACGACCCCCGGCCGCGTCCGGCTCGTGCGGGCGCCCTGCGCCGGGGTAAGCAGATCGCCGAGGCGAAACCGGCAGACCAGACGTCGCTGCGCCGCAGCATGCTTCCGGGCGGCCTGCGGGTCGTCACCGAGCACCTGCCGGCGGTGCGGTCGGCGTCCGTCGGGGTCTGGGTCGGGGTCGGATCGCGGGATGAGGGTGCCACCGTGGCGGGAGCGGCGCACTTCCTCGAGCATCTGCTGTTCAAGTCGACGCCCACCCGCAGCGCGGTGGACATCGCGCAGGCAATGGACGCGGTCGGCGGGGAGCTGAACGCCTTCACCGCCAAGGAGCACACCTGCTACTACGCGCACGTGCTGGACAGCGACCTCGAGCTGGCGGTCGACCTGGTGGCCGACGTGGTGCTCAACGGTCGTTGCGCCGCCGAAGACGTCGAGCTGGAACGCGACGTGGTGCTCGAAGAGATCGCGATGCGCGACGACGACCCCGAGGACGCGCTGGGGGACATGTTCCTGGGCGCGATGTTTGGTGACCATCCGGTGGGCCGGCCGGTGATCGGCACCGCGCACTCGGTGTCGTCGATGACCCGGACTCAACTGCACTCCTTTCACGTGCGGCGCTACACGCCGGAACGCATGGTGGTCGCGGTGGCCGGCAACGTCGACCACGACGAGGTGGTCGCGCTGGTGCGTGAGCACTTCGGGCCGCATCTGGTCCGCGGGCGCCGGCCCATCGCCCCGCGCAAGGGCGCCGGACGGGTGAGCGGCCGGCCGGGTCTGACGGTGGGCAATCGGGACGCCGAGCAGACCCACGTCGCGCTGGGTGTGCGCACCCCCGGGCGTAGCTGGCGGCATCGCTGGGCGCTTGCGGTGCTGAACAGCGCACTCGGTGGAGGCCTGAGTTCCCGGCTGTTCCAAGAGGTTCGCGAGTTGCGCGGGCTGGCCTACTCGGTCTACTCGACGGTGGACATCTTTGCTGACAGCGGTGCGCTGTCCATCTATGCCGCCTGCCAGCCCGAGCGGTTCGCCGAGGTGATGCAGGTGACCAACGAGGTCCTCGAATCGGTGGCGCGCGACGGCATCACCGAGGCGGAGTGCCGCATTGCCAAGGGGTCGTTGCGTGGCGGGCTCGTCCTGGGCCTGGAGGATTCCAGCTCGCGGATGAGTCGTCTGGGCCGCAACGAGCTGAACTACGGCGAGTACCGCAGCATCGAGCACACCCTGCGGCAGATCGACCAGGTAACCGTCGCGGAGGTCAACGCGGTCGCCCACCGGCTGCTGGGCCAGCCCTACGGCGGCGCGGTCCTGGGTCCGTATGCCTCCAAACGGTCACTGCCCCAACAACTTCGGGCGATGGTAAATTAGCTCCGTGGTACTGGGCTTTTGGGACATCATGGTGCCCATCGTGGGTGCGCCGATGGCCGGCGGACCGGGCACGCCCGAACTGGCCGCCGCGGTGTCCAACGCGGGTGGGCTCGGCTTCGTCCCCGGCGGCCACCAAACCGCGGAGCGATTCGCCGAGAACATCGTCGCCGCCCGCGCCGCGACCACCGGACCGCTGGGCGTCAACCTGTTCGTTCCGCAACCCAGCGTTGCCGACTGGATGGCGCTGGACTACTACGCCGAAGAACTCGAAGAGATCGCCGACTACTACCAGGTGGAGGTCGGCCACCCGCACCACGGCGACGATGACGATTGGGAGGCCAAGCTCGAGGTGGTGGCCGACCTGCGGCCCGAGCTGGTGTCGTTCACCTTCGGGGTCCCACCGCCCGATGTCATCCGGCGGCTGGGGGCGCTCGGCTTGCTGGTGATGGTCACCGTGACCTCGGCGTACGAGGCGGGCGTGGCCGTCGCCGCCGGCGCGGACAGCCTGATCGTCCAGGGCCCGGATGCGGGCGGGCACCGGGGCACCTTTGCGCCCGACATGGAGCCCGGCAGTGAATCGCTGCACCAGCTGATCACCCGGATCCGCAGCGCCCATGACGTGCCGCTCGTCGCGGCCGGCGGCTTGGGCAACGCCCGGGACATCGCCGCCGTGTTGCACCGCGGCGCCGTGGCCGCTCAGGTCGGTACGGCGCTGCTGCTCAGCGACGAGGCGGGCACCAGCACCGCGCATCGCACCGCCCTGAAGAATCCGATCTTCGGCACCACCGTCGTCACGCGCGCCTTCTCGGGCCGCTACGCTCGCGGCTTGGAGAACAACTTCACCCGCCTGCTCGACAACGTGGCGCCACTGGGCTACCCCGAGGTCAACCAGATGACGTCCCCGATCCGGGAGGCGGCCGCCGCCATGGAGGACCCGAACGGGATTCCGCTGTGGGCGGGAACGTCGTTCAAGGAGGCCCGACCCGGTCCGGTGGCCGACATCATCGCCAGCCTGGTCGAGGCCGACTAGGTTCAGTACAACTAGGCCAGTACAACTAGGCCAGTACAACTAGGCCAGTACAACTAGGCCAGTACAGCTAGGCCAGTACAACTAGGCCAGCAGGCTCGCGGGGTCGGTGAACGGCAGGCCCAGGTCGGCGGCCACCCGTTCGGACAGCAGCGCGCCGTCGTGCGTCGAAAGGCCCTTAGCCAGAGCGACATCCGACCGGCACGCCGCTTGCCAGCCCTGGTCGGCCAGTTCGAGCACGTACGGCATCGTCGCGTTGGTCAGCGCCACGGTCGACGTCTTGGGTACCGCGCTGGGCATGTTCGACACGCAGTAGAACTGCGTGTCGTGCACGGGGAACGTCGGGTCATCGTGGGTGGTCGGCCGGGAATCCGCGAAGCAGCCGCCCTGGTCGATCGAGATATCCACCAGCACGGCACCCGGCTTCATCTGCGCGACAAGGGAATTCGAAACTAGTTTCGGCGCCTTGGCGCCCGGCCGCAGCACCGCGCCGATCAACAGGTCGGCTCGCGTGACGGTGCCCTCCAGCTCGTACGCCGACGAGTAGCGCGTGCGGACCTGTCCGCCGAACTCCGCGTCAAGCCGCCGGAGCTTGCCGATGTTGACGTCGAGAACCGTCACACTGGCGCCCATGCCGTTGGCGACCCGGGCGGCGTTGTAACCGGCCGTACCGGCGCCGATCACCACGACGTCGGCGGGTTTGACTCCCGGCACCCCGCCCATCAGCACGCCGCGCCCGCCGTGGGACCGCATCAGATGGTAGGCGCCGACCTGCGCCGAGAGCCGCCCGGCGACCTCGCTCATCGGAGCCAACAACGGCAGCGAGCCGTCGGCGGCCTGCACGGTTTCGTAGGCGATCGAGGTTGTGCGGGAAGACATTAGCGCCTCGGTGCAGGTGCGCGAGGCGGCCAGGTGCAGATACGTGAACAACACCTGACGTGGGCGCAGGAGGCCGTATTCGGCCGGAATCGGTTCCTTGACCTTGAGCAGCAGATCGGCCTCGGCCCACACCTGTTCGGCCGAGCCGGCCAATTGGGCGCCCGCCGCCTTGAACTCCTCGTCAGGGATGGACGACCCGTCCCCGGCGCCGGCCTGGACGAGCACCTCGTGGCCGCGGCGGCTCAGTTCGGCGACACCGGCGGGGGTGATGGCCACTCTGAACTCGTTGGCCTTGATCTCGGTCGGTACGCCGACTCGCATGGTTGCCCCTTGCTTTGGGAGGTTCGCCCTCAAGTGTGGAGAAAGTTCGGTTGGGCCGCAATCGAGGTGAAGCCGCCCGTGTCGTGGCTATGATCGGCGCATGACTGATCCGTGCGTGACGGCCACCGTGCAGGTCGACGCCCGCCCCGACGTGGTGTATGGGCTCATCACCGACCTGCCCACGCTCGCCTCGTTCGCCGAAGAGGCGGTGGCGATGGAGTGGCGCAAAGGCCATGTGGCCCGCCCCGGGGCAGTGTTCACCGGTCACAACGAGAACGGCAAACGGCGCTGGAGCACCGCGTGCACGGTCACCGACGCGGAACCGGGGCGGCGTTTCGCGTTCGACGTGCGGTACTCCATGCTCCCGATCGCGCGCTGGCAATACGACATCGTGGCGGCCGACGGTGGTTGCCGGGTCACCGAGAGCACCTGGGACCGCAGGCCCGGCTGGTTCCGCAAGCTCGCCGGCAGGGCCACCGGTGTCCCGGATCGCCTGGCCGCCAACACCGAACACATCCGGCTCACACTGGAGCGCCTCAAGCAGCGCGCCGAGTCCGAGTAGCGGCGACCGTGCGACGCGATCCCGCCGTTGCCGTCGTCGGAGCGGGCATGTCGGGGCTGTGCGTCGCGATCGCGTTGCTGCGCAGCGGGATAACGGATGTCACCATTTACGAGAAGGCCGACGAGGTCGGCGGGACTTGGCGCGAGAACACCTACCCCGGCCTGGTCTGTGACATCCCGTCGCGGGTCTACCAGTACACGTTCGCCCAAAATCCCAACTGGTCGCACCTCTTCTCGCCCGGCCGCGAGATCCAGGCCTATTTTCGCGACGTCGCCGAGCGCTTCGGGGTGCGTGACCGCATCCGGTTCGGCACTGAAATCGTTTGCGCGCGATTCGACGGTGAACGCTGGCGGCTGCGCACCAACGCCGGCGCGGAATCGACCGTCGACTTCCTGATCTGCGCCACCGGGGTGCTCCATCACCCGCGCCTACCGTCGATCCCCGGCCTGGATGACTTCGGCGGAACCGCTTTTCACTCGGCGCGGTGGGATCACCCAGTGGAGTTGCGCGATCGGCGGATCGCCATCATCGGCAACGGCTCGACCGGGGTGCAGCTCGTCTGCGGCCTGACCGGCGTGGCGGGCCGGATCATGCTGTTCCAGCGCACCGCGCAGTGGGTGCTTCGGTTGCCCAATCCCCGATACAGCAGGCTCACCAACGTCACCCACAACAGGTTCGGCTGGCTCGACCGGATGGCCTACCGGTGCTACAGCTTTGGCTACGACCTCTTCGCCGCCGGGCTCACAAAGCCCGGTCTGCGCCGAAAGATCATGGGGGCGCTGTGCCGCGCGAGCCTGCGCGAGATCCGCGATCCCGAGCTGCGCCGGGCCCTCACCCCGGATTACACGCCGATGTGCAAGCGGTTGGTGATGTCCAATGGCTTCTACCGCGCCGTCCAGCGCGACGACGTCGAACTGGTCACCGCCGCAATCGACCACGTGGAACGGCGCGGCGTCGTGACCGACGACGGCGTCCTGCACGAGGTGGACATCATCGTGCTCGCCACCGGATTCGACACCCACGCCTTCTTCCGCCCGATGCAATTGATCGGCCGCGACGGCATCGCCGCCGACGACGTGTGGCGCGACGGTCCGCGTGCCTACCAGACGGTGGCGCTCCCGGGCTTCCCCAACTTCTTCATGATGCTGGGGCCGCACAGCCCGGTCGGCAATCTCGCACTGACGACGGTCGCGGAATCGCAGGCCGACCACATACTGCGGTGGATTCAACGTTGGCGGCGGGGCGAATTCGACACCGTGGAGCCGACATGGCCGGCGACCGAGAGCTTCAACGCCAAGCTACGCGCCGCGATGCCGGACACGGTGTGGACCACCGGGTGTCAGAGCTGGTACCTGAACAAGGACGGGGTGCCCGAGGTGTGGCCCTTCACGCCGGGCGAACATCGCGCCATGCTGGCGAATACCGATCTCGGGCAATACGACCTGCGCCGGCACGTCACCGCCGGCTGAGCCGGAAGCCCAGATGGGCCACCTTGACACCGGGCAGTGGCTCCCAGTCCAGGGTGCGGCCGTCGGCGCGAAAGCCGTTTCTTTCGTAGAACTTTCGCGCCTGCGCGTTGTGTTCCGCGCACCACAGCACGACATCACCGAAAGGATGTGCGTCCAGGGCGGTGTCGAGCAGGCGGCCGCCCAGGCCGTGCCGCTGACATTGTGCCGCGACGTAGAGTGAGTCCAGTTCAACCTGCCCGGGACTGTCGGGATCTGGACCGAAAATGGTCATTCCGATTGTCTGCGAACCGGACTCGGCGATCCACATACTCCAGCCGCGGCGCTGCAGGATCCGCGGGTAGGCCAGGATGGCCCAGCGCCGCGGCGATCCCAGGGCGTCGAGCGTGGAATCCGCCAGCATGCCCGTCCACGATTGCCGCCAGACCGGGTAATGCATCTCGGCGACGTTCGCCAGATCGCCTGGCCCGGCCCGGCGGATGGTGAGGCCGCGGGGTTTCACCGGGGCTAAGGCGTTCTCGTGGTCATGCCGGGCGGGACTGCTCCAGGTAGGCGGCCAGCGCGTTGGTCAGGCCCCGCCGCGCCATATCGAGGTCGGCGTACGAGCCGAGCTGGCGTTCGGACACCAGCCCGCGCATCGCGGCGGGGATCAGCGCGGCCACCTCGCGTACCCGGTCCGGGTCGACGTCCAGGCCGGCGAAGGCGTTCTGGCAGGTCTCCAGCCAGCTCTTGCCCCACGAGAACAGCTCGGCGGCGGTGCGCGGGAACAGCCGCTCGAGCTCGCCGGGATCGCGGGGGAGCGCCGCCCGCAGGTTCTCGATCGCGCGGGAATCCGGTGACGCGAGCCCGCTGTAGAGGGTGTCGATGATGGCGCCGACCCGCTCGCGCAGGGGTGCATCCGGTGAGATCGGCGTCGACAGCGTGGAGAAGGTCGCGGCGCGTCGCTCGGCGGTGCGGTGCAGCACCGCCGCCCAGAACCCGTCGGTGTCGCCGAACTGGTACTGCACCGCGCCCCAGGTGGCGCCGATCTCCTTGGCGATGCGATTGGCCGACACCGAGCCCGGGTCGCCGGAGGCCAATGACCGGAGCGCGGCTTCGAGCATGCTCTCGCGCGTGGCGTTGCCACGCCGATTGGGGCGCCGGTTCGCCGTTCCGGTGCCGTTCGGCTGTGGGGCCATGTGCCGAGGATATCGCGCGGAGCCCCGAAATTTTCATAGAAGGTACTTTGATTAGCACGGGGCGGC
The DNA here is from genome assembly GCF_025263485.1 of Mycobacterium sp. SMC-2. Classification (NCBI taxonomy): domain Bacteria; kingdom Bacillati; phylum Actinomycetota; class Actinomycetes; order Mycobacteriales; family Mycobacteriaceae; genus Mycobacterium; species Mycobacterium sp. SMC-2. Next base: position 2,609,572 of record NZ_CP079863.1, read on the forward strand.
GGCCTATCCTCGTTCTCAAGGAGGGATCCCGCATGGCTAAGCCGCCGTTGTCGATGAAACCAACCGGCTGGTTTCAGGTCGCCTGGTCCGATGAGATCGGTGTGGGCGACGTGCACAAGATGAAGTACTTCGGGCAGGAACTGGTCGCTTGGCGGGCCGAGTCCGGGCAGCTCAGCGTGATGAATGCCTACTGCGAACACCTCGGCGCGCACTTGGGTTACGGCGGCAAGGTCGTCGGCGAGGTACTGCAGTGCCCGTTCCACGGCTGGCAGTGGAGCCAGGAGGGCCGCAACGTCTGCATTCCCTACCAGGATCGACCCAACCGCGGGCGGCGCATCCGCACCTACCCCGTGGTGGAACGCAACGCGTCGGTCTACATCTGGCACGACGTCGAGCGCCGCGAGCCGTACTTCGACGCGCCGGACGTGTTCGGCGCGTTCCGCGACGACAGCAGCGCGGACGACTACTACCCGCAGCAGCGGTTGTACCGGCAGGCCCTGGAGCTGCATCCGCAGTACGTGCTCGAAAACGGTGTCGACTTCGCGCATTTCAAGTTCGTGCACAACACCCCCATCGTGCCGGTGTTCACCCGCCACGACTTCGCCGGGCCGGTGTCGTTCGTCGACTTCACCATCACCTTCGAGGGTGACGACGGGCAGAAGATCGAGGACGTCAACAGCGGCGTGGAGGCCATCAACGGCGGTCTGGGCGTCGCGGTGACCAAGAGTTGGGGGATGGTCGACAACCGCACCATCTCGGCGGTCACCCCGGTCGACGAGTTCACCTCCGATGTCCGGTTCATGGTCTACATCGGCCGAACCCCGGGCAAAGATCCCGACCGCGCCGAGCGCAAGGCCGCCGAGTTCGGCCGCGAGGTGATCCGGCAGTTCGAGCAGGACATCGAGATCTGGCAGCATCAGCGCTACTCGGACGCGCCGGCCCTGGCCACCGACGAGTACGAGGGCTTCACGGCAATCCGCAAGTGGGCCAAGCAGTTCTATCCCGATGCATTCGCAACGCAGAGAGGCTCGACGGAATGAGTACAGCACCGATCCGCGTCTTCCAGGTCGGAAGCGGAAACGTCGGTACGGAGATGATCAAGCGGATCGCCACCCATCCCGACCTCGAACTCGTTGGCGTGCATTGCTATTCGCCGGAGAAGGTCGGCAAGGACACGGGTGAGTTCGCGGGTGTGGCGCCCAACGGGGTGAAGTTCACCGGCTCCATCGAGGACATCATCGCCGCCAAGCCGGATGTGCTCACCTTCCACGGCGTGTTCCCCGACGAGGACCTCTACGTCAAAGTGCTTGAGGCGGGCATCAATATCGTCACCACGGCCGACTGGATCACCGGCTGGCACCGCGACAAGAACCACCCGCACCCGTCGGGCAAGCCGGTGAGCCAGCTGCTGGCCGAGGCCTGCGAAAAGGGCGGCGCGACGTTCTACGGGACCGGGATGAACCCGGGGCTGAACCAGATACTGGGTGTGGTGTGCTCGGCCGACGTCGCCGATATCGAGAACGTCACCACCATCGAGTCCGTCGACGTGTCGTGCCACCACTCCAAGGACACCTGGATCGAGGTGGGTTACGGCCAGCCGGTCGACGATCCGGAGATCCCGTCGAAGCTGGAGAAGTACACCCGCGTCTTCGCTGACAGCGTGCTGATGATGGCCGATTGCTTCGACCTGACCCTCGACGAGGTGAAGTTCAGCTACGAACTGGGCGCCTGCACCAAGGACGTCGACCTGGGCTGGTACACGCTGCCCAAGGGCTCGCTGGGCGGCAACTACATCAAGTACCAGGGCATGGTGAACGGGATTCCCCGGGTCGAGACGCACCTGGAGTGGCAGATGACCCCGCACACCGACCCAAGCTGGAATATCAAGGGCTGCTACATCACCCAGATTCAGGGCGACCCGTGCATCTACAACAAGCACATGATCTTCCCCAAGCCCGGCGTGGACCTCTCCAACCCGGACAACTTCGCCTCCATCGGGATGACCGTCACCGGCATGCCCGCGCTCGCCTCGATCAAATCGGTGGTGGCCGCGCCGCCGGGACTCCTCACCAGCGCCGACCTCCCGCTGCGCGGGTTCGCGGGGCGGTTCAAGAGGTAAGCGCGCGGATCAAGGATCTTCAAAGCGTTCGGGGTGGTGGTAGTGGTTGGTGCGCTGCCCGCGGTCTAAGTGCGGCGGCGGTAGCCATTCGGTGCGCCCGTTGGGCAGCTTCCTTGTCCGCCAGCCCTGTTCGATCAGCTTGTGGTGCGGCGTGCAGGCGAAGGTGAGTTTGTCAGCATCGGTCAGTCCGCCGGCGGCCCACTCGTCGACATGGTGCACCTCGCACCAGTAGCCCGGCGCATCGCAGCCCGGATGCGTGCAGCCGCGGTCCTTCGCGTAGAGGACGATGCGCTGGTCGGGTGTGGCGATTCGCCGCGACCGGCCGAGATACAGTGGGCGGCTTGAGTGTTGGTCGAACACGGCGAGATAGTGGTAGGCGTGGCTTGCCATCCGGATCAAGTCGCGCATCGGAACCACGTTGCCGCTGCCCGTCACCGCCTGCCCCGTGCACGAGGTCAACTCCTGCAGCGTGGTCGACACGATGACCGTGACGGGTAAGCCGTTGTGCTGACCAAGCTTTGGGTCGCCCAGCTGGCCGCGCACCAGAGCGTTGAGCGCGTCGTGCTGGCGCTGGGCGTGGCTGCGGGTGTCCCTGCTTGCAACTTCCTCTGCGGGTTCGCCGGCGACGCAGGGGCTTTCATCGTCCGGATTGCACATGCCGGGCGCCGCGAACCGCGCCAGCCAGGCATCGATATTGGCGCGCAATTCCGGCGACGCCACCAGCTTGCCGAGGCTCATCCCGTCGGCCCGCTGCCCGCACCAGGTGAAACCGCGCTGACGCGCGCGGTCGTTGTCGGAGAACTTTCCATCGGGGTTCAGCTGCAATGCGCACCGACGAGCCGCCTTTTCCAGCTGATCGGGCCGCAATTTCGCCGCCTGCTGCGCCAGAAATCGCTCGGCTTTTTCCACCGTATCGACCGGTACGTCCTCCGGCAGGTCGCGGACGAACGTTTGGATCACCCGCAGGTGCTGCCCGTCGAGCATGCCCTCTCGCCACACCTGCGCGGTGGCTGGCAACTCCGGTGGCAGCTCCTGGCGGGTGAGGGTCACCCTCGGGGAAAGCTGTTTGGCGTCGCGCACCCGCCGGGCGCCCTCGGCGCAGCTAATCCGCAACCAGTCGGCGAGCACCTTGTGGACGGGGCCGCCGACGTCGGCGGGGTCCTCCTTATCGAGACCGGCGATCACGTCATAGCTGATGGCGACTTGGCGGCGGCGCGAGGTTTCCATCCGTTCCAGCGCTCGCAGCCGCACGACCGGGCTCATCGTGTCGAACTTGAGCTCACCGATCGTCGCAACGGCTGCGTCGAGCGCGTCGAGCGCGGCATCCACGTCGGCCGGGTCACCAATCGAAAGCATGTTCGAATCATAGGCTCGCGACGGAGCCGGAAGCCACGGCGCCGGAGCTATCTGTGGATGAATGCCGCACTGTGGACAAAGCCGGCGAGTTGAGTGCCGTTGCTCGTTACCGCCAATTCGTGCGTCACTGGCACGCGAGCGCCGTCAAAGCCCTGCAAGCGGCAGCGATTCGCGATGACGGTTCCGTCGTCCAGGCCCTTTACCCCGCGAGCGCCAGGTGGCCGTGCCCGAGCGTGGCTTGCCGCAGCAGGGTATCGGCCGGCGAAGCAGCCAGACGCTGAGCGCGCGCAGAATGCCGGCCATTGCGGCGCGTCGCCATGCCAACGCGCACGTCGACGCGCACGTCAACGCGCACGCTCGCCCGAAAGAGCCGCCGCAGTAGGCTGCAGCAATGCGGGTAGGCGTCTTGGGAGCCAAGGGCAAGGTCGGTTCGGCGATGGTGGCGGGCGTGCAGGCCGCCGAGGATTTGACCCTCTCCGCGGAGGTCGACGCCGGCGATCCACTCAGCCTGTTCACCGACTCCGACACCGAGGTGGTCATCGACTTCACGCACCCCGACGTGGTGATGGGCAACCTGGAGTTCCTCATCGGCAACGGAATTCACGGCGTCGTCGGCACCACCGGCTTCACCGCCGAACGGCTGGAGCAGGTCCAGGCGTGGCTGGCCAAGAGCCCCAACACGGCGGTGCTGATCGCGCCCAACTTCGCGATCGGGGCGGTGCTGTCGATGCATTTCGCCAAGCAGGCGGCGCGCTTCTTCGAGTCGGTGGAGGTGATCGAGCTGCACCACCCGCACAAGGCCGACGCCCCGTCGGGCACCGCCGCGCGCACCGCCAAGCTGATCGCCGAAGCGCGAAAAGGCCTGCCGCCCAACCCCGATGCCACCAGCACCAGCCTGCCCGGCGCCCGCGGCGCCGACGTCGACGGCATCCCGGTGCACTCGGTGCGGCTCGCCGGGCTGGTCGCGCATCAGGAAATCCTTTTCGGCACCGAGGGGGAGACGCTCACCATCCGCCATGACAGCCTGGACCGCACCTCGTTCGTGCCCGGCGTGCTGCTGGCCGTGCGGCGCGTCCGGGAACGGCCCGGCCTCACCGTGGGGCTCGAACCCTTGCTCGACCTGCAGTGAACATGCAATGAACGCCGCCCTGCGCACCCAGTTGCTGATCGCGTTGATGTGCGTGGCGATGCTGGCGTACTTCGTGCTGCTGGGGCGGATGGCCGTCGCGATGATCGCCTCGGGCCGGGCCGCCGCCGTGGGGCTGGGCCTGGCGGTGTTGATCATGCCCCTGATCGGGCTGTGGGCCATGGTCGCGACCCTGCGGTCCGGGTTCGCCCACCAGAGGCTGGCCAATCTCATTGCGGCCGATGGCATGGAGCTCGACGTCACCGCGCTGCCGCGGCGGGCGTCCGGCCGCATCGAACGAGGCGCCGCCGACGCGCTGTTCGCCTCGGTGCGCACGGAAGTCGAAGACCACCCGGACGACTGGCGGCGCTGGTACCGGCTGGCCCGCGCGTACGACTACGCGGGAGACCGCCGCCGGGCGCGGGACGCGATGAAGACCGCACTCGAGTTGCAGGGCCGCCGATGAGCAAGACACTGCTGATCGTCCATCACACGCCGTCACCGCATACGCAAGAGATGTTCGAGGCGGTCGTCTCGGGCGCCACCGACCCCGAGATCGAGGGCGTCGAGGTCGTCCGACGGCCGGCGCTCACGGTGTCACCCGTCGAGATGCTGGCGGCCGACGGCTATGTGCTCGGCAGCCCCGCGAACTTGGGCTACATGAGCGGGGCGCTCAAGCACGCGTTCGACTGCTCCTACTACCAGCTGCTCGACTCGACGCGTGGGCGCCCGTTCGGTCTGTACCTGCACGGCAACGAGGGCACCGAGGGCGCCGAGCGCGGCGTCATGTCGATCACCACCGGGCTCGGCTGGACGAAAGCCGCAGAGACCGTGGTGGTTTCGGGCAAGCCGGACAAGAGCGACCTACAGGCCTGCTGGGAGCTCGGCGCGACGGTCGCGGCCCAGCTGATGGAATGAGCCGCCTAGGTGTAGGTCGGCTTGAACGCCTCGGCCGGTTGGGCCAGGGCCAGCGCCGAACTGGTACCGATCGGCCCATGCCGGTCGAACAGGGTGGCGGCGCCGGTGGCCACACCGGCCGTGGCGTAGTGGCTTTGCGCGGCCAGCCCCAGATACTCGCCGTCGGGCAAGCGGCTCGCGGTGACGGTGTAGTCGGCGTTGATGTAGCGCAATCCGCCGGTGCCCCAATGGGTCAGCGAACTCGTGATATCACCGACGAAGGCCAGCCGGGTGAACGGGGTCAGCGGGTGGCCCTGCACCATCGGGCGAAAGATTCGCGTCCAGGCGAACTTCTGGGAATGGGACTGTTCCCACTCGCCGGCCGCGATGCCCGGACTGCCCGCGGCGGTGGCCCCGTAACCCCAGATCAGAAACGGCATGTCGGGCGGGAAGCGCTCGGCATCGGCCGGAAGCGGCGGCATGGCCAGGGGCGCGGACCACACCGTCCCCTCGGGGTGCTCGCCTCGGCGCAGGAACAGCGCGCTGGCCCGCGCGACGGTGTTCCCGTTCTGCACCAGCGCGCCGTCGACGAGCTTGATCCGCCGGCCTTCCCGCTGCACCGAGGTTCGGATCTGCACCGGCTCGAGCAACGCCGGACGCAGCAGGTCAACCGTGAGGCGGGCCGGCTGGAACTCGGGCTCGACGCCGGATTGCTCTATGCCCCAACCCAACAGGCCGCCGACGATCTGACCGCCCATCGCGGCACCCCAGGGGCCTCGGGTCAGCGCGCCCGGCAGGTAGGAGTCGCCGTCGACAGTGAAGAACGCCTCGGGCATGATGGCGGAATCGTCGATCGTCACCGCTATCACGATAGGACACGCCGATAGTAAGGACGGGGCATGCCTCCAGTGATCGAAATTCCGCGCGCACACAACCCGTTCCCGACGACAGGCGTGACCCGCGACGCCGACGGCGTCCCGCACTACGACGATCTCCCCGCCACCCTGTTGGACATGCTCGCCGAACAGGTCGAGCACCGGCCGGACAGCGAGGCGGTGGTCGAGCTCGGTGCCGGCCGATTGACCTACCGCCAGCTGTGGGACCGCGCGGCGCGCGTCGCCGGTGGGCTGCGCGCGGCCGGGCTGCGGCCCGGTGATCGCGTCGCCGTGCGCTACCCCGCCGGCATCGACTGGGTGCTGGCGTTCTGGGGCATCGTGATGGCCGGTGGCGTTGCGGTGGCGGTCAATACGCGTTCGGCGCAGCCGGAGGTCGAGTTCGTCCTCTCGGACTCCGGGGTAACGTTCGACCTGGCGGCGGACGCCCCGCTGCCCGACGGCCGGCCGTACGTGACCGAGCTGCTCGGCCGCGCCGACGTGGCCGCGCTGTTCTACACCTCGGGCACCACCGGCTATCCGAAGGGGGTGCCGACCACCCACGAGGCCTTCCTGGCCAACACCGAGAACGGGATTCGCTGCCTCGACCAGCCGCGCGACCTGGGCGAAGCGATGCGCACGCTCATCTCCGTGCCGCTGTTCCACGTGACCGGTTGCAACTCACAGCTTCTGGCCGCCACCCGGCTGGGTGGGGCCTCGGTGATCATGCCGGCCCTGAACCTGGACGGGCTGATCGCCACGCTGGCCGCCGAGCGGATCTCCGTCATGGTCACCGTCCCCGCCATCTACGCATTGATGTTGCGGCACAACACCTTCGCAGATGTCGACGTTTCCGGCGTCCGCTGGGTGGGTTACGGGGGTGCCCCGATCGCCCCGTCGTTGGTTCGAGCGGTCAAGGACGCCTTTCCCCAGGCCACGGTCTTCAACGGCTATGGCATGACCGAGAGCGCATCGCTGATGACCGTGCTGCCGAGCCGCGACGCCGTCGAGCACGCCGACTCGGTCGGGTACGCGGTCCCGTCCATCGACCTCGGCCTGATCCCGTTCGGCGGCGACGAGCCGGGCGTCGGCGAGCTGGTGGTGCGCGGCGCCAACGTCACCGCCGGGTACTGGAACCGGCCGGAAGCGACGGCGGCCACCATCGTGGACGGCTGGCTGCACACCGGCGACGTGGTGCGGGTCGACGAGGCGGGCAGGGTGCACATCGTCGACCGGCTCAAGGACATCATCAACCGCGGCGGCGAGAACGTCTCCAGCGTCGAGGTGGAAGCCGTGCTGCTGGCGGCGCCCCATGTCGCGGACGCGTGCGTGCTGGCGGTTCCGGACGACGTCATGGGCGAGAAGGTGGGCGCGGTGCTCTTCGGCGGCGCGGACGAGATCGACGTGCCGGCGGTGCTCGACCACTGCCGCGAGCAACTCGCCGACTTCAAGGTGCCGCAGTACGTCACGGTGGTCGCAAACGCGCTGCCGCGCAACGCCGGCGGCAAGCTGCTCAAGGGCAAACTCCGCGAGCAGGTGCAGTGGGGGGAGCCGCTGCGATGAACGCGACGCTGCTGGTTGCCAACCGTGGCGAGATCGCGCTCCGAATCATCCGCACGGCAATCGAATTGGGCATGCGAACCGTCGCGGTCTACGCCGAAGACGATGCCGACAGCCCGCATGTGCATGCCGCCGACGAAGCTATCGGCCTCCCGGGCGACGGGCCGCGGGCCTACCTGGACCAGTCCGCCGTGCTGGCCGCGGCGAAAAGCTCCGGCGCGGAGCTGATCCACCCGGGTTACGGGTTCCTCAGCGAGAACGCCGAATTCGCCCGCGCGTGCGCCGGCGCCGGGTACACGTTCGTGGGACCGGACGCCGACGTGCTCGAGCTGATGGGCAACAAGTCCGCGGCCCGCCGTGCCGCCGTCGCCGCCGAGGTGCCGGTGTTGGCCGCGACCGAAGGACCCAGCAGCATCGCGGACATCGAGGCCTTCTTCGAAGCGCAGGGCGCCATCATGATCAAGGCGGTGGCCGGCGGGGGTGGGCGCGGAATGCGCACGGTGCGCAGCGCCGATCAGATCGGCGACGCCTACCAACAGTGCGGGGCGGAGGCGCAACTGGGCTTCGGCGATCCGGCGCTGTTCGCCGAGGCGTTGCTCGACGGCGCGCGGCACATCGAGGTCCAGGTCGTCGCCGCGCCGGCGGGGCACCAAACCCGCGCGCTCGCGCTTGGCGACCGCGACTGCAGCATCCAGCGGCGTTATCAGAAGCTCGTCGAAATGGCACCCGCGCAAGGGCTTTCCGACGGATTACGGCGCGACTTGCACCAGGCCGCGGCCCAGTTGTGCGCGCGAGTCGGGCTACGGGGGCTGGCCACTGTCGAATTCCTGGTGGCCGGTGAGGAATTCGTGTTCCTCGAAGTGAACCCGAGGATTCAGGTGGAGCACACGATCACCGAGGAAACGACCGGGTTCGACCTGGTGGCCCTCCAGCTGGCGATCGCCGCGGGCGGCTCCTTCTACCAACTCGGGCTACCGGCCGGAATCGCCTCCGACGGCAACGAAGTCATCGGCGAACCCGCCGCGCACCGCGGCGTCGCGATCCAGGCCCGGGTGAACATGGAGACTTTCGCCCCCGACCTCTCGGTCGTGCCCTCCGCCGGCACCCTCACCGCGTTCGCGCCGCCGAGCGGGCCGGGGATCCGCGTGGACACCTACGGCCGGGCCGGGCTGGTAGTCAACCCGCAATACGACTCACTGCTGGCCAAGGTCGTCGCCCACGTGCACGCCCCGTCTCCGCGGGCCGTGCTGCGCAAGGCCCGGACCGCCCTGGCGGAGTTCGGCATCGAAGGCGTCCGCACCAACATCGACTTCCTGCGCGAGTTGCTGTCCCACCCCCAGCTCGAATCCGGTTGGGTGAGCACCGCTTTCCTTGACGCGGAGCTGCCCCAGCTGGTGGCGGCGGCATCGTCGCACCGGCACGGCGTCCCAGTCGCGCCGGTCGAGCTCTATCCCGGTGAGGACGTGCTGCGCGCCCAACTGGCCGGCACCGTGGTCGAAGTGGTGCCCGAGGGCGCCGACTTTCCCGCGGGCAGCCAGCTCGTCGTCTTGGAAGCGATGAAAATGCAGCACGTGCTGGTCGCGCCCGACGCGCTGCGGACCGTGCGCAGTCTGGTGGCCCCCGGGCAGGTGGTGGGAACCGGCGACCCACTGCTGGTCTTCGCCCGCACCGGCGCGGACGCCGCAAGTGACTCCGCAACGGCCACCACGGATCTCGACCGGCCACGCGCCGACCTCGACGAGGTGCTCCGGCGCCATCTGCTCACCCTCGATGAGGGCCGCGAGGCCGCGATTGCCAAGCGGCACAAGCAAGGTCGTCGCACCGCGCGCGAGAACATCGCCGACTTGATCGACCCGGGCAGCTTCGTGGAATACGGCGCGCTGGCCATTGCGGCGCAGCGCAGCCGGCGCTCCGAAGCCGACCTCATCGCCAACACGCCGGCCGACGGCCTGGTCGCCGGCCTGGCCACGATCGGGGGCGGCGAGGCCGTCGTGGTCTCCTACGACTACACCGTGCTGGCCGGTACGCAAGGCATGCGCAACCACGCCAAGACCGACCGCGTGTTCGACCTGGCCGCCCGAAAACGGCTGCCGGTGGTGCTTTTCGCCGAGGGCGGAGGCGGCCGGCCGGGGGACACCGACGTCGGCGGCGCTGCCGGACTGGACGTGCCGACCTTCCGGATGCTGGCCGCGCTGAGCGGCCGGGTGCCGCTGATCTCGATCGTCTCCGGCCGCTGTTTCGCCGGCAACGCCGCGCTTGCCGGGGTGTGCGACGTGATCATCGCGACCCCGGACGCCAACATCGGGATGGGCGGGCCGGCCATGATCGAGGGCGGCGGGCTCGGGGTGTACCCGCCGGAGGCGATCGGGCCGATCGGCGTGCAGCGGCGCAACGGCGTGGTCAGCCTGGTCGCCCGCGACGAAGCGCACGCGGTCTCACTCGCCAAGCAGTACCTGTCGTACTTTTTGGGCAGCTTGGATGATTGGGTGGCACCGGAGCCGCGCCTGGCTCGGCATGTGGTGCCGCAGAACCGGTTACGCGCCTACGACGTGCACAGGGCGATCGAGGCGATCGTCGACGCCGGGTCGGTGCTGGAGTTGCGGCCCGACTACGGCGTCGGCATCGTCACCGCGCTGGTGCGCGTCGAAGGGGCAGCATATGGGCTGATCGCCAACAGCACCCACCATCTCGGCGGCGCCATCGATGCCGAGGCGGCCGACAAGGCCGGCGACTTCCTGGCCTTGTGCGAATCGTTTCGGCTGCCGGTGATTTCGCTGTGCGACACCCCCGGCTTCATGGTCGGGCCCGAGGCGGAGGCCCAGGCGGCGGTGCGGCGGTTCGGCCGGATGTTCGTCCTGGGCGCACGGCTGACCGTGCCGGTCGGAATGATCATCTTGCGCAAGGGCTACGGGCTCGGCGCGATGGCGATGGCCGGCGGTTCCTTCCACGCGCCGCAATTCACCGTCGCGTGGCCGACCGGCGAGATCGGCGGAATGGGCCTGGAGGGCGCCGTGCGTCTCGGGTTCAGCAAGGAGCTGGCCGCCGAGGGCGACCCCGCCAGGCGCGAGGAACTGTTCGACAAGCTAGTGGCCGCCGCCTACGAGCACGGCAAGGCGCTGCGGGCGGCCACCACGTTCGAACTCGACGACGTCATCGACCCCGCGGACTCCCGGGCCTGGATCGCCAGGCTCCGGGAGCCGCGCAGATCGGGCTGATCAGGCGTGGCCGCCGCCGCAGCCGACGCCGGGCAGGCAACCCTGGCCGCCCGGAACGCCGCCGGGTCCCGCGTTCTGGCCCCCGGAGCCGCAGCCGACGCCCGGTGCGCAGCCCTGGCCGCCCGGACCGCCGCCCGGGCCCTGGTTCTGTCCGCCCGAGCCGCAGTTGCCGTTAGCATCGCAACCGCCGCCGCCCGGCTGGTCCTTGAAGACCACGTGCGTGGGCGCCGCGGACGGCGCGGCCGCCCAGGCAAGGGAATCGGTGATGGCGATCGGCGCAACGGCGATGGCAGCGGCCGCAGCCCCGCCCACCACCAGTCTTTTCGTAACGGTTAATTTCGAGAACATGCAGGTCGCATACCACCCAAACAGACGTGTAAAACATCCATGTAGCGAACGGGAAACCGCTCGATTTTGCGCGACGGAAGGCGCAGCACGATGAGCTCACTGGATCTGACCGGCCGAACCGCGATCGTCACCGGCGCCTCCCGCGGAATCGGCCTCGCGAGCGCCCAGCAGCTCGCGGCGGCGGGGGCCAATGTGGTGCTGACCGCCCGCAAGCAGGAGGCCGCCGACGAGGCGGCCGCCCAGGTGGACGGCAACGCCGTGGGCGTCGGCGCGCACGCCGTCGACGAGGACGCCGCGCGGCGCTGCGTGGATCTGACGCTGGAGCGCTTCGGCCGCGTGGACATCCTGGTCAACAACGCGGGCACCAACCCGGCCTACGGCCCGCTGATCGACCAGGACCACGCCCGCTTCGCCAAGATCTTCGACGTCAACCTGTGGGCGCCGCTGCTGTGGACCTCGCTCGTCGTCAAATCGTGGATGGGTGAGCACGGCGGCGCGATCGTCAACACCGCGTCCATCGGCGGCCTGCACCAATCCCCGGCGATGGGCATGTACAACGCCACCAAGGCCGCGCTGATCCACGTCACCAAGCAACTGGCGCTGGAACTCTCACCGGGTATCCGGGTCAACGCCGTCGCGCCGGGGGTGGTGCGCACCCGGTTGGCCGAGGCGCTGTGGAAGGGCCACGAGGATCCGCTCGGATCAGCGATAGCGCTCGGCCGCATCGGCGAGCCCGTCGATGTGGCCGAAGCGATCGCCTTCCTGGTTTCCGACGCCGCGAGCTGGATCACCGGCGAGACGATGGTCATCGACGGCGGCCAGCTACTCGGTGGCGCGTACGGCTTTCAGGCTCGGCCGCGGGGCTAGCCATGAGTTCCGAAGACTTGGCGGTGGACCTGAAGGCACGGGTACAGGCGCTGCTGGACGAACACGACCCGGCCGGTACCGACCCGGGGGAGTTCCTCGGCGCCCAGTACGACGCGGGCCTGGCCTGGGTGCACCTGCCGCACGGCTTCGGCGGGCTCGGCCTGACGCGGAAGGCCCAGGAACTCGTCGACGCGCAGCTGGCCGCCGCGGGGGCGCCTGTCGGTGGCACCGCGAAGAACTTCATCGGGATGGGCATGGCGGCGCCGACCATCGCGGCTTTCGGAACCGACGAGCAGAAGCGAAAGTTCTTACGCCCCTTGTTCACCGGCGAACAAGTCTATTGCCAGCTGTTCAGTGAACCCGGCGCGGGGTCGGACCTGGCCGGGTTGGCCACTCGCGCGGTCCGCGACGGTGACGACTGGATCGTCAACGGGCAGAAGGTGTGGACCTCGATGGCGCAGCACGCGCAGATGGCCATCCTGGTCGCCCGCACCGACCCGACGGTGCCCAAACACGCTGGACTGACGTACTTCCTGTGCGACATGACCCAGCCCGGCGTCGAGGTGCGCCCGTTGCGCCAGATCACCGGCGAGGCGGAGTTCAACGAGGTGTTCCTCACCGACGTGCGGGTGCCCGACGCGAACCGGCTCGGGCCGGTCGGCGGCGGGTGGCGGGTCGCGACCACCACGCTCAACAACGAGCGCGTCGCCATCGGCACCCGCGCCGGAACGCCGCGCGAGGGCGGGATCATCGGGAAGGTCGCCAAGGCGTGGCGAAACGAGCCGGGGCTGCGCAACCCCGCGATGCACGACGAGCTGATGAAGCTGTGGGTCGACGCGGAGGTCCTGCGGCTCGCCGGCGAGCGGCTGCGACAACAGGCCCAGGCCGGTCAGCCCGGACCCGAAGGCGCCGGCATGAAGGTGGCCTTCGGCAAGCTGGCGCAAGCCATTTCGGGCTTCGACATCGAGTTGCACGCCGAGGCGGGTCTGCAGTACGACGACTGGACCATGCGCAGGACCGAAGTCGTCGATCTGGTCGGACGCGAGCCCGGATACCGCTACCTGCGCGCTCGCGGCAATTCGATCGAGGGCGGCACCTCGGAGATCCTGCGCAACACCATTTCCGAGCGCATCCTCGGCCTGCCGGGTGAGCACCGCGTCGACAAAGACGTCGCCTGGAAGGACCTGGATCGGTGAGTGACCTGCTGTACTCCGACACCGAGGAGGCGCTGCGGGACAGCGTTCGGCATTTGTTCGCCGACCGCTGCCCGCCCGAAGCGGTGGCACGCGCGTACGACCCTGAGCCGCCGGACTTTTCGGGCGTCTGGAGGACGTTGGCCGCCGAGCTGGGGGTGGCCGGGCTGCTGGTGCCCGAGTCGCTCGGCGGCGCCGGCGCGAGTGCCCGGGAGGTCGCGGTCATCATGGAGGAGATCGGCCGGGCTGTGGCGCCGGTGCCGGTCCTGTCCAGCGCTGTGCTGGCCACGGTCGCGCTGCTGCGCGCCGGCGATACCGAGACCGTGTCCGCGCTCGCGCAGGGCGAGCTGACGGCCGCGTTGGTGGTGCCGGTGTCGACCGTGCCCGGCGATCCGATCGGGGCGGTGACCGGCGGCGCCGACGGGCTGAGCGGAGCGGTGACCACCGTCGCCGGTGCCGCCGAGGCCGACGTGCTGGTGGTGCCGGTCGCCGGCCCCTTCGGGCTCGAGCTGCATACCGTCGCGCGCACCGCGGCGGGGGTGAAGGTGTCGCCGCTGCTGGCGTTGGACATGACGAGACCCCTTGCGAACGTGAGCTTTTCGGCGACGGACTCGTCACGGGTCGGGCCGGGGGACGGGCCGGTCGCCGAGGCGTTGCGCACCGGGGCGGCGCTGCTCGCGTCCGAGCAACTCGGGGTCGCCCAGTGGTGTTTCGAGACCACGCTGGCTTATGTCAAGCAGCGCAAGCAGTTCGGCCGCGCGATCGGCTCCTACCAGGCGATCAAACACCGGCTGGCCGATCTGTGGTTCGAGGTCAGCGCCGCGACCGCGGCGGCCCGGCACGCCGCCGACACGTGCGCCCGGAACGACGAAGATGCGCCCGTCGCGGCGGCGCTGGCGCAGGCGTATTGCAGTGGCGTCGCCGTGCACGCGGCGGAGGAATGCGTACAGCTGCACGGCGGTATCGGCATGACGTGGGAGTATCCCGCGCACCTGTACCTCAAGCGAGCCAAAAGCGACCAGTTGATCTTCGGCACCGCGTATCGTCACCGAGCCCGACTGGCCGAGTTGGTGGACCTGCCTTCGACGGGCTAACGCGGTAACGCGGAACCGAAGACCTCGGTCATGGCCTGCCAGTGACGTTCGGCCGCGGCCGGGTCGTACGGCACATTGTCGGGCACCGCGAACCCGTGGGCCGCCGGATACCACTCGATGGTGTGCTGCACGCCGGCGGCCGTCAGCGCCTTGTCCAGCTGTTCGGCGTCCGCGCGCGTGAACGACGCGTCGTCCTTGGCCCCACCGACGTAGACCGTGGCGGTCATCCGGTCGGCCAGCAGGTGCGGGCTGTCCGCGGTATCGGTCACCAGGCCGCCGCCGTGAAACGACGCCGCGGCGGCGACGCGCTCGGGCACCCGGCCCGCGACGACGAGCGAGGTCCGCCCGCCCATGCAGTAGCCGCACACGCCGAAGCGCTCCCCGGATACCTCCGGGCGGGCCGCCAGGTAGTCGAAGAAGGCGGCGGCGTCGCCGGCCATCATGTCCGCGGTGACGCTGCCGATCATGCCGAAGAGCCGCCTGCGCTCCCGCTCGTCGCCGAACACGGTGGCCATGTCGAACGGGGCCCAGTCTCCGCTGCGGTAATACACGTCGGGTAGCAGCACCGCATAGCCGAACCCGGCCAGCTTGGCGGCCATCTGGTCGAAGGTGTCGCGCACCCCGCCGGCATCGCAGTACATGACTATCCCCGGCCAGGGACCGGGCCCCTCGGGGGTGAACAGGCCGACGGGGCAGGTGCCATCGGCGGTGGTGACGCTGTCGGTGATTTTCGGCATGGCCTCCGTTTTACTCCCGAGGTCTGGACGGGATTTTTTGGCGTCGACCCGCCGCGCCCGGCTTCGCCGCGCTTGCGATCGCCGCGGGATTTTTTGGCGTCGACCCGCCGCGCCCGGCTTCGCCGCGCTTGCGATCGCCGCGGGATTTTTTGGCGTCGACCCGCCGCGCCCGGCTTCGCCGCGCTTGCGATCGCCGCTAAGCTTTCCGCGTGCCGATCCCGACGCCGTATGAGGACCTGCTGCGCCTGGTGCTCGAGCGGGGCACGGCCAAGTCCGACCGCACCGGCACCGGGACCCGCAGCCTGTTCGGCCAGCAGTTGCGCTACGACCTGGCCGCCGGCTTCCCGCTGCTGACCACCAAGAAGGTGCATCTCAAGTCGGTGGTCTACGAGTTGCTGTGGTTCTTGCGCGGCGATTCCAACGTCGCCTGGCTGCACGAGCACGGCGTCACCATCTGGGACGAATGGGCCAGCGACACAGGCGATCTCGGGCCGATATATGGCGTGCAGTGGCGGTCCTGGCCGACGCCGACCGGTGAGCACATCGACCAGATCAGCGCGGCGCTGGAGTTGCTGCGCACCGACCCGAACTCGCGGCGGATCATCGTGTCGGCCTGGAACGTCGGGGAGATCCCGCAGATGGCGCTGCCGCCGTGTCACGCGTTCTTCCAGTTCTACGTGGCTGACGGCCGGCTCAGCTGCCAGCTGTATCAGCGCAGCGCCGACCTGTTTCTCGGTGTGCCCTTCAACATCGCCAGCTACGCGCTGCTCACCCACATGATGGCCGCCCAGGCCGGGCTGTCGGTCGGTGAATTCGTCTGGACGGGCGGCGACTGCCACATCTATGACAACCACGTCGAGCAGGTGCGCACCCAGCTCAGCCGCGAGCCGCGGCCCTACCCGGAACTGGTTCTGGCGCAGCGGAATTCGATCTTCGACTACACCTACGACGACGTGGTCGTGAAGAACTACGACCCGCACCCGGCCATCAAAGCCCCCGTCGCCGTATGACGCGTACGACGGTCGTGGGCCTGATCTGGGCCCAGTCGACGTCGGGCATCATCGGCCGCGGCGGCGACATCCCGTGGCGGGTGCCCGAGGACCTGGCCCGTTTCAAGGAGCTGACCGTCGGGCACACCGTGATCATGGGCCGGCGCACGTGGGAATCCTTGCCGACCAAGGTCCGGCCGCTGCCGGGTCGCAAGAACGTCGTACTGTCGCGACGCAGCGACTTCGTGGCCGAAGGGGCGCAGGTCGTCGGATCGCTCGAGGCGGCTTTGGCCGGCTCCGAGGGCGAGCCGGAGACGTGGGTGATCGGCGGCGAGCAGGTTTATCTGCTGGCGCTGCCCTACGCGACCCGGTGCGAGGTCACCGAGGTCGAAGTCGACCTGCGGCGGGACGACGACGACGCGCTCGCGCCCGTGCTCGACGACAGCTGGCTTGGTGAGACGGGGGAGTGGCAGGTCAGCCGCACGGGACTGCGGTACCGGCTGCACAGCTACCGTCGGGCATAAGTGTTGGGCTCCCCGCCCGTGACATACTCGGACGCGGGGGTCGGTCTCGCCCGCACCAGGTCACCACACGTTGCCAGGAGGGGGAGTTGGCAGTGATAACCGAACCCACGAAAGCGTTCACTCGCATGTTCAGGGGGTACGACCCGGCCGCGGTCGATGCCCACATCGAGATGTTGACCACCAAGCAGCAGTTGCTGCTCGACGACGTCGAGAGCCTGAGGAACCGGCTGAAGGAAGCCGGCGACGAAGCGGCCGCGCTGCGCAAAGAAATCGCCGTCCTCACCGACAGCTCACCCTCACCCCACGCGGTGCAGCGCCGGATGGCGAAGATGCTGCGGCGCGCGGTCGACGAGGTTGCCGAGATGCAGGCCGAGGCGCGGAGCGAGGCGGGCCGGCTGATCGCAGCGGCCGAGGCCGAGATCGAGGCCACGCAGCGAAAGCACGAAGAGGAGTTGGCGGAGATGGCCGAGCAACGAAAAGCCATGGAAACCGATTACGAGGAAGCCAAGAAGCAACTCGAGGCCGAGTTGGCCGGGATGCGTGCCGAAACCGAAGCGGCGATCGACAAGGCGTGGCGGGACGCCCAAAAGGAAGCCGATCACTATCGTGAGCAGGCCCGGCGCGCGGCGGACGAGGCGATCCGGCAGCGGATCAACGTCCTCGAGCAGCTGATGGGCGTCTACCGCGACCTCGAGGCGGTCCCGGCCGCTCTCGAGTCGGCCTACCAGGAGCAGAAGAACGCGCCGGACCCGAGCGTCGTGGTGCCGCTGGACGGGAAAGTCAGCACGGGCTGAGCCCGCGGGGCCGCGTCGCCGCTGAGCGCTGTCGTACCCGGCCGGTATTCTCGGCGCCGTGTCGATCCGGACCCACAGGCTGTCGGCCGCGCAAGCCCGGCGGATCGCCGTTGCGGCCCAAGGCTTTAGCGAGCCGCGGCCAGCCGGTCCGGTCACTCGATCCCATTTGAAGCGCCTGATATCGAGGATCCAAGTGCTGCAACTGGATTCGGTATCCGTCGCGGTGCGCGCCCACTACGCGCCGGTGTTCAGCAGGCTCGGGCCCTACGACCGTGACGTGTTGGATCGCGCCGCCTGGGGCCCGCGTTCGTCGCGGCTGCTGGCCGAGTACTGGGCGCACGAGGCCGCGCTGATGGCCGTCGATGACTGGCCGCTGCTGCGCTGGCGGATGCGCCAGTACCGTCATGGTCGCTGGGGCACGCACATCGTCAAGGCCAATCCCCAACTTGCCGAGGACATCGTCGCCGCCGTCGCCGAACTCGGCCCCAGCACCGCCGGGCAGATCGAAGCGCACCTGGCCGCCGAGCCGCGCCGCAAGAAGGGCACCTGGTGGAACCGCAGCGACACCAAGTGGGTCGCCGAGGCGCTCTTTGCCGCCGGCGTGCTCACCACGGCCACCCGGGTGGGCTTCGCCCGCCACTACGACCTGGTGGAACGGGTGCTGCCGGCGGGCGTGCTGGCGCGCGAGGTCGACGACGAGCAGGCCGTCCGGGAACTCACGCTGCGCGCCGCCACCGCGCTGGGCGTGGCCACCGAGGCCGACATCCGCGACTACTTCCGGCTGTCGGCCCAGCAGGTCAAGCCCGCGGTCGCCGACCTCCTGGCGGCGGGTGAGATCGAGCGGGTGGAGGTGGATCGTTGGCCCGCGCCGGCCTATCTGCGCACCGGCCGGCCGGTGCCGCGTTCCGACCGTGGCACCGCGCTGCTGTGTCCGTTCGACCCGCTGATCTTCTTCCGGCCCCGGGTCGAGCGGCTGTTTGGGTTTCATTACCGCATCGAGATCTACACCCCGGCCGCCAAGCGCCAATACGGCTACTACGTGTGGCCGCTGCTGATGGACGGGCAACTGGTGGCGCGGGTCGACCTCAAGGCCGACCGGGCCGGTGACACGCTGCGCGTCATGGGTGCGTTCGGCGAGCCCGGCATTCCGCGGCCGCGCGTGGCCGCCGCGCTGGCCGGCGAACTGCGGTCCATGGCGTCGTGGCTGGGGCTGGGCGGGTTCAGCGTCGCCAGCCGGGGCGACCTGGCCGCCGACCTGCGGGCGGCCAGCTGATGTCGGGTGGGTTGCCGATCCGGTCACCACGTTAAGGTGGCGCCGTGGCCGAGACCGCGCCGCTACGCGTGCAACTGATCGCCAAGACCGAGTTCCTGGCGCCGCCGGACGTGCCATGGACCACCGACGCCGACGGTGGCCCGGCATTGGTCGAGTTCGCCGGGCGGGCCTGCTATCAAAGCTGGTCGAAACCGAATCCCAAGACCGCGACCAACGCCGGCTACATCAAGCACATCATCGACGTGGGGCATTTCTCCGTGCTCGAGCACGCGAATGTGTCGTTCTACATCACCGGCATTTCCCGATCGCTCACACACGAGCTGATCCGGCACCGGCATTTCTCCTACTCGCAGTTGTCGCAGCGCTATGTGCCGGAGGGGGATTCGCAGGTCGTCGTACCACCGGGCATGGAAGACGACCCCGAACTGCGCCGGATCCTGACCGAGGCCGCCGACGCCAGCCGAGCCACCTACGTCGACCTGCTGGCCAGGCTGGAGGCCAAGTTCGCCGATCAGCCGAACGCCGTGCTGCGCCGCAAGCAGGCGCGGCAGGCCGCTCGGGCGGTGCTGCCGAACGCGACCGAAACCCGCATCGTGGTGACCGGCAACTACCGGGCCTGGCGGCATTTCATCGCCATGCGCGCCAGCGAACACGCCGACGTGGAAATCCGGCGGCTGGCCATCGAGTGCCTGCGCCAGCTCGCCGACGCGGCGCCCGCGGTGTTCGCCGACTTCGAGATCTCGACGCTGGCCGACGGGACCGAGGTGGCCACCAGCCCGCTGGCGACCGAAGCCTGAGATTCCGGCCGCACCCCCTTCCACCCGCCGCAACGCAGGCCTGCGCCGTTGCCAAATACCTTGCCGCCGCCAGGTAACCTAAGGACCGTGAGCACCGTCGGATTCGACGCCCCGGCCCGGTTGGGAACCGTGCTGACCGCGATGGTGACACCGTTCGCCCCCGACGGCTCGCTCGACACCTCCGCCGCGGAGCACCTAGCGAACCACCTGGTAGACGCCGGGTGTGACGGCCTGGTGGTCTCCGGAACCACCGGTGAATCGCCGACCACCACCGACGACGAGAAGCGCGAGCTACTGCGTGTCGTGCTCGAGGCGGTGGGCGACCGCGCCCGGGTCATCGCCGGCGCGGGCACCTATGACACCGCACACAGCGTCCGGCTGGCCAAGGCCTGCGCGGCCGAGGGCGCCCACGGGCTGCTGGTGGTCACGCCCTACTACTCCAAACCGCCGCAGAGCGGGCTGATCGCACATTTCACCGCCATCGCCGACGCGACCGAGCTGCCGGTGCTGCTCTACGACATCCCGCCACGCTCGGTGATACCGATCGAGCCGGACACGCTGCGCGCGTTGGCGTTGCACCCGAATATCGTCGGAGTCAAGGACGCCAAAGCCGACCTGCACGGCGGCGGCCAGATCATGGCCGAGACCGGATTGGCCTACTACTCCGGCGACGACGCGCTGAACCTGCCGTGGCTGGCCATGGGCGCCACCGGCTTCATCAGTGTGATCTCTCATCTGGCCGCAGGTCAGCTTCGAGAGATGTTGTCCGCCTTCGCTTCCGGCGACGTCGCCACCGCGCGCAAGATCAATGCCACCGTCGCCCCGCTGTGCGCCGCGATGAGCCGGCTTGGCGGCGTGACGTTGTCCAAGGCGGGTCTGCGGCTGCAGGGCATCGAGGTTGGCGATCCCCGGTTGCCGCAGATGCCGGCGACGCCCGAGCAAATCGATGCGCTGGCCGCCGACATGCGCGCCGCGTCGGTGCTGCGGTGAGCCGAACGTGAACGAGGAACTCGCCCCTCCTGGTCCCTTGACCACCGGTGGGTTGCGGGTCACCGCGCTGGGCGGCATCAGCGAAATCGGCCGCAACATGACGGTTTTCGAGCACCTCGGCCGGCTGCTGATCATCGACTGCGGGGTGATGTTTCCCACCCATGACGAGCCCGGGGTGGACCTGATACTTCCGGACCTGCGCCATATCGAGGACCGGCTCGACGACATCGAGGCGCTGGTGTTGACCCATGCGCACGAGGACCACATCGGCGGCATCCCGTTCCTGCTCAAGCTGCGCCCCGACATCCCCGTCGTCGGGTCGAAGTTCACCCTGGCGCTGGTAGCCGCGAAATGCCGTGAACACCGGCTCAAGCCGGTGTTCGCCGAGGTCGCCGAGGGGCAGCGCAGCACCCACGGCGTCTTCGAGTGCGAATACTTCGCCGTCAACCACTCGATCCCGGACGCGCTGGCGATCGCCGTGCGCACCGGCGCGGGAACCATCCTGCACACCGGCGACATCAAGCTCGACCAGCTTCCCCTCGACGGCCGGCCCACCGACCTGCCCGGGATGTCCCGGCTCGGCGACGCCGGGGTGGACCTGTTCCTGTGCGACTCGACGAACTCCGAGATACCCGGCGTGGGCCCGTCCGAAAGCGAAGTGGGACCGACACTGCACCGCCTGATCCGGGGGGCCGAGGGCCGGGTCATCGTGGCGTGCTTTGCCTCCAACGTGGACCGGGTGCAGCAGATCATCGATGCCGCAACCGCATTGGGTCGGCGGGTGTCGTTCGTCGGGCGGTCGATGGTGCGCAACATGGGCATCGCCCGCGAGTTGGGCTTTCTGCGGGTGGCCGATTCGGATGTGATCGACATCGGCGCGGCCGAGATGATGCCGCCCGAGCGGGTGGTCCTGATCACCACGGGCACCCAGGGCGAGCCCATGTCCGCGCTGTCGCGGATGTCGCGCGGCGAGCACCGCAGCATCACGCTGACGGCGGGTGATCTCATCGTGCTGGCGTCGTCGCTGATCCCCGGCAACGAGGAGGCGGTCTACGGCGTCATCGACGCGCTCGCCAAGATCGGGGCCCGCGTCGTCACTAATGCCCAAGCGCGCGTGCATGTTTCGGGTCACGCATACGCCGGCGAGCTGTTGTTCCTCTACAACGGCGTGCGGCCGCGCAACGTCATGCCGGTGCACGGCACCTGGCGGATGCTGCGCGCCAACGCCAAGCTGGCCGCCAGCACCGGAGTGCCGGAGGAGTCGATCCTATTGGCCGAGAACGGCGTCAGCGTCGACCTGGTCGCCGGCACGGCGTCGATCTCCGGGGCGGTCCCGGTGGGCAAGATGTTCGTCGACGGACTGATCGGCGGCGACGTCGGCGACATCACGCTGGGGGAACGGCTCATCCTGTCGTCGGGTTTCGTGGCGGTGACCGTGGTCGTCCAGCGCGGCACCGGGCGTCCGGCGGCTGCCCCGCACCTGCATTCACGCGGGTTCTCCGAAGACCCCAAGGCGCTGGAACCCGCCGGGCGCCGGGTCGAGG
This sequence comes from Mycobacterium sp. SMC-2, assembly GCF_025263485.1. Taxonomy (NCBI): domain Bacteria; kingdom Bacillati; phylum Actinomycetota; class Actinomycetes; order Mycobacteriales; family Mycobacteriaceae; genus Mycobacterium; species Mycobacterium sp. SMC-2. Next base: position 2,631,867 of record NZ_CP079863.1, read on the forward strand.
CGGAGCTCGAATTGCTTGCCGCCGACAACATCACCGATCCGGGCCGCATCGCCCAGGCCGTGCGCCGCACCGTTGGCAAGTGGGTGGGCGAGACCTACCGCCGTCAGCCGATGATCGTGCCGACGGTCATCGAGGTCTGACCGGCTCACGAGAGATAAACCGCCGCCACGTTTTTCGGCGCGTCGTCGCAGACGTGTATGTGTCGTGGAGCGGCTAGCGCTTCTCCGCGTAGGCCGACCATTCCAGTTGCGAGGCCTTGAGTTTGCGACCTGTCGGCTCGACGTAACGCCGGACGAGTTCGTCGGGGCCGGCTTGCTCGAGCAGCCGCCAACCGTATTCCCCGATGAAACCGGCGACCTCGTCGGGCTGCAAGCCGAAGTGCCACAACTGCCGGACACTGCGGTACAGCGTGCGCGTACCATACCTATTCGTGCCGTCGATGAAATCCCTACGGACATAGGTGAATACCAGACGGCTGCCGGGCGCGACCGCGCGTAGCCCCTCCATCGTCCGTCGGACGGTGGCTTCGGTCAGGTATTGGGTGACGCCCTCGCAGATGAAGAACGTCCGGTAGTCGGTGCGATAGCCATGCTCGGCCAGGGCGGTGAGCAGGTCGTCGCGCTCGAGGTCCAACGCCACCTGCCGAACCGACATCGGTGGGCCGCCCAGCACCCGCCGGACCGTCTTGAGCTTCCTGGCGACGTTCACCGGCAGGTCGACCTCGAACACCGGGATGCGGACCTGGCGGGTCATGAGGTAGGCGCGGGTGTCGAGCCCAGCGCCCAGGATGACGACCGCGTCGACGCCGTCGAGCGCCTCGGCCAGCTTGTCGCCGATGAAGCGCTTGCGGCATGCCATGTTCACCCACAGCCCGCGGCCGGACCACTCCGACCCGCGGAGCATCAAGCGGCGCACCGGCGCCGCGCGTGTCGTGGCCACGAGCCACCGCAGTGGTGCGGGCAAAAACAGTTCCGCGAGGTCGTCGTCCACCAGGCGGCGGCCCGGCGGCTCGTTCTGTTCGACGGCCGTCAACACCATGGGACCAAAGACGGTCTGCGCGGCGCGGTTTCGTGCCATGGGACTACTTGTTCAGGAAGCCGGCATCGACCGGGAGCGTCACGCCGGTGATATAGCGGGCCTGGTCGGACACCAGCCACGCGACCGCGTTGGCGATGTCTTCGACTTGCAGCACCTCGACCGGCATGGCATTGCCCATGGCTCCCGGTGTCTCGGTCGCGGCGGCCATCTTGGCCAGCCACTCACGGGTGAACTCGTTGTTGATCATCGGGGTTTCGACACCGGACGGGTGGATCGAGTTGACCCGAATATACTGCGTGGCAAGAAGATTGGCGTATACCCGCATCAACCCCACGACGCCGTGCTTGGCGGCGGCATAGCCGACGGAACCGGCGTCCGGGCTGCCGACACCGGCCAGCCCGGCGCTCGAACTGATCAGCACGATCGAGCCCCCGGCGCCCTGCTTGACCATGGTCGGAATGGCGGCCTTGATGGTGTTGTAGACGCCGGTGAGGTTGACGTCGATGACGTCGCGCCAGCCGTCGTCACCGGATTGCATCGGAGCGATACCGGCGTTGGCGACGACGATGTCGAGCCGGCCGAACTCGTCCAGGCCGGCCTGCAGGGCGGCCGACAGCGATTCCCGGTCGCGGACGTCGCCACGAGCGGCCACGATGCGGGCGCCGGTGTCCTCGACCAGCTTGACGGTTTGCGCCAGGTCTTCCTCGGTGGCCAGGGCATAGGGGACGCTGGCGATCTGGTCGCACAGGTCGACCGCGATGATGTTCGCGCCGTCGGCGGCCAGTCGCACCGCATGCGCGCGTCCCTGGCCGCGCGCCGCGCCGGTGATGAAGGCGACCTTGCCTTCGAGTGGCCGGGTCATCAGGACCGGAGCTGACCCTTGTCCGGGTCGCCCGCGGGGACCGGTTGCAGCATCTTGATGTCCGGCGCCCCGGCGAGGTGGTCGCCGGCCGCGGTGAACATCTTGGTGACGGCGGGAGCGGTGCTGTGGGCCTTGAGCGCCTCGGGGTCCGCCCACTGCTCGACAAAGACGAACGTCTCGCCCGACTGGTGCAATGAATACAACTGGCAGCCCGGTTCGTTGTGCACTTCCTCCACCGCCTGCGTGAGAATGTCGCGGACTGTGTCGACCGATTCGGGTTTGACGGTCATGGTGGCAACGACGACGACGGGCATGCTGGGGCCTCCTGGGGCTACGGGGTGGGTGACGCGCATGGCTTCTGTTATCTAGGTCACCGGTTGTCCACCCTACTCACGCGGCGCCGCAGCCAACCCGCCAGATGGCTGACCTGCCCGAGGCGATACCAGTGTGGCGGGTGGTGCAGATGATGTCGATGCGACTACCCTTGCCGACATGGCTAACAAGACCGCCGCCCGCTCCAAGGCTCGAACGAGCAGGTCAAAGGCCACCTCGCGACGTGGGTCGGGTCGCGCACGGCCGGCGGCGCCCCGTAAGCGGCCGAGCAGGCCCGCCAAGCGGCGCAACCATTCGCTGCTGGTGGCCGCCGGGCTGACCGGCGGCCGCGCCCTGCGCGCCGCCTGGCTGATGGCGGCGCGCAGCACCGGCGGCGCGGCACGGTCGATCGGGCGGGCCCGCGACATCGACCCGGGACACCGCCGCGACGGCATCGCCCTGATGCTGCTGGGCCTTTCCGTCGTGGTCGCCGCGAGCTCGTGGTTCAACGCCGCCCGGCCGGTCGGCGCGTGGGTCGACACGCTGCTGCGCACCTTCGTCGGCGCGGGCGTCCTGGCGCTGCCGGTGGTCACCGCCGCGGTGGCGGTGGCGCTGATGCGCACCCAACCCAATCCGGACGCGCGGCCCAGGCTGATCCTGGGCGCCACCCTGATCGCCCTGTCCGTCCTCGGCCTGCGCCACCTGTGGTCCGGCTCGCCCGAAGACCCCGAAGCGCGCCGCCGCGCGGCGGGGTTCATCGGCTTCGCCATCGGCGGCCCCCTGTCGGATGGGCTGACGGCCTGGATCGCCGCGCCGTTGCTGTTCATCGGCTTCATGTTCGGTCTGCTGTTGCTGACCGGAACGACCATCCGGGAGGTGCCCGACGCGGTCCGCGCCATGGTCGGCGCCAGGCTTGGCGACGACGGGTACGACTACGATGACTACGCGGATTCCCTTGCGGCCGAAGACTTTTCCGACGACTACTACGACGAGAGCGGGCTCGGTCCCGACGACGAGCCGCCGTCCTGGCCGACGGCTGACCCGGCCCCGGCGCTGCGCGACAACGAGGACGACATTCCCACCACGCCGGAGCCGGCCATCGGGAAAAGCCGCCGTCGCGACAAGAAGAAGACCGAGGTGCTGGACCGGGTCGTCGAGGGCCCCTACACCCTGCCGTCACTGAGCCTGCTGGTGGCGGGGGACCCGCCGAAGAAGCGCAGCGCCGCCAACACCGTCATGGCCGACGCCATCAGCGAGGTGCTCACCCAGTTCAAGGTCGACGCCGCCGTCACCGGCTGCACCCGCGGCCCGACCGTCACCCGTTACGAGGTCGAGCTGGGCCCGGGCGTGAAGGTGGAGAAGATCACCGCGCTGCAGAAGAACATCGCCTACGCGGTGGCCACCGAGAGCGTGCGCATGCTGGCCCCGATCCCCGGCAAGTCCGCCGTGGGCATCGAGGTCCCCAACACCGACCGGGAAATGGTGCGGCTGGCCGACGTGCTCACCGCACCCTCGACCCGCCGCGACCACCACCCGCTGGTGATCGGGCTGGGCAAGGACATCGAAGGCGACTTCATCTCGGCGAACCTGGCCAAGATGCCGCACCTGCTGGTCGCGGGCTCCACCGGATCGGGCAAGTCCAGCTTCGTCAACTCCATGCTGGTGTCGCTGCTGACGAGGGCCACCCCGGAGGAGGTCAGGATGATCCTGATCGACCCGAAGATGGTGGAACTGACGCCCTATGAAGGCATCCCGCACCTGATCACCCCGATCATCACCCAGCCGAAGAAGGCCGCCGCCGCGCTGGCCTGGCTGGTCGAGGAGATGGAGCAGCGCTACCAGGACATGCAGGCCTCGCGGGTGCGCCACATCGACGACTTCAACGAGAAGGTGCGGTCGGGCGCCATCACCGCGCCGCTGGGCAGCCAGCGCGAATACCGGCCCTATCCGTACGTGGTGGCGATCGTCGACGAGCTGGCCGACCTGATGATGACGGCTCCCCGCGACGTCGAGGACGCGATCGTGCGGATCACGCAGAAGGCCCGCGCGGCCGGCATCCACCTGGTGCTAGCCACCCAGCGCCCGTCGGTCGACGTGGTCACCGGCCTGATCAAGACCAACGTGCCGTCACGGCTGGCGTTCGCCACGTCGTCGCTCACCGACAGCCGGGTGATCCTCGACCAGGCCGGCGCCGAGAAGCTGATCGGCATGGGCGACGGCCTATTCCTGCCGATGGGAGCGAGCAAGCCGCTGCGCCTGCAGGGCGCCTACATCACCGACGATGAGATCCACGCCGTCGTCAACGCCTGTAAGGACCAGGCCGAGCCCGAATACACCGAGGGCGTCACCACGGCCAAGCCGACCGGCGAGCGCGCCGACGTCGACCCGGACATCGGCGACGACATGGACGTGTTCCTGCAGGCCGTCGAGTTGGTGGTGTCCAGCCAGTTCGGCTCCACGTCGATGCTGCAGCGCAAGCTGCGGGTCGGCTTCGCCAAGGCCGGCCGGCTGATGGACCTGATGGAGACCCGCGGCATCGTCGGGCCGTCCGAGGGATCCAAGGCGCGTGAGGTGCTGGTCAAGCCCGACGAGCTGGCCGGAACGCTGGCCTTGATCCGGGGCCTGGGCCAAGACAGCGAGGACGAGCCCGAATAACGCCGAGCGTGAAACCATTGCGACTTTTCGACCGATTTTTCGCAACCGCTTCACGCTCGGCGCATCACAGCACCAGCAACATCCGGGAGTTGCCGAGGATGTTGGGCTTGACGTAGCTCAGATCCAGGAACTCCGCGACACCGATGTCGTAGGAGCGGCACATCTCCTCGAACACCTCGGCGGTCACCGGCGTGCCCTCGATCTCGGTGAAGCCGTGCTTGCCGAAGAACTCGGTCTCGAAGGTGAGCACGAAAAGCCGCTTGAGCTGCAACTCGCGCGCGACCTCGAGCAACCGGTCGACGATCGCGTGGCCGATGCCGTGGCCGGTCATCGACGGGGCTACGGCGACGGTACGGATCTCGCCCAGGTCGGACCACATCACATGCAGTGCGCCGCAACCGACCACGTCACCGTCGCGTTCGGCCACCCAGAACTCCTGGACGGCCTCGTACAGCGTCACCAGATTCTTCTCGAGCAGGATCTTGCCCGCGTACGTGTCGACGAGTTGCTTGATCGCGGGGACATCGGACGTTCGCGCGCGTCGCACCACCGGTTGATAGTCATGCGAACTTTCGGTCACGGCTAACTGTATCGGCATCGAAGACGGGTGCGCTGGTACCAGTTATTCTGTTGCGGTGTCGGGGCAGCCGCAAACGGGTCCGATGGCAGGCCGCGTCCATATCGCAAACCTCGCCAACACCCTGACGTTGCTGCGGCTGGTGATGGTTCCCATCTTCCTACTCGCGCTGTTCGCCAAGGACGGTCACGATATCGCCTTCCGGGTCGTGGCTTTCGTGATCTTCACGTGCGCCTGCATCACCGATCGGCTGGACGGCCTGCTGGCCCGCAATTACGGCATGGCAACCGAATTCGGGGCGTTCGTCGATCCCATCGCGGACAAGACGCTGGTCGGATCGGCGCTGATCGGGCTGTCGATGCTCGGTGACCTGCCGTGGTGGGTCACGGTGGTGATCCTGGCGCGCGAGTTCGGGGTGACCGTGCTGCGGCTGGCCGTGATCCGCCGCGGGGTCATCCCGGCCAGCTGGGGCGGCAAAGTCAAGACGGTGGTACAGGCGGTGGCGATCGGCTTGTTTGTCCTGCCTTGGGCAGGAACGCCCGGGCCGTTCCGGGTGGTGGCGGCGGTGGTGATGGGTGCGGCCATGGTGCTGACGATCGTCACCGGCATCGACTATGTGGTGTCGACCGTGCGTGAAGTGCGCCGGACGACCCACTGATTCTCTTCTCGCTGAACGGGAACCAAGACCCCCGCGCCCGCGTTTCACGTAGTGAGCGCCTGCCGGACGGGTCGATTCCGCCCCGCGCGGGCTGACTGGACGAAGGAGGGGCAGACATGCCGCCATTGGTGCGCGAGGTCATCGGCGACGTGCTGCGCGAGGCCCGGACGACACAGGGCCGGACGCTGCGCGAGGTGTCCGATTCGGCGCGGGTGAGTCTCGGATATCTGTCCGAGGTGGAGCGCGGGCGCAAGGAGCCGTCCAGCGAGCTGCTCAACGCGATCTGCGACGCGCTAGCGGTCCCGATCTCGTCGGTGCTCACCGACGCCGGCGAGCGGATGGCCGGCGTCGAAAGGGCTCACGAAAGGGCGGCCCACGGTACCCCCGCCGACGCTCTGCGCGGTCCCAGCATCGACGCCGACACCAAGGTCGTCATCCCGCCGGTGGCTTCTCTGGCGATCGCCTGAGCGTGCCCGGCGCAACGATCCAGCGCCAGGGGTAGGGCGATCGGCGCCGACCCACTAAATTGAGCGACAAGAGACGGCCCATCCAGGGGCCATCCGGCCCCCAAGAAGCGAAGGTGGAGCTCACTCATGGCCAATCCGTTCGTCAAAGCGTGGAAGTACCTCATGGCGCTGTTCAACGCGAAGATCGACGAGCACGCCGACCCCAAAGTGCAGATTCAGCAGGCCATCGAGGAAGCGCAACGCACGCACCAGGCGCTGACCCAGCAGGCCGCCCAGGTGATCGGCAACCAGCGCCAACTCGAGATGCGGCTCAACCGGCAACTCGCTGACATCGAAAAGCTGCAGGTCAACGTGCGTCAGGCCCTGACGCTGGCCGATCAGGCCACCGCCGCCGGCGATGCCGCCAAGGCGACCGAGTACAACAACGCCGCCGAGGCGTTCGCGGCCCAGCTGGTGACCGCCGAGCAGAGCGTCGAGGACCTCAAGACGCTGCACGATCAGGCCCTGAGCGCGGCCGCCCAGGCCAAGAAGGCGGTCGAGCAGAACGCGATGGTGCTGCAGCAGAAGATCGCCGAGCGCACCAAGCTGCTCAGCCAGCTCGAGCAGGCGAAGATGCAGGAACAGGTGAGCGCCTCGCTGCGGTCGATGAGCGAAATCGCGGCGCCCGGCAACGTGCCCAGCCTCGACGAGGTGCGCGACAAGATCGAACGCCGCTACGCCAACGCGATCGGATCGGCCGAGCTCGCGCAGGGTTCGGTGCAAGGCCGCATGCTCGAGGTCGAGCAGGCGGGCGTACAGATGGCCGGTCACTCCAGGCTGGAGCAGATCCGCGCGTCGATGCGCGGCGAAGCGTTACCGACCGGTGGGACCCCCGCCGCCGGGGCCACTCCGGAGGCGACCCCCGCGCCCGCCGAGACCGCCGGGGGCGCCGTCACCGAGAAGCCCTTTGGCCAGTAGCCCGGTGTCGTGGCGGTGAGCGAGACGCGGCGCGGGCTCTGGCGCACGTTGCTGGGGCGCGGGTTGGCCACCGCCGCCGACATTTCCGGCCTGGTGGCCCAGAAGCTCAGCGCTGCCGCGGATCCGCGGGCGCGGCTGCTGCGGCGACGCCGACGCGCGCTGCGGTGGGGCCTGATATTCGCCGCCGGCTGCGTGTTCTGGGCGGTGGTGACGATGCTGCTGGCGGCCTGGGGATGGTTCGCGCTGCTGCTGGAGATCACCGGCGCCGTCGCGGTCATCATGGCCGTCCCGGCCACGCTGCTGTTGCTGCGCTACAGGTGGCTGCGGTCCGAGCCGCTGCCGGCTCCCCGGCCGGCCAACGTGCGTCGGCTGCCGCCGCCCGGCTCGGCGGCGCGGCCCGCGATGTACGCGCTGGGCGCCTCCGAGCGGGGCTTCCTCTCCCTGCTGAACGTGATCGAGCGGGGCTCGATGTTGCCCACCGCCGAAATCAGCGACCTGACCGCGGCGGCCAACAAGACCTCGGCGGCCATGGCGGCCACCGCCGCGGAGGTGGTGTCGATGGAGCGGGCGGCTCAGTCCAGCGAATCATCGCGGGCGTACCTGGTGCCTACCATCAACGCGTTCACCGCGCAGTTGAGTGCCGGCGTTCGCCAGTACAACGAAATGGTCACCGCCGCAGCACAGTTGGTGTCCTCGGCCAACGGCGATCAGCTGGCCGCCTCGCAGCGCTACCGCGCCGAGCTGGCCGGGGCCACCGACCGGCTGGTCGGTTGGGCGCAGGCGTTCGACGAACTCGGCGGTTTGCGCGGCGCCAGCTAGTCGCGGCCTAGAACGTCGCCCTCAGCGACGGCAGCACCACCGCCGCCAGGCCACGAAGGGTGGCCTTGAACATGTCGAAGAAGTCGAAGTAGTCGCGCCACAACGTGATTCGCCCGTTGTGGACCTCGAACACGCCGCACACCCAGAACTGAAGCCGCAGCGGGCCGAAGATCAGGGCGTCGCTGCGCTCGGTCAGCACCGCCCCGCCGTCGGCAGCGATGCGGTGGATCTTCACCTCGAAGGCGGCGCGGCCGTCCATCTGGCGAAACAGCTTCATGGCCCTGACGCGGCCGTGGATCGTCGGCAGCCCGACGTTTTCGTAGACGAGGTTGTCGTCCAGTGCCGCGTCTGCGGCGTCGTAATCCGCGTCCTGCAGGGCGTTCAGAAAGCTCTCGACCGTGCGGATGTTCGCAACGGTCGTCCCGGTCACCTCGGTCATGATGGCCAGCGTAGGCGAGTGCTGCCGTCGCCCCCTGTGGCAGGGTAGGGCCGATGCGCGTCGCCGTGGTCGCCGGGCCGGATCCCGGGCACTCGTTTCCCGCGATTGCGCTGTGCCAACGCTTCGCCGAAGCCGGCGACGAGCCCACGCTGTTCACCGGTGAGGAGTGGCTCGACATCGCACGCGCCGCCGGCGTCGGCGCCGTCCCGCTGGAAGGGCTGGTGGCCACCGACGAGGACGTCGATGCCGGGGCCCGGATCCATCGGCGCGCGGCGCGAATGGCCGTGCTCAACGTGCCGGCGCTGCGCGAGCTGGCGCCCGACCTGGTGGTGTCCGACGTCATCACCGCCGGCGGCGGCATGGCCGCCGAACTGCTGGACATCCCCTGGATCGAGCTCAACCCGCATCCGCTGTACCTGCCCTCGAAGGGATTGCCGCCGATCGGCAGTGGACTGGCGCCGGGCACCGGCATCCGCGGACGGCTCCGCGATGCCACGATGCGGGCGCTCACCGCGCGGTCCTGGCGCGCGGGCCTGCGGCAGCGCGCGGCCGTACGGGTCGAGATCGGACTACCGGCCCGCGACCCCGGGCCGCTGCGGCGGCTGATCGCCACCCTGCCCGCCCTCGAGGTGCCGCGGCCGGACTGGCCGGCGGAGGCCGTCGTGGTGGGCCCGCTGCACTTCGAACCGACCGATCGGGTGCTGGACATCCCGGCGGGCACCGGGCCCGTGGTGGTGGTGGCGCCGTCGACCGCATTGACCGGGACCGAGGGGCTGGCGGAGGTGGCGCTGGCCCACCTGCGGCCGGGGGAGACGCTGCCGGCCGGATCACGGCTGGTGGTCTCGCGGCTGGCGGGCGCGGACCTGCAGGCGCCGCCCTGGGCGGTGGTCGGGCTGGGCAGCCAGGCCGAATTGTTGAGGCACGCCGACCTGGTGATCTGCGGCGGCGGGCACGGCATGGTGGCCAAGACGCTGTTGGCCGGGGTGCCGCTGGTGGCGGTGCCCGGCGGCGGGGATCAGTGGGAGATGGCCAACCGGGTGGTCCGGCAGGGCAGCGGGCGGCTGATCCGGCCGCTGACCGCCGAGGCGCTGGTCGCCGCGGTGAACGAGGTGTTGTCATCACCCCGTTACCGCGAGGCCGCCCAACGCGCCGCCGCTAGCATCACCGGCGTGGCGGATCCGGTCCGGGTGTGCCACGAAGCGCTGGCAAGATGATCGCCTTGTTCGCGACAGGAGGGCAACGGCAATGAAGACGATCGCGGCCGGCGGCCTGCTTGTCGCCCTGGTGTACGGCTCGGGCGTCGCCCACGCCGACAGCGGTGACGAGCAGCAGGCATGCCAGTTGATGGACGACCCGGTGGGCGCTCAACAGGGATTCGCGCCGGCCGAATACGCCTTCATGCAGTTGCGCTCGAGAATGTCGGCCGAGCGCGCGCGGACCATCATGTCCGAGGCCGTCCAGGACTACTGCCCCAATCACCTGATCGACCTGCCGGCCAGCTGGCGCTGATGCGGCCGGTGTCCGATCGCTGCCCGGTGGGTATCTTGCTGGCGTGCGGCTAACGGAATTCAACGAGCGGGTCGTCCTGCGATTCGGCGCGGCGTATGGATCTTCGGTGTTGGCGGACCACGTGCTGACCGGTTTCAACGGCCGCACCGCCGCGCAGGCGATCGACGACGGGGTCGATCCCCGCGACGTGTGGCGGGCCCTGTGCGTGGACTTCGACGTGCCGCGCGAGCAGTGGTGAGGCCTATCCGCCTGTGGAGCGGGGAAGGACGCAGTCGCCACACACGGACCGCCCAGGCAGGCGATAGAACAGGCAGCAGCTGCTACGCCTGAAGTCGAGATGCGGGCCGGTCACGATGCCGGATCCGGCCAGCATGCCGGTGCCCAGCAGCGAGTTCGTGATGCCGACGATCGGGCCGCGCAGGTCGGGCCGCGCCGAGAGGAGCGCCCGGGACGCCCCGATGAGCGCGGAGGCGACATTGCCCGCCAGCAAGGCGGGCGCCAGCTTGACCCGCAGGCCGGCGGCGAGCGGCTCCATGTGCTGTTCGATGACGATGCGGTAGAGCAACTTCGCCGGCGGCTGGTCGACCGCTTGTCCGACGGGCGCGGGTAACCGCAGTCGGGCCCCGTCGTCGGCCCGCTGCAGGTCGTCGAGGTCGGGGACGACGCCATGACCCAGCGCGCATGCGAGCACGGGCGACCACAGGCGGGTGGCGTGGCCGAGATGAACCAGCGAGGCGGCGATCCGCAGGTCCGTCGTGCGGTAGCGCCGGGCGGTGGCGTCGACCAAGTCGGTGAAGCCGTCGGCGTAGGACCGGCCGACCGGGTGCCAGCCGGTCGCGTCGCCGCCCACGGTCAACGCGAAAAACCCGTTGTAGGAAGAGGTTTCGGCTAGCTCAGCGGAGATGTCCATGTATCTCTCAAGGGGAAATCCGCCCCAGTTGTGGTGAGGAAGCGCCGACGGTGAGTGTCTGGCTCTCGGGTGAGGCGTCCCCATCGCTAACAGGCCCCGTCGGCGCCTGTCGGTAGCAGATGTTGCCACACAGGCTGGCGGGGTCCGGCGTGTCCACTTGAATCGAACAGGTGTTCGGCTACTGTGGGGAACGTTCGGTGAGTCAACTTGTCGGTGGCCTTCCCTAGTGTCACGGCCAACCGACCGATACCGGTCACCGAACACACCGAACCATAGGAGAGGCACCATGACGCAAGCCCCCGACCGCGAGAAGGCTCTCGAACTGGCGATGGCCCAGATCGAAAAGAGCTACGGCAAAGGCTCGGTGATGCGTCTCGGCGACGAGATGCGTCAGCCGATCTCGGTCATCCCGACCGGATCCATCGCACTGGACGTGGCCCTGGGCATCGGCGGCCTGCCCCGCGGCCGGGTCGTGGAGATCTACGGCCCGGAATCCTCGGGTAAGACCACCGTCGCCCTGCACGCGGTGGCCAACGCCCAGGCCGCCGGCGGCGTCGCGGCCTTCATCGACGCCGAGCACGCCCTGGATCCGGACTACGCCAAGAAGCTCGGCGTGGACACCGACTCCCTGCTGGTCAGCCAGCCCGACACGGGGGAGCAGGCCCTCGAGATCGCCGACATGCTGATTCGCTCCGGCGCGCTCGACATCCTGGTCATCGACTCGGTGGCCGCGCTGGTGCCGCGCGCGGAACTCGAAGGCGAGATGGGTGACAGCCACGTCGGCCTGCAGGCCCGCCTGATGAGCCAGGCGCTGCGGAAAATGACTGGTGCGCTGAACAATTCGGGCACCACCGCGATCTTCATCAACCAGCTGCGCGAGAAGATCGGGGTGATGTTCGGCAGCCCCGAAACCACCACGGGTGGAAAGGCTTTGAAGTTCTACGCGTCGGTGCGCATGGACGTGCGGCGGATCGAGACGCTCAAGGACGGCACCAACGCGGTCGGTAACCGCACCCGGGTCAAGGTCGTCAAGAACAAAGTGTCGCCGCCGTTCAAGCAGGCCGAGTTCGACATCCTCTACGGCAGGGGGATCAGCCGGGAAGGCTCGCTGATCGACATGGGTGTGGAGCAGGGCTTCATCCGCAAGTCGGGTTCCTGGTTCACCTACGAGGGCGAGCAGCTCGGCCAGGGCAAGGAGAATGCCCGCACCTTCCTGGTGGAGAACGCCGACGTGGCCAACGAGATCGAGAAGAAGATCAAGGAAAAGCTCGGCATTGGCGCGGTCGTGACCGATGACTTGTCCGATGACAGCGTCCTGCCCGCCCCCGTCGATTTCTGAGCCCGCTCGCGAGGAGCAGGCCAGGACGCTGTGCCTGCGCCTGCTCACCGCGAGGGCGCGCACCCGGGCCGAGCTGCACGGCCAGCTGACCAAACGCGGCTACCCCGAGGAGGTCAGCGCCTCCGTGCTCGACCGGCTCACCGCCGTCGGCCTGATCGATGACACCGATTTCGCCGAACAGTGGGTGCGGTCGCGTCGGGCAAAGGCCGGCAAGAGCAAGCGGGCGCTGGCCGCCGAATTGCACACCAAGGGTGTCGACAAGGACGTGATCGCCACGGCGCTGTCCGGGATCGATGCCGCTGCCGAACGGGACCGGGCAGAGGAGTTGGTGCGGGCCAAGCTGCGCCGGGAGACGCTGGACGGCGATGACGCGCGAGTGACCCGTCGGCTGGTCGGAATGTTGGCGCGCCGAGGCTACAGTCAGAACCTGGCGTGCGAGGTCGTCCTCGCCGAGCTGGCCGCCGAACGGGAGCGCCGCCGGGTCTAACTGGGCCGCCCCGAGGGCTGCGGCGAGCCATGACGCCACTCGTCAGGGACCCGGGTCGAGCCGACCAACGCCCGGGCGCGGTCCTTGCCGCTCGCGGAAAGGACACACTCCACGGATGTTTTACGGTCGTCGGCATCGACCACCCGCGCGCTCAGCCGGAGCGTCTCACCGATCGGCGTCGGACGCAGATAATCGACAGACAGCGACACGGTCGCGTGCCAGATCTCAGGGTCGCTGCCGATCTCGCGCTGCTCTCGGCGATAGGCGTGGGCGATGGCGGTGCACACGCCATGACAGTCCAGCAGGGTGGCGATGATCCCGCCGTTGAGGACGTGTCGAGGCCCCGCGGCGAACTCCGCTCGCGGAGTCCATTCGGCGACCGCGAGTTCCCCGTCCCAGTAGCTCTTCAGGTGTAAACCGGTCGGATTGTCGGCGCCGCACCCCCAGCAGTAGTTGTCCAGTATCTGGTCTTGGAAGGCCGCGGCTGTCACGGCTGCCTATTCTGCCCGGACGGCTGGTGAAGAACCATCGGAATAACCGGCCTCGCCGGCCACCACGATGCGGAAACCGCCATCCACCGAGTCTCGCTGCAGGAGATCTCGGTGGCGACGATTCCACTTCCCGTCGTAGGTCGCGCGCCGGCCCGTCGCCGGCGGGTCCGGCCCGTTGGATGCCGTCACCGTCCAATTCTCGCTGCCACGCCGTATCCCCGTACCATGGCCCCGTGACTTCGACGCTGGCAGCCCCGCGGACCTACCAGGTCCGCACCTATGGCTGCCAGATGAATGTCCACGACTCCGAGCGGCTGGCGGGTCTGCTGGAAGCGGCCGGCTACCAGCGGGCGGTCGAGGGTGCCGACGCCGACGTGGTCGTCTTCAACACCTGCGCCGTCCGCGAGAACGCCGACAACAAGCTCTACGGCAACCTCAGCCACCTGGCTCCGCGCAAGCGCGGCAATCCGGAGATGCAGATTGCGGTCGGGGGCTGCCTGGCCCAAAAAGACCGGGAAGCGTTGCTGCGCAAGGCGCCTTGGGTCGACGTCGTCTTCGGCACGCACAACATCGGATCGCTGCCCACGCTGCTCGAACGGGCCCGGCACAACAAGGTCGCCCAGGTGGAGATCGCCGAGTCGCTGCGGGAGTTCCCGTCGTCGCTGCCCAGCGCGCGCGAATCGGCTTACGCCGCTTGGGTTTCCGTCTCGGTCGGGTGCAACAACAGCTGCAGCTTCTGCATTGTCCCCTCGCTGCGCGGCAAAGAGGTCGACCGCAGCCCGGCCGACATCCTGGCCGAGGTGAGGGCGCTGGTGGACGACGGCGTCCTGGAAGTCACGCTTCTGGGCCAGAACGTCAACGCCTACGGGGTGTCGTTCGCCGACCCGGCGCTGCCCCGCGATCGCGGCGCCTTCGCACGGCTGCTGCGGGCCTGCGGGGACATCGATGGGCTGGAACGGGTGCGGTTCACCTCACCGCACCCGGCCGAATTCACCGACGACGTCATCGCGGCCATGGCGCAGACCCCCAACGTGTGCCCGGCCCTGCACATGCCCCTGCAGTCGGGCTCCGACCGGGTGCTGCGCGCGATGCGGCGCTCCTACCGCGCCGAGCGCTACCTCGGCATCATCGACCGCGTCCGCGCGGCCATGCCGCACGCCGCCATCACCACCGATCTGATCGTCGGGTTTCCCGGTGAAACCGAAGAGGACTTCGCCGCCACCCTCGACGTGGTGCGGCAGGCCCGGTTCGCGGCCGCGTTCACCTTCCAATACTCCAAGCGGCCCGGCACCCCGGCCGCCCAGCTCGACGGGCAGCTCCCCAAAGCCGTTGTGCAGGAACGCTATGAGCGGCTCGTCGAGCTGCAGGAGCAGATTTCGCTGGAGGGTAATCGCGCGCTGGTCGGGCAGACCGTGGAAGTGCTGGTCGCCGCCGGCGAGGGACGCAAGGACACCCGCACCGCGCGGATGACCGGGCGCGCCCGCGACGGCCGCCTGGTGCACTTCAGCGCCGAGGACCGGGTGCGCCCCGGAGACCTCGTCACCACGGTCGTCACCCAGGCCGCACCGCACCACCTCATCGCCGACGCCGGCATCCTCAGCCATCGCCGTACCCGCGCGGGAGACGCGCACGCCGCGGGGCAACGCCCGGGCGGCATCGGTCTCGGCATGCCCGCAGTCAGACCACCCACCGACCCCACGCAAGCCACAGAACCCCTTGGATGTGCCCGATGAAGCAAGAACACCCCCACGTCGCCGCCCTGCGCACCGAAATCGAGGCCGCCGAGCGCCGGGTGGCGCGCGGATTCGACCCGGGCCCAAGGGGTTTCGTGGTGGCGATACTGGTCTTCTTCCTGCTGGGATCGTTCATCCTGCCGCACACCGGCGCGGTGCGGGGCTGGGATGTGTTGTTCGGCAGCCACGGGGCCGGCGCGGCCGCGGTGGCGTTGCCGTCGCAGGTGTTCGCCTGGCTGACCCTGGTGTTCGGCGTCGGGTTCTCCATGCTGGCGCTGGTGACGCGGCGCTGGGCGCTGGCCTGGATCGCGCTCGCGGGCTCGGCGCTCGCCGGTGCGGCGGGGCTGTTGGCCATCTGGTCGCGTCAGACGGTCGCGGTGGGGCACCCGGGCCCGGGGGTGGGGCTGATCGTGGCCTGGATCCTCGTACTCGCGCTGACCTACCAATGGACGCGGGTGGTGTGGTCGCGCACCATCGTTCAACTCGCGGCCGAGGAGCAGCGGCGCCGGGTCGCGGCGCAGCAGCAGTCGATGACGCTGCTCGACAGCCTGGACGACGGGGCACCGGCGGAGCGTGCGCCCCGGGATCCGGAAGCCTAGGACTTACGCGTCAGCGCCTCGGCGGCCGCTTGCGCCCACTGCCGCCACTGTTCGGCGTTGGCCTTGGCCTCCTCGGCCTCTTTGGTACGGCCCGCCGCCGCGGCTTTCTGGGCCTGCTGCTCGTACTGTTCGGCGCGAACCCGGAACTGCTCCGCGCGGGCCTGCGCCTGCGGATCCGACCAATCGGCCTCGCCCGCATCGCGCACCTTCTTCTCGATTGCGCGCAGCCGGCGCTCCAGTTCGGCGGATCGTTCCCGCGGCACCTTCCCGATCGCGTCCCACTTGTCGGCGATCGAACGCAACGCCGCCCGGGCCGCGTCCTGGTTGCTGGTGTCGATCTTGTCGGCCTCGGCCAGCAGCGCCTCTTTGGCGGTGGCGTTGGCCCGCAGCTCCGCGTCCTTCTCGGCCGTCGCCGCGTTGCGCGCCGAGAAGAAGACGTCCTGGGCCGCCTTGAACCGCCGCCACAGGGCGTCGTCGACATCCCTGGCCGCTCGGCCCGCCGCCTTCCACTCCGTGAGCAGCTTGCGGAATTCCGCGCTGGTGGCGGTCCAGTCCGTCGAATCGGACAGGGCCTCGGCCCGTTCGCAGAGTCGTTCCTTCGCCTGGCGAACACCCAGGCGTTCCCGGTCCAGTTCGGCGAAATGGGAGCCCCGCCGCCGGTTGAAGGCCTCCCGGGCGGCCGAATAGCGCTTCCACAGCGCGTCATCGACCTTCCGGTCCAGGCCGTTGATGGTCTTCCACTCGTCGAGGATGGCCCGCAGCCGGTCGCCTGCGGCCTTCCACTGCGTCGAGTTGGCGGCCAACTCCTCGGCCTCGGCGGCCAGCGCCTCCTTGCGCGCGGTCTGGGTGGCGCGATGCTCGTCGCGGCGGGAGCGCTCCTCGGCGACCGTGGCCTCGACCTGTTCGAGGAGGCTGGTCAAGCGGCTCGCGAGCGCGTCGATGTCGCCCAGCACGGCCGCCGTCGGCAACGTTTCCGCCAGCTCGGACGCATGGGCCTTGATCTTGCGCGCGTCACCGGTTCCCGCCGCGAGCCGCTCCTCCATGAGCGTGACCTCGGTGCTCAGGTCGTCGAAGCGGCGGCCGAAGTGGGCGAAGGCGGCTTCGCGGTCACCGGCCTGCCAGGAGCCGACGATGCGCTCGCCGGCGGCGGTGATCAGCCAGACCGTGCCGTCGTCGTCGACGCGCCCGAACTGATGCGGATCGCTACGTGGGGGCGCCGGCACCGGGTGGACGGTGGGCCGTGGCGCCGAGCTCAGCGGCCGGGGCCCCGGACGGGGTCCCGGGCGTGGCACCGGGGCCGAAACCGGCCGCGGCTCAGGTGCGGTCGGGGCTCCGCCGTGGGGTTCGTCAACCGTCATGCGCTCGTCACCTACCCTTCGCGCGGTCGGTATCCCGCGCACCTGCCGCGCGTAGCGGCACCGTCTGCTCCCTGTGGGCCGGCCATCACGGCTCTCCCAACAGCTGCTTAACAGTATTCAAGCAGCTTGGCTGACCGTACGCCGCCATCCTGATCTTCCCGGTCCGGATCCGTCGGCGCAGGCGCGTGGGGCGACACCACCGCTGGCGCGCTTAACCGAATCGCAGCCTCTCGCACAGCCCTTCCATAGGTTAGTGCCGTAAGAACAGGGGGTGCTGCACCGAACCAGCAGCGCGTGGGGCACGTCATACAGTTGTTGCTGAACTGATCGCAAATTTTTGGTGTATTTGCCCGAGCCCCAGGGAAAGCTTGGTCGGGGCATTCGTGAGGTGAGGGGTCGCTCATGTCGAAAGTTGATGTCGCGGCGTTGATCGCGCTGTGCGCGGCGTTGGCATCCGCGGTCGGCGATGTGATCCGCCAGCGCTCGGCGCAGGAGATCACGGACAAGCAGGTCGGCCACCTCGAGCTGTTCCGCATGTCGTTGAAGGACACCCGGTGGTGGTTGGGAGGCTCGGCGGCGGTACTGAACTACAGCCTGCAGGCCGCCGCCCTGGCCTGGGGCTCGGTGGTGTTGGTGACCGCACTGCAGGTGACCGCTTTGCTGTTCGCCCTGCCGATCTACGCGCGGCTGACGAGGCGCCGGGTGACCAGTTGGGAGTGGGTGTGGGCGGTGGTGCTCGCCGGCGCCCTGGCGGTGGTCATCGTGGTGGGCGACCCGGCCTCCGGCCATCAGCGCGCATCGGTCCAGACGTGGGCCGTCGTGGCCGCGGTGATGGTGCCGCTGCTGGTGGCATGCGTGGTAGCCGCGCGGATCTGGTCGGGCAGCCCGTTTGCCGCCGCGCTGCTCGCGGTGGTGGCGGGTTCGGCTCTGGCGTTGTTCGCGGTGCTCACGAAGGGCATCGTCGAAGTCGGCGAGGACGGTCCGCTGGCCGTGCTGACCGCGCCCGAATTCGTCCCCTGGCTGCTGCTGGCGTTGACCGGGATGATTTTCCAGCAGTCGGCGTTCCGCGCCGGCGCGCTCACGGCCTCGATGCCGACGATGACGGTCGCGAAGCCCGTGGTGGCCGGTCTGCTCGGCATCTTCGTCCTCGGCGAAACGCTGAACGCGAACGGACCCAAGGCCGTCCTGCTGATCGCGGCGGTGGCGGTGGTGATCGTGGCAACGGCCGCGCTGGCCCGCGGCGAGGCGGCCACCATGGTCGCGGAGACCGGACGAGACGACCCACGCAGCACGCCAGAGAGGTGGCCGTCCGAAGACGGTGAAGCCGACCCTGTGAGCGACCCGATCACCGACAGCGGCCTGAGCGCGTCGCGCGCGTGGGGATGAGGCCTTCGAGGACCTGGTTGCCGCCGAGCCGTTAGTTTGGTGGCGTGCTCAGCGGCATTGCGATCGTTCCCTCGGCGCCGCTGCTGGTGCCCGAGCTCGCCGGGGCGGCCACCGCGGAGGTGACCGACCTGGTGGCCGCGGTGCTGGCGGCGGCCGCCATGCTGCCCACCCGCTGGATCGCCATCGGGCCGGCGGGACGCGACGACGTGTTCGGCCCGGACGCCTCCGGCACATTCGCGGGTTTCGGCGCGGACGTCCGGGTTCGGCTTTCGCCGGGGGCTGACTGCGGGCCGCCTGCCGACCTGCCCGTGTGCGCGTTGCTGGCCGCCTGGGTCCGGGGCCAGGTCCGGCCCGAAGCGACCGCGCAGGCCCGCACCTACTCAACCGACCATGACGCCGGGACCGCGGTGGCCCGCGGCCGCCGCTTGCGCGCCGAGCTCGACCGGTCACCGGAGCCGGTCGGGGTGCTGGTGGTGGCCGACGGCGCGAACACCCTGACACCGGCCGCACCCGGCGGATACGACCCATGCAACGCCGAAGCGCAGCAGGCCCTCGACGACGCGCTGGCCACCGGCGACGTCGCCGCCCTGACCGGGCTGCCGCGGCAGATCCTGGGACGGGTCGCCTTCCAGGTGCTGGCCGGCCTGGCCGAACCGGGACCGCGGTCGGCCAAGGAGTTGTACCGGGGTGCGCCCTATGGCGTGGGCTACTTCGCCGGCGCCTGGCAGCTCTGAGGCGGCCGTGCGACCACTGGCCATCATCGGCCCGACGGGAACGGGCAAGTCGCAGCTGGCGCTCGACGTCGCCGAACGGCTCGACACCGCTGCGGAGATCGTCAACGCCGACGCGATGCAGCTCTACCGCGGAATGGACATCGGCACCGCCAAACTTCCCGTCGATCAACGCCGCGGCATCCCGCATCGCCAGCTCGACGTCCTGGACGTCACCGAGACCGCGACGGTCGCCCGCTATCAGCGCGCCGCGACCGCGGACATCGAAGCGATCGCGGCCCGAGGCGCCGTGCCCATCATCGTCGGCGGCTCGATGCTCTACATCCAATCCCTGCTCGACGACTGGTCGTTCCCCGCGACCGATCCCGCCGTGCGGGCGCGCTGGGAACGGCGGCTGGCCGAGGTCGGGGTGGGCGTCCTGCACGCCGAGCTGGCCCGTCGCGACCCCGCCGCCGCGGCGGCCATCCTGCCCACCGACGCGCGGCGCACCGTGCGGGCGCTCGAAGTGGTCGAGTTGACCGGGCAGCCGTTCGCGGCGTCCGCGCCACGCATCGGCCCCCCGAGGTGGGACACCGGCATCGTTGGATTGGATTGCGAGACAACGGTTCTCGACGAGCGACTGGCCCGGCGCACCGACGCCATGTTCGACCAGGGCCTGGTCGACGAGGTGAACGCGCTCCTGGGCGCGGGCCTGCGCGACGGGGTCACCGCGTCGCGCGCCCTGGGCTACGCCCAGGTGATCGAGGCGCTCGACGCCGGAGGCGGCGCGGATCGACTGCGCGACGCGCGGGAACAGACGTACGTGGGCACCCGACGCTACGTGCGACGGCAGCGGTCCTGGTTCCGCCGCGACCACCGGATCCACTGGCTGGACGCGGCCGATGGCACCCGGCTCGTCGACGACGCGCTGCGAGCCTGGGGCCACGTATCCTGAGCAGGTGATTTTCGCGAAGGGCCACGGCACGGAGAACGACTTCGTGGTGCTGCCGGACGCGCAGGCCACGCTCGACCTCACCGCCGCCCGGGTGGCGGCCCTGTGCGACCGGCGGCGCGGATTGGGCGCCGACGGGGTGCTGCGGGTCACCACCGCCGGTGCCGCCCTGTCGGCCGGCGTGCTCGACCGCCTGCCCGACGGCGTGGCCTCAGCCGATTGGTACATGGACTACCGCAACGCCGACGGTTCCGTCGCCCAGATGTGCGGCAACGGCGCCCGGGTGTTCGCGCATTACCTGCGGGCCAGCGGCCTGGAGGCACGCGACGAATTCGTGATCGGGTCGCCGGCCGGCCCCCGGCCGATCACCGTGCACCGCGCCGACGCGACGCACGCCGACATCAGCGTCGACATGGGGAAGGCCAACACGCTCGGCCCGGGGAGCGCCGTCATCGGCGGCCGGCGGTTTTCCGGCCTGGCGGTCGACGTGGGCAATCCCCACTTGGCCTGCGTGGATCCCGCGCTGACCGCCGAGGAGCTGGCCGCGCTGGACGTGGCGGCGCCGGTGAGCTTCGACCCCGCCCAGTTCCCGGAGGGCGTCAACGTCGAAGTGCTCACAGCGCCGGCCGACGGCGCGGTGCGGATGCGGGTGCACGAGCGGGGCGTGGGCGAGACCCGCTCGTGCGGCACCGGCACGGTCGCGGCGACGGTGGCCGCGCTGGCCGGCGCCGGTGCGGACACCGGAACGCTCGTGGTGCGGGTGCCGGGCGGCGACGTCGTCGTCACCATCACCGACGCCACCAGCTACTTGAGGGGACCGTCGGTATTGGTGGCGCACGGGGAGGTCAGCGGGGAATGGTGGGACGCGCAGCAGCGTTAATTCGAATGCACGACGCCGATTCGCCGTGCATCATCTTTGATTGCCTATGACACATCCCGAATTCTCTAATCACGCTGTGCCGGAACCGAGCACCGGCGAACTCGCCCTGGAAGACCGGTCGGCGCTGCGCCGCGTCGCCGGGCTGTCCACCGAGCTCGCCGACGTATCCGAGGTCGAGTACCGCCAGCTGCGGCTGGAACGCGTCGTCCTGGTCGGCGTGTGGACCGACGGCACCGCCGCCGACAGCGAGGCCAGCATGGCCGAGCTGGCCGCCCTGGCCGAGACCGCCGGCTCCCAGGTGCTCGAAGCGCTCATCCAGCGCCGCGACAAGCCCGACCCGTCCACCTACATCGGCTCGGGCAAGGCCCAGGAGCTGCGCGAAGTGGTGCTGGCGACCGGCGCCGACACCGTGATCTGCGACGGTGAACTGTCCCCGGCGCAGCTGACCGCCCTGGAAAAGGCAGTGAAGGTGAAGGTCATCGACCGCACCGCGCTGATTCTGGACATCTTCGCCCAGCACGCGACCAGCCGGGAGGGCAAGGCGCAGGTATCGCTGGCCCAGATGGAGTACATGCTGCCGCGGCTGCGCGGCTGGGGTGAGTCGATGTCCCGGCAGGCCGGTGGCCGTGCCGGCGGCAGCGGGGGAGGCGTGGGCCTGCGCGGTCCGGGTGAAACCAAGATCGAGACCGACCGCCGCCGCATCCGTGAACGCATGGCCAAGCTGCGGCGCGAGATCAAGGACATGAAGCAGGTCCGCGACACCCAGCGCAGCCGCCGCCGGCAGAGCGACGTGCCGTCGGTCGCCATCGTCGGCTACACCAACGCCGGCAAGTCGAGCCTGCTCAACGCGCTGACCGGGGCGGGGGTGCTGGTGCAGGATGCGTTGTTCGCGACGCTGGAGCCCACCACCCGCCGCGCCGAGTTCACCGATGGTCGCCCGCTGGTGCTCACCGACACGGTCGGGTTCGTCCGGCACCTGCCCACCCAACTGGTCGAGGCGTTCCGCTCCACGCTGGAGGAGGTCGTCGACGCCGACCTGTTGCTGCACGTGGTCGACGGCTCCGACGCCAACCCACTCGCCCAGATCAATGCGGTGCGCGAGGTGATCACCGACGTCGTCGCCGACCATCATGGTGACCCGCCGCGCGAGCTGGTGGTGGTGAACAAGGTGGACGCCGCGAGCGCGCTGACGCTGGCGAAGCTTCGGCACGCGCTGCCCGGGGCGGTGTTCGTCTCGGCGAGAACGGGCGAAGGTATCGACGCCCTGCGTTGCCGGATGGGCGAGCTGGCCGTTGCCGCCGATGCGGCCGTGGACGTGGTGATTCCGTACCACCGCGGCGACCTGGTGGCCCGGCTGCACGCCGACGGGCGCGTGCAGCACCAGGAGCACAAGCCCGACGGCACCCGGATCAAGGCCCGGGTTCCGGCGGCGCTGGCCGGGCGCCTGCAAGAGTTCTCCGCCGACTGATCTCCCGGGCGACCCCGGCCGCTGCCGACCAACCGTCTGGTTGGTATATGTTGGGCGACAGAGTTTCCAGCCGCCGGAGGTCATCCCATGGGCAGTGCCGTCAAGTATCAGCGCACTCTTTTCGAACCGGAGCACGACCTGTTCCGTGAGTCCTACCGCGCCTTCCTCGATCGCCATGTCGCGCCCTACCACGACGAGTGGGAGAAAGCGAAGATCGTCGACCGCGGCGTGTGGCTCGAGGCCGGCAAGCAGGGCTTCCTCGGCATGGCGGTGCCCGAGGAATACGGCGGTGGGGGCAACCCCGACTTCCGGTACAACACCATCATCACCGAGGAGACCACCGCCGGTCGCTACAGCGGGATCGGCTTCGGGCTGCACAACGACATCGTGGCACCCTACCTGCTGGCCCTGGCCACCGAAGAGCAGAAGCAGCGCTGGCTGCCCAAGTTCTGCACCGGCGAGCTCATCACGGCGATCGCAATGACCGAGCCGGGAACCGGCAGCGACTTGCAAGGCATCAAGACCCGCGCGGTCGCCCACGGCGACCACTACGTGCTCAACGGCGCAAAGACGTTCATCACCAACGGAATCAACTCCGACTTGGTGATCGTGGTGGCGCAGACCGATCCGGACAAAGGCGCGCAGGGCTTTTCGTTGCTCGCCGTCGAACGCGGCATGGAGGGCTTCGAACGCGGTCGCCACCTGGACAAGATCGGGCTGGACGCGCAGGACACCGCCGAGTTGTCGTTCACCGACGTCAAGGTTCCCGCCGAAAACCTGCTGGGGCAGGAGGGCATGGGGTTCATCTATCTGATGCAGAACCTGCCGCAGGAACGGATTTCGATCGCCATCATGGCGGCCGCGGCGATGGAGCAGGTGTTGGAGCAGACGCTGCAATACACCAAGGAGCGCAAGGCATTTAACAAGCCGATCGGCAGCTTCCAGAACAGCCGCTTCGTGCTCGCCGAGCTGGCGACCGAGGCCACCGTGGTGCGCATGATGGTCGACGAATTCATCCGGCTGCACCTGGACAAGAAGCTGACGGCCGAGCAAGCGGCGATGGCCAAGTGGTACTCCACCGAAAAGCAGGTCCATCTGATCGACCGTTGCCTGCAACTGCACGGCGGCTACGGGTACATGCGCGAATACCCCGTTGCCCGCGCCTATCTCGACGCGCGGGTGCAGACCATTTACGGCGGCACGACCGAGATCATGAAGGAAATCATCGGCCGCAGCCTGGGCGTCTAGCCCCCAACGCCGTTGGTCGATCTGGGCGGCCAATCGCGCGGTGACGCAAAACGGGATCAATGCCCGACATGCGGCCGTTTTTTTCGGGTAGATCGCTGAACCGTTAATGGCGTCACGTACGGTCGGCGCATGTGTTTTGGGTACGTCGACCGCGCAATGGCGCACGGTCAAGCCGAAAAGCGCGACGCCGCTGAACAGCCGGGCAAGTTCGGCTACACCTGCGGGCGCGGAATCATTACGCGCGACGGCACTCGCGCCCTATTGCGCAGGCGGGCGCCGGGTTCGGGCGCCATTACGCGCGAGCGACGTGGCGGGTGGTCGCGATTTGAGCGTGGCTCGGCATCATTTCGACATCGACGTGGTATCCGTTTTTGCACTTTTCGTGATTTGACTTCGTATTCTTTGTTGGCTGGGGGAAAGTTGTGCGAGCCCGGCGATAATCGGGATCGGGACGGTGTTGTTTCCCCGCGGTCGGACTACGGCCCGCTCACCGGCTGCACGGGTACGGGCATAGCCGCTGATAGGGGGCATAGCCGCCGGCTGGGAGGCTTGGTGAACGGGCAGAGAGGTCACATGCGCAGGCTGGTCGGGAGCGCACTGGTCAGCTTGGCCGCCACAGCGGTAGCCGCCGGCTTGCTGGCGCCCCCGGCGGCGGCGTCTCCCATCGGCGACGCCGAGGCGGCCATGATGGCGGCGTGGGAGGCGGCCGGCGGAGACGGTTCGCCCCTGGGCGCCCGCAAGGGCGATGTGTACCCCGCCGGCGACGGCTTCGCGCTGGACTTCGACGGCGGCAAGATGTTCTTCACGCCGGCGACCGGCGCCAAATTCGTCTACGGACCGATCCTGGACAAATACGAGATGCTGGGTGGGCCCGCCGGCAGTGATTTGGGCTTTCCCGCCATCAATGAGGTGCCCGGCCTCGCGGGGCCCGACAGCCGCGTGGCCACCTTCTCGGCCAGCGACAAGCCGGTGATCTTCTGGACGCCCGACCACGGCGCGTTCGTGGTGCGCGGTGCGATCAACGCCGCCTGGGACAAGCTCGGCAGTTCCGGCGGCGTGCTCGGGGTTCCGGTCGGCGACGAAACGTACAACGGCGAGGTGTCGGCCCAGAAGTTCAGCGGCGGCCAGGTCTCCTGGAACAGGCAGACGAAGCAGTTCACCACCGAGCCAACGGCTTTGGCCGACCAGCTGAAGGGGCTGCAGGTGGCGATCGATCCCACTGCGGCGATCAACATGGCCTGGCGCGCGGCCGGCGGTCCGAACGGCCCGTTGGGGGTCAAGAAGGGCGCGCAACATCCCGTCGGCGACGGCATCGTCCAGGACTTCGCCAACGGCAAGGTGTATTTCAGCCCGGCCACCGGTGCGAACGCGATCGAGAACAACATCCTGGCCAAGTACGAGTCACTGGGCGGACCGGCCGGCGACCTGGGTTTCCCCACTTCAAACGAGTCCGACGGCGGCATCCCGTCCAGCCGCGTCGTCACCTTCTCGGGCGCCGATAAGCCGGTGATCTTCTGGACTTCCGAGCGCGGCGCGTTCGTGGTGCGCGGGGCCATGAAGGCGGCGTGGGACAAGCTCCGCGGCCCGGCCGGCAAGCTGGGCGCGCCCGTCGGGGACCAGGCCATGGACGGCGACGTGGTCTCCCAGCAGTTCGCCGGCGGCAAGATCTCGTGGAACCGGGCGAAGAACACGTTCAGCACGGACCCGGCCAATCTGGCGCCGCTGCTGTCCGGCCTGCAGGTGTCGGGGCAGAACCAGCCGAGCAGCTCGGCAATGCCCGAACATCCCAAGAACTTCACGTGGCAGTGGTGGTGGTTGCTGGCCGGCGTTCCTGTGCTGGTGCTGCTCGTCTTGGCGGGGTTGGTGGCCTTCGGTTGGCGCCGGCGTCGCGCCGCGCGCGCAGGCAGCGCCTACGAGCCGTACGGCGACCTCGATGTCGGTTACGCCGCCGCGGGTGACCAGCACTGGGGACACGACGACGTCACCACCGAGCAGTTCGGCCGTCAGCCGGAAGCGGCCGACGCCCACGCCCCCGGTCGGGTCAGCTGGAGCCGGGGCGGCGCGGACGAGGGCCAACTCGGGGTCGACGAGAACCCCGACGCGGTGGACACCGACTCCTTCTCCGTGGTCTCGCCGGCGGACATGTCGGAGGCGGGCTACCCCGAAGCCGAATACGCCGAACCGGAGTACGCGGAAGCCGAATACGCCGAACCGGAATACGCCGAAGCCGAATACGCCGAAGCCGAATATGCCGAAGTCGAGTATGCCGATGAGACGCACGACGCCGCCCGCGAAGCAGAGCGCGCGGAGGACGACTACGTGGAGGCCGAATACCTCGACGTCGCGGTGCCGCACATGCCTCCGGAAGCCGAGTCCGGCGACGGCGGCCCCGAGCCCGAACATCCGGATGTTGCCGCACCGCACGTCTCCGCGGACGTTGCCGAGGCCGAGGCCCCCGCGCCGGAAGTGATCGCGCCCGAGGCGGCCGCCGCAACCCAGCAGCGCGGCGGGCGGCACGCGGCCGCGGATGACGAGGCCAACGGCGCGGGGGCCGGCCCGCCCGGGCGCCCGACCATCCACCTGCCGCTCGACGACCCCTACCAGGTGCCCGACGGATACCCGATCAAGGCGAACGCCCGCTTCGGGCTGTACTACACGCCGGGCAGCGAGCTCTACCACGACACGCTCGCCGAAATCTGGCTGTCCAGCGAAGAAGTGGCGCAGGCCAACGGCTTCGTCAAGGCGGACTGACCCCGTCGGGGCTAGACCTTGCGGATCACCGTGACGACCTTGCCGAGCACGGTCGCCTCATTGCCGGGAATGGGATCGAACGCCGGGTTGTGCGGCATCAGCCACACCTGACCGCCCGCGCGCTTGAACGTCTTCACGGTGGCTTCGCCGTCGAGCATGGCCGCGACGATGTCGCCGTTGTCGGCGACGTTCTGCTGTCGCACCACCACCCAGTCGCCGTCGCAGATCGCCGCCTCGATCATGGAGTCACCGACGACCTTGAGCAGGAACAGCGTGCCCTCGCCGACCAATTCGCGCGGCAGCGGAAACACGTCCTCGACGGCCTCCTCGGCCAGGATGGGTCCACCGGCCGCGATGCGCCCGAGGACGGGTACGAACGTCGGCTCCGGCAGGGCGTCCGAGCCGGCGACTTCGGTGGCCGGTGCGGCCACCCCGTCATCGGCGCCGCGGACATCAACCGCCCGGGGGCGGTTCGGGTCGCGACGCAGGTATCCCTTGCGCTCGAGGGTGCGCAGCTGATGAGCCACCGACGATGTCGACGTCAGACCGACGGCGTCACCGATCTCCCGGATGCTCGGCGGGTAGCCGCGGCTGGTAACAGACGCGCGAATGACGTTCAGAATGGTGCGCTGCCGTTCGGTCAGCGATGAATCCACGGCGTGCAGCCGACCGTCCGCGCCGGCCGATGAGGTGTCCTTGCTGTCGCTCATGGCACTGAATGTAACCCCACCGGGCCCAAGAATCAAACATGTGTTCGACTAGCGTGTCGTGTTGCCGCGCTATCCGCGAAACCGCACGCCGACCCCGTTAATCACAAAGGTGTAACTCTTCGGCGGATCGGGTATTTCAGCCGCATGTCAACCCTGGCGACCACGAACTTGTCGGTGGCGTGGTCTAGCGTTCGACTCGTGCGACACGCTTCGCTCACATGTTCGGATTTCGAACACACGAGCGATACAGTCGAACAGCTGAGCGAATCGAGTTGACCGGAGGAACGCAGATGACAACCATCCACATGTTGGCGCCGCGCACCGGCAGCCTTCGGCGCCCGGTCAACGGGCCGGTCCAGGGGATTCGTTACGGCCGGGACGGGCTGGCCTGTTCCCGCCGGCCCGGTCCGCCGCGGCCGGCTGGAGCGCCCACGCGCTACCACGGCACCGGCGTCGCGATGTCCGGCGCGCCTCACCGCAGGCGCCCCGTCACGGTGGCGACCACCATCTGGCTCGCGCTGGCCGCCGGCGCGATCACCCTGTGGCTGGGCCTCGTCGGCAACGTCGGTCAGGTGCTCAACGGCGACTCCGGGAGTTCGGCCGCTCATGTGCCCGACAAATTGGCCGTCGTGCGCGTAGAGGCGGGGGAGTCACTGCAAGACGTCGCGCACCGGGTGGCCCCCGACGCGCCGGCCCGCCAGGTCGCCGACCGCATCCGCGAACTCAACGACATCAACTCGCCGGCCCTGGTGGCGGGCCAGACGCTGATCGCCCCGGTCGGCTGACGACCGCGCCGCTAACAGCCCTGGACCTCAGCTTGGCGGGCTCCGACGCTTCGCGTCCGCATTACCCGGGCGGGTGGGCGCGCGGGTACGCTCGAAGTGCTGCGGTACCTGGTTGTTGGCACGGCGAAGGAGCGGTCATGCATTGCCCGTTCTGTCGCCATCCCGATTCCCGGGTGATCGACTCGAGGGAAACCGATGAAGGGCAGGCCATTCGGCGCCGCCGGTCGTGCCCCGAGTGCGGACGGCGGTTCACCACGGTGGAGACCGCCGTGCTGGCCGTGGTCAAACGCAGCGGCGTCACCGAACCGTTCAGCAGGGAAAAGGTCATCAGCGGTGTGCGCCGGGCCTGTCAGGGCCGCCAGGTGGACGACGATGCGCTGAACCTGCTGGCCCAGCAGGTCGAGGACGCCGTGCGTGCCGCGGGTTCGCCAGAGGTCGCCAGTCATGAGGTCGGCCTCGCCATCCTCGGCCCGCTGCGCGACCTCGACGAAGTGGCGTACCTGCGGTTCGCGTCGGTGTACCGATCCTTCGAATCCGCGGAGGATTTCGAGCGCGAGATCCAGGCGCTGCGCGAACACCGCCAGGTCACCACACCGAGCTGACGGCCCGGCTCGCCGCACCTCGCCGGGGCTAGTCTCGTTTCATGCCCACCGACTTGCATCCCGATCTCGACGCCCTGGCACCACTTCTCGGCACGTGGGTCGGCCAGGGCGCGGGTGAATACCCGACGATCCAGCCCTTCGACTATCTCGAAGAAGTGGTCTTCTCCCACGTCGGCAAGCCGTTCCTGGCGTACTCGCAAAAGACCAAGGCGCCGGCCGACGGCAAACCGTTGCACGCCGAGACCGGATACCTCCGGGTGCCGCAGCCCGGCCACGTCGAACTGGTTCTGGCCCACCCGAGCGGCATCACCGAAATCGAGGTGGGCACGTACACGGTCAACGGCGATGTGATCGAGATCGAAATGTCCACCACGGAGGTTGGGCTGACCCCGACCGCCAAAGAGGTGAACGCCCTTGGCCGTTCCTTCCGCATCGACGGTGACGAGCTGTCGTATTCGGTGCGGATGGGCGCGGTCGGGCAGCCCTTGCAACACCACCTCGCCGCGGTGCTGCGTCGACAGCGCTGAGCCGGCGCCGGGGTTCAGTCCAGGTGCGTCACACCGTCATTGACGACGCGGCCGGACACCCCCACCCAGCCCTCGGCGTTCCACGTCGTCTCGATGATCGATCCCTTGCCCTGGGTGATGTGCAGGTCGCGGCTGAGGTAGTCGGTGATTCGCATCGCGGCCGAGCCGGTCGCTTCGTCTTCCGGCACACCGAGGTTGGCGGCGAACATGCGGGCGCGCAGCGATCCGCCGGACCGGTCGGTCCAGGCCCACAGGTAGTGCGCCGTGTCGTCGGGAAAATCGCCCGGGTCGGCCGCGAGAAGGTCAACGGCTGAACCGAATTCGTGCAGGGCTACCTCGGGCGCCCATTCGCAGCGAGCGCTGATGCGGGTGCGGTCGCCGGTGTAGCTCACCTGCACGAGGCCGGCCGGCACCTGCAGCGTCTTGATCGGCGTACCGTTCTCGCGCAACCACCACGATGCGCCGACGGTCGGATGCCCGGCGAAGGGAAGCTGGGTTTGCGGTGTGTAGATGGTGGCGCGCGCGGTGGACCCGCCGGCGGCGGGAAGCTCGACGAATACCGTTTCGCTGTAACCTAGTTGGGCTGCCAGCCGTTGGCGGCGCGCGGGTTCCACCCGGCTGGCGTCGACCACACCGAGCAAGTTACCGAAATTGCCGTTCTGGTCGGTGAACACCCGCAACACCGCCACGTCTATACCCATGGCCCGACTGTACGACGCCGCACGGACCGGCAGCGAATGAATTTTGGTCAGGTAGCGCTGCGTTCGTCGGAGCCCATGGCGTTCAGCACGGCGACGCGGGTGGGCGCGGGGCCGCTGACGGCCTTTTCGCCGCCGCCGCTGCGCAGCAGCGCGCGCAGGGCGGCCTGATCGTGTTCGGCGGGCGCGGTGGTATCGATGAAGCGTTCGACGACGTCGATGAAGCGGACTGGGTCGTCGTGGAAGGGGAAGTGGCCGGAGCCTTCGAAGATTTCGAGGCGGGACCCGGGCATCGCGGCGTGCGCCATCCACGCGTGGCGGACCGGGACGACCACATCCTTGGTGCCCCAGACGATCTGTACCGGGATGGCTTGGGTCAGATAGCACCGATCGAGCATGGTGACGATCTGCCCGCGCCAGTCCACCACCGCCCGCAGGGTCCGGCTGAAAGCCGCCGAGGCCGTCGGCTCCGGCAGGTCATCAAGGATCCGCAAGACGTTGGGCAGGTCGCGGCCCAGGCCGGTCGATCCGATCGCCAGGCCCGCTATCCGTCCCGCCAGCTGAACCGCCGGCAGTACGAGGGGGAGCCGCAGCAAGGCCAGGGCCTCGCTGCCCATCGGCAACGAGGCCAGCCGGAGCGCGACGTTGACGTCCTTGGTGACGCCGCCGGCCGCGACCAGGATCAGCCGCTCGACCAAATGCGGGAACTGGTAGGCGAATTGCATGGCCACGCCGCCGCCCAGGGAATGACCGACCACCGTCACCCGCTCGATGTCGAGCACGCTGAGCAGGTCGCGCATCCCGTTCGCGTAGGCGGCGACCGAGTAGTCGGCGCGCGGTTTGTCGGATCGGCCGTGGCCCAGCAGGTCCGGGGCGATGACCGTGAACCGCTGAGCGAGCTTGGCCTGCACGGTATTCCAGGTGGTGGAGTTGTCGCCGATCCCGTGGACCAGCAGGATCGCCGGCCCGTCACCGGCGATTCGGTAGGCCCGGCGGTAGCCGTGGATGGTGCGGAACTCCAGGCGGGGTGCGGCCACCTCGCGCACCGGGCGGAGAGTGCTCTTGCGCTTCCGCTCGGTCATCTCGCACCTCGGTGTCGGGCCGGGCCGAGGCCGGGCGGAAAGGTCAGACCTGGTCGCCGTCGTCGCGCTTCTTCTCCGCCTCTTGGGCGAGGAATCGTTCAAACTCGGCGCCAAGCTCGTCGCCGCTAGGCAGGTCCTCGTCGCGAGTCAGTAACGACCTGTTCTCCTGAGCGTCGATGAAGGCATCGTACTGGCGCTCGAGCGCGGTCACCACTTGAGCAACCTCCGCGCTCGCCTCGACCTGCTCGTCGATCTTGGTGCGGATAATCGCCGCCGCTTCGGTCAACGCCGTCAGCGGCAGCTCGAGCGACGCGGTCTTGGCCACTTGCGCGAGCAACGCCTCGGCGGCGGCCGGGTAGTCGGTCTGCGTCAGGTAGTGCGGCACGTGCACGGTGTAACCGACGACCTCGTGGCCGTGCTGGGCCATCCGGTATTCCAACAAATTCGACGCGCTGCCGGGAACCTGGATCTCGGAAATCCACGGCGTGAACTCGGCGATCAACTCGGGGTTGTTGGAGTGCGCGGTCATCGTGATGGGCCGCGTGTGCGGAACCGCCATCGGGACGGTGCCCAGGCCGATGGTCTGGCGCACGTTCAGCCGCTCGGCCAGCAGGCGTACCGCGGTGATGAACCGCTCCCACTTCAGATCCGGTTCCATGCCGGCGAGCAGCAGGAAGGGGGTGCCGACGGTGTCGCGCAACGCATACAGGCTCAGTTCCGGGTCGTCATAGTTGGTGAAGTGATCGGTTTTGAAGGTCATGAGCGGCCGCCGCGACCGGTAGTCCAGCAATTCGTCGATGGCGAAGGACGCGACCAGCTCGGTGTCCAGAGCAGCCTTCAGATGCGACGAGGCCAGCCGGATCGCGTGGCCGGCATCCGAGAAGCCCTCCAACGCGTGCACCAGCACGGGGCCGCGGCCATCCGACGTCGACAACTGCGGCGCCGGTCGCTCGAGCTCGTACATGCCGGCCTGTCCCGGCTGGTGGTACTGCTCCTGCGGGTCCTGACTAGCCATCGGGATCGCCTCCTCTCGAGGGGTCCATCCAGGGTGCCCTACCAGTGTCCCCCGAATCAGGGGGCACCAATATCAAACAGCGGTGTGAAGTTCGGGTTTTAATCTGCAAGCGAACGCCTCGGGAGGCGCGCGACGCGTCGCAATCTGCTTGCCGCCCAGGTGTCAGGCATGATGAAACCGATGCGCGCGCCGACCCTGATGCTGTGCCTAGTGGTCGCCGTGGCGACGTCGGTGACGTCGTGCAAACGGCCGCCCGGTGATCATGCGTCGGCCCCGCCGGCGCCCCCTCCGCGGAGCAGCGCGCCGGTCCAGCGGCTCGGTCAGCCTCAGCCAAGCGCGGTGGCGGGGCCGATGGACCCGGACAAGCGCGTCGGCGCCATCTTCATCGACGGTGGGCCCCTGCACGTGTGCACGGGTTCGGTGGTGCATTCGGTGGGTGGGAACCTCATGATGACCGCGGCGCACTGCCTGGCCGGGGCCACCAAGATCACCTTTGTGCCGGGTTTCGCCGGTGACGCCCCGCCCGCCCCGGCCGACGTGTGGAAGGCCGACGCCGTCTACCTCGACCCCCGCTGGACCGCCAGCAAGGATCCCAACGCCGACTATGCGATCGCACGGCTGAGTAACGACGCCGGGGGTACGGTCGAGTCCCACGTCGGCCTGGCGCTGACGCTGGGCACGGCTCCCCCGCCCGGTAGTCACGTCACTGTGATGGGATATCCCGCCGGCGTCGGCGGCGCGCCCATCGGGTGCCAGGCCAGCACGTCGTTGACCGAGGGCGGGTTCCCCTCGTTTCCGTGCGAGGGCCTGGTGGACGGCACCAGCGGCGCACCCTGGGTCAGCGGCACCACGCTCACCGGGGTGATCGGCGGTTTCGAACGCGGCGGGTGCGCCACGGACGTGTCGTATTCCGCGCCGTTCGACGCGCAGACCGCGCAGTTGCTGGCCCGCGCCGACGCGGGCGGACCCGGCGACGCGGTTTCCGGCGAACTCGACGACAGCTGTTAGCGGCGGAACTGGCTGAGCGCGCGCATCTTGTTCGTCACATCCAGAGCGGCGACCTTGTAGGCCTCCGAGAAGGTCGGATAGTTGAACACCGCGTCGACCAGGTAGTCGACGGTGCCGCCGCAGCCCATCACGGCCTGACCGATGTGCACCATCTCGGTGGCGCTGGTGCCGAAGATGTGCACCCCGAGCAGCTTGCGATCCTCGGTGGACACCAGCAGCTTGAGCATGCCGTAGGAGTCGCCGGCTATCTGTCCGCGGGCGAGTTCCCGGTACCTGGCCACCCCGACCTCGTAGGGGATCGCGTTCTTGGTCAGCTCCACCTCGGTGGCCCCGACGTAGGAGATCTCCGGGATGGAGTAGATGCCGATCGGCTGCACTTCGGTGATGACGTCGGTGGGCTCTCCGAAGGCGTGATAGGCGGCCAGCCGGCCCTGTTCCATGGAGGTCGCGGCCAGCGCGGGGAAGCCGATCACGTCGCCGACGGCGTAGATGTGCGGGACCTTGGTCTGGAAGAAGTCGTCGACGAAGATCCGCCCGCGGTTGTCGGCCTCGAGCTCGGCGTTCTGCAGGTCGAGGTGGTCGGTCTGGCCTTGCCGCCCGGCCGAATACATCACCGTCTCGGCGGGGATCTGCTTGCCACTGGCCAACGTGGTGACGGTGCCCGCCGAGCCGACGTCGACCGCGGTCACCTCCTCGCCGAACCGGAACGTCACCGCCAGGTCGCGTAGGTGGAATTTCAGGGCCTCCACCACCTCGGGGTCACAGAACTCCAGCATCTCGCTCCGCTTCTCCACGACGGTGACCTTGGTCCCCAGCGCGGCGAACATCGACGCGTACTCGATGCCGATCACACCGGCGCCGACCACCACCATCGAGGTCGGCAACGATTTGAGGTCGAGGATCCCGTCGGAGTCCAGCACCCGGTCCTCGTCGAACTCGACGCCGGCCGGCCGCGCCGGCCGCGTGCCGGTGGCGATGACGATGTATTTGCCGGAGACGGTTAGCTTTTCGCGACGGGAGGGGTCTTCCACCTCGATGGTGTGCGGGTCGACGAACCGCCCGTGGCCCAGCAGCAAGTCGATGCGGTTGCGCATCAACTGGTTGCGCACCACGTCAACCTCCTTGCCGATCACATGCTGGGTGCGGGCCAGCAGGTCGGCCGGGGTGATCTTCTCTTTGACGCGGTAGCTTGCGCCGTACAGTTCGCGCTGATTCATCCCGGTGAGGTAAAGGACGGCCTCGCGCAAGGTCTTTGAGGGGATGGTGCCGGTCTGGACGCACACGCCGCCGAGCATCTGACCGCGTTCGACGACCGCGACCGACTTGCCGAGCTTGGCCGAGGCGATGGCGGCCTTCTGCCCGCCGGGCCCCGAGCCGATGACCACCATGTCGTACTCTTGCGCCGAACTCATGGGGGTAACAGTAGATCAGCAGAACTCACAGTGCTGGGTTCATGCACAGGCCCGGGAGTCCACCTATTCCCGCGAACTCCGGCTGACGGTGCGGGCCGCGAGCGTGGAGCCCATGACAACGCATCGACCTGACTTCAAACTGAACCGACCCGGCGCCCTCATCGCCGCACTGCCGGCCGTTCTCGGCTTCGTTCCCGAAAAATCATTGGTATTGGTGTCTTTGGACGGTGGCGACCTGGGCGCGGTGATGCGGGTCGACCTCTCCGAGGAGCTCGCCACCCGGGTCGCACACCTGGCGGAGGTCGCCGCCACGGCCAGGCCGGATGCCGCGATCGCTGTGGTCGTCGACGCGGAGGGAGCGCACTGCCCTTGCTGCAACGAGGAGTACCGGCAGCTGTGCGACGCGCTCGCAAAGGCGCTGGCGGAGCACGATATAGAGCTTTGGGCCGCCCATGTGGTCGACCGGGTCGCGCTCGGCGGGCGCTGGCACTGTGTGGACGGCTGCGGCGCGAGCGGCGCGGTCGACGATCCGTCGGCGTCGCCGCTGGCGGCCGCGGCGGTGCTCGACGGCAGGCGGCTCTACGCGCGCCGCGCCGACCTGCAGGCGGTCATCGCGGTCGAGGACGCGGCGCGCAGCGCGGGATTGACCGCCGTCATCGATCGGCAGGCGACCCGGCGCCGGGCGGCCATTCGCGCGGACCCGGCTCGCTGTGCGCGCGGCGACGTGAAACACGCCGTGGCGGCCGCGTCCCGTGTCTCCTCGGGTCAGGCGCTGTCTGCGGCCCAACTTGCGAAGCTGGGCTGCGCGCTGAGCGACGCGCAGGTGCGCGACATCTTCTACGCCCTGGCGGTCGGCGAGAATGCGGGCGAGGCGGAGTCATTGTGGGCGCTGCTGGCGCGTACCCTGCCCCCGCCCTGGCGGGTCGAGGCGCTGGTCCTGCTCGCCTTCAGCGCATACGCCCGCGGCGACGGGCCGCTGGCCGGGGTATCGCTGGAGGCCGCGCTGCGCTGCGAGCCCGAGCACCGGATGGCGGGCATGCTGGACACGGCGCTGCAATCGGGGCTACGTCCGGAGGACATCCGCGAACTGGCGCTCACCGGCTACCGGCTGGCCAAACAGCTCGGGGTGCGGTTACCGCCACGACGGCCGTTCGGCCGCCGGGCGTGCTAGGTGGTGCTGGTGGTCAGACCTTCTCGACCTTGACGGCGTGCGCCATCTCGTGCGGCAGGGTGACGTTCTCGTGGCCAGGGATGACGATGGTGACCCCGGCGGGGCCGGTCTCGACGGTCACCCGGGCGTTGGGGACGACGCCTGCGTCTTTCAGGCGGGTGATCAGGTCGATGTCACCCTGCACATGTTCGGTCAGTTGGCGGACCACCACTGCCACCGGCGATCCGGGCGGCAACTCGGTCAGCCGGACGAGGTTGGCGTCCTCGGAACCCGACTCGGGGCCCACGCCCAGGTCCAACAGCCCCGGGATCGGGTTGCCGAAGGGGGAGGTGGTCGGGTGGTTGAGCACCTTCACCAGCCGCCGTTCGACGTCCTCGCTCATCACGTGCTCCCACCGGCATGCCTCCGCGTGCACTTCCTCCCAGGGCACGCCGATGACGTCGACCAGCAATCGCTCGGCGAGCCGGTGCTTGCGCATGACGGCGATGGCCAGCGCGCGGCCCTTGTCGGTGAGCTCGAGGTGGCGGTCGCCGGCGACGTGGACCAGCCCGTCGCGCTCCATCCGGGATACGGTTTGGCTGACAGTCGGCCCGCTCTGGTCGAGGCGCTCGGCGATCCGGGCGCGAAGCGGCGTCACGCCCTCTTCTTCGAGGTCGTAGATGGTCCGCAGGTACATCTCGGTGGTGTCAACCAGGTCGTTCATTCAGCACCTTCCATCGACGCCGAGTCTACTTGGCCAGCTGCATGAATTGGTGTAACGCTTCCCCGACCAGCAGTATGCCCGCCGCGTCCGCGGCGGGCATACCTCTTGCTACCTGGCTGGGGGGCTTAGCTTGCGTACGACCGTAGCCGGTCGGCCCGCTCGCCGTGGCGGAGTTTGGACATTACATCCCGCTCGATCTGCCGGACCCGCTCGCGCGACAGGCCGAACAGCTTGCCGATCTGGTCCAGGGTGCGCGGCTGGCCGTCGTCCAGGCCGAAGCGCAGCCGGATCACCTGGTGCTCGCGCTCGTCGAGGGTGGCAAGCACACTGCGGATGTCGGTGTGCAGCAACTCGGCGATCACCGCGTTCTCGGCGGACATCGCCTCGGCGTCCTCGATGAAGTCGCCCAGCGGGGCCTCTTCTTCCGAGCCGACCGGCATGTCCAGGCTTACCGGGTCGCGGCTGTGCTCGAGCAGGTCGTTGATCTTCTCGACCGGGATGCCCGACTCGGCGGCGAGTTCCTCGTCGGTGGCCTCGCGGCCCAGATTCTGGTGCATCTCCCGCTTGATCCGGGCCAGCTTGTTGACCTGCTCAACGAGGTGGACGGGCAGGCGGATGGTGCGGCTCTGGTCGGCCATGCCGCGGGTGATGGCCTGACGAATCCACCACGTGGCGTAGGTGGAGAACTTGAAACCCTTTGTGTAGTCGAATTTTTCCATCGCGCGGATCAGCCCCAGGTTGCCCTCCTGGATGAGGTCCAGCAGCGGCATCCCGCGACCCGTGTAGCGCTTGGCCAGTGACACCACCAGCCTCAGGTTCGCTTCCAGCAGGTGACGGCGCGCGGCCTGGCCATCACGCACCACGGCCTCGAGGTCGCGCCGGCGGTTCTCGCCCATGCGCTTACGAGTTTCGAGCAGATGCTCGGCGTAGAGTCCGGCCTCGATACGCTTGGCCAGTTCAACTTCGCCCGCCGCGTTCAGCAGCGCCGTCTTACCGATGCCATTGAGATATACGCGCACGAGGTCCGCTGCGGGGCTCTGAGCATCCAGATCGCCGTCAAATCTGCTCGTGCTCACGTTCGCCATAGCGACCTCCCGTTCGGCTTTGTACTGTCATCGAGTACAACGACAGATCAGCCCTGAGAGTTCCCAGCCCTTGGCCATCTCACACGTCTTGACGTGCACAGATGTGCCGTCGACCTGAGAATGTCCTGAGAAGTGCCGGCTAATCCCAGCCCTGCGGGTGGCGCTGCTCGAGCGCCGGGCGCTCCGCCGTCGGAAACAGCGGGGTGCGCCGATGGTCATCATCGAACCGCCGGGGCTCGTCGGAGCGGCGCGGCGGCCGGTCGTTCGCGATCAGCACCGCCATCCACGGCAGCGGGATCGACACGGCGACGATCGCCAGCGAGATAAGACCGTTGTGCCAGGCGCCATACGCGATGGCGGCCAGGATCAGCGCCGGGACCCGGAACGCCATCAGCGTCAGGTACTTCCGCACCCGCGCGCGGTGTTGCTCTTCGTAGGAGGGTTCGGCGGCGGTGATGAGGATTGGCCTGCCATCATCGTCGAACCCCAACTCGGAGCCGCGCTTCATTTCTCCACTCTCCCACACCGGACCGATTCCGGTAGAAGCGAGTTACGGGGCACAATGTCAGGCATGCAGACCCAGACGATCGAGCGCACCGAGACCGACGAACGCGTCGACGACGGGACCGGCAGCGATACGCCCAAGTTCTTCCACTATGTCAAGAAGGACAAGATCGCCGAGAGCGCGGTCATGGGCAACCACGTGGTGGCGTTGTGCGGGGAGGTGTTCCCCGTCACCAAGGCGGCCAAGCCGGGCTCGCCGGTCTGCCCGGAATGCAAGCGGATCTTCGACCGGATGAAGAAGGACTAGCTTCTCGGCGACGGCTCAGCCGTCACAGTCGCATCGTCGGGCGCCGGCGTGGCATGCGCGTAGCCCGTCGTCCGCTTCGACGGAGTCATCCGGGCTTCCAGCCACTTGCGCAGCCGGTGCGCGTGCGTCTTGGGCGCCGGGAACTCCTCCTGGATCGCGGCGTTGAGTTCGGCGCCCAGCATGACGGCAAAACCGCCGAAGAACGCGAACAGCAGGAACGCGATCGGCGTGGACAGCGCCCCGTAGGTGTAGCCGGTGCTGGTGATCCACCGCAGGTAGACCCGCAGGCCCAGCGTGGCGATCAGGAAGACCGCCGTGGCGAGTACCGCCCCGAAGATCAGCCGGTGCGTCGGGAGGGGTTGGGGCAGTGCCACCCGGTACAGGATGACCACCCCGACCAGCAGGCCGAGGATCAGCGCCGGGTAGTAGCCGTAGCGCAGCACGTTGGCCAGGCTGTACGGGATGTGTTCGCTCACCTTGCGTGGGCCCACCACCAACACCGGCGCGGCAATCACCACGAACACCAGCATCACCAGGTAAAGGAACAGCGCAAACAGCCGCTGGCGCACGGGATGCCGCAGCGGCGTCTGGTCATGCGCCTCCACCACCGCGTCCACGTAGGCCGAGATCGCCGACGATCCTGCCCACATCGAGATCAGGAAGCCCACCGACACCACTTCGCCACGCGCGTTGGCGGTGACGTCACGAATGGTCGGCTCGATGATCTCGTTGACGACGCTGGGCGAGAAGAAGCTGCGGATCGCGGAGATGATGCTCTTCTCGACCGCCGTCAACGTGTCCGAGCCGAACAGCGGCGCCACGTAGGCCAGGCTGCCCAGCATTCCCAGCAGCAGTGGCGGTAGCGACAGCGCCGACCAGAAACCCGCCTGGGCCGACTCGGAAAAGATGGAATCATCCCAGCTTTTCGAGAGGGTCCTCACAGTGAGTCGCCAGACGTGATGGCGGGACGGTTTTGCGACTTGATCGCTCATACCCGTCCAGCATTACCGAAGACCGCCCGGCTCGCCCACATTGGCGAGGGGTGAGTTCGACGGGACTAGCTTCCGCTGACCTCCAGGACGGCGGAAAGCTCGGTCAGCTTCGCCTCGTGCTCGTTGGCGTGGTGCTGGCAGAAGAGAAGCTCAGCTCCTGAAGGCAGCGTGGCACGGACTCGAGCAGCGGCACCGCAGCGGTCGCAGCGGTCCGCCCGGGTGAGCTCGGGACTGGTCAGAGTTGCATTCATGGCTTCTCCGTTCTTGCTTTCATTCACTCTCTCAGACGTATGGGGTTTTCGCGTTGTTCCCCGATCGTTATCGGGTGTGTCGTTTCTCACGAGGTGTAAACGTTTCGTTTCAACTGGCTCTCTACAGTGATCATCCGTGGCTTTCGCTCCTGACCTGCTGGTACATCTGTGCGGGCGCGACGAGTGGTCCCGCGCCCGCGCCACCGGTGAGATTCGCCCCGACGCGTCCGGCGGCGGACAGT
Organism: Mycobacterium sp. SMC-2; assembly: GCF_025263485.1. NCBI lineage: Bacteria > Bacillati > Actinomycetota > Actinomycetes > Mycobacteriales > Mycobacteriaceae > Mycobacterium > Mycobacterium sp. SMC-2. Next base: position 2,671,566 of record NZ_CP079863.1, read on the forward strand.
TCATCCATCTTTCGGCGCCCGGGCAGGTCCATCTGCCCGCCAACCGGCTTTACCGGGGTCGCCCTGATCTGGTGCTGCTGCACATCGACCCGGCGCGGCTGGACTCTGAAGTTCGTTGGGAGCCAGGCGTAGCAACGGATCCTGAGTCGATGCTGTTCCCGCACCTATACGGTCCGCTGCCGATAGATGCCGTGATACGGGTCACCGACTACCGACCGGGCCCCGACGGTGCATTTCCGCCGTTGGGCGGGTCCACGTAGGCGTCGGCTTCGATCTCCACCAGCAACTCGGGTGCGATCAGTGCGGACACCTCCACCATGGTCGCCGCGGGACGGATGGCGCCGAACACGTCGGCGTGCACTGCCGCGACCTCGCGCCAGCGCGAGATGTCGGTGACGTAGATGCGGGTGCGGACCACGTCGGTGAGTGCTGCACCCGCCTGGCCGAGCGCAATCTCGATGCGCTGCAAGGTGTCTCGGGTCTGCGCCGCGATGTCCCCGGCCGGCCCGGCGCCGGTCGTTCCGGCCACCGACACGTGCGGGCCCGCCCGGACCGCGCGCGAATAGCCGACGGCCGTCTCGAACTCGGAGTCCGACGAGATCATTGTGCGGTTGGCTGACATGCGCTCACCGTACGACTGCGGCGCCGCTTCTGCGACGGGTTTTCCGGTTGAGATTGAGTGTTCTTGCGCGGCAGTAGGTTCCGCGCGGACGGTGGTTTCTTTAGTCGAGGTAGTCGCGCAGGACCTGGGAACGACTGGGGTGGCGCAGCTTTGACATCGTCTTGGACTCGATCTGACGGATGCGCTCGCGGGTGACGCCGTAAACCTGGCCGATCTCGTCGAGGGTGCGGGGCTGGCCGTCGGTGAGGCCGAACCGCAGCCGTACCACGCCGGCCTCGCGCTCGGAGAGGGTTTCCAGCACCGACTGCAGCTGGTCCTGCAGCAGGGTGAACGACACCGCGTCGACGGCCACCACGGCCTCGCTGTCCTCGATGAAATCACCCAGCTGGCTGTCGCCCTCGTCGCCGATGGTCTGGTCCAGCGAGATCGGCTCGCGCGCGTATTGCTGGATCTCCAGCACCTTTTCGGGCGTGATGTCCATTTCCTTGGCCAGCTCTTCGGGCGTGGGCTCGCGGCCCAGGTCCTGCAGCAGCTCGCGCTGGATGCGGCCCAGCTTGTTGATCACCTCGACCATGTGCACCGGGATGCGGATGGTGCGGGCCTGGTCGGCCATGGCCCGGGTGATGGCCTGGCGGATCCACCACGTCGCGTAGGTGGAGAACTTGTAGCCCTTGGTGTAGTCGAACTTCTCGACCGCGCGGATCAGGCCCAGGTTCCCTTCCTGGATCAGGTCGAGGAACGCCATGCCGCGGCCGGTGTAGCGCTTGGCCAGCGACACCACGAGGCGCAGGTTGGCTTCCAGGAGATGGTTTTTCGCGCGATCGCCGTCCCGGCAGATCCACATCATGTCGCGGCGCTGAGCGGCGGGCAGCTTGTCGCCCCGCTCGGCCATCTCGGCCATCAGCTGCGTGGCGTACAGGCCGGCTTCGATCCGCTTGGCCAGCTCGACCTCTTCCTCGGCGTTGAGCAGCGCGACCTTGCCGATCTGCTTGAGGTAGGCGCGGACCGAGTCCGCGGAGGCGGTGAGTTCGGCGTCCTTGCGAGCCTGGCGCAGCGCCTCAGACTCGTCTTCGTCCCAGACGAAATCGCCAGAGGCCTTGTCCTTTTCGGAGGGCTCGGCGATTTCGTCGTCCTCATCCGCAGCAGCCGGGCCGGCCGCGGCGGCGGGGGCGGCTGCCTCTTCCTCGCTGTCGTCGGCGTCGACCGGGTCGACGTCGACGTCCTCGCCGTCGGTCGCGACCTCGTCCTCCAGGTCGTCGAGGCTCAGGTCGGCGGCGTCGATCTCGAGGTCTTCGCCGGGCTCGGCGTCGAGCTCCGTGTCATCGAGATCCTCGACGACCTCCAGGTCGATCTCGGGGTCCGCCGGGGCGGCCTTGGCCGCTTTCGTTCCGCGGCCCGATGTTGCCTTGGCCGCGCGGGTCTTCTTGGCGTTGGCAGGGGCCTCGGCCTCGGCCTTGGCGGCCCGTGCCGGCGCCTTGGCGGCCCGCGCCGGCGCCTTGGCGGCGCGCTTCGCGGGGGCGGCCGAGCCGTGAGCGGCCTTGGCCGCGGGTCGCTTAGCGGGGGAGGACGAAGACTTCGTGGCGGTCCGTTTCACCGGCGCGTCGGTTGCCGGGCTTGCCTTGGTCGCTGCCACTTACACCCCTTCGTTTGGGCTCACCTTCGGTGGGTATTGGGCATGGTGAACCGAAAAGTGTCTGCTATGTCGATGTCGGCGTTGGATCAGCGTCGGTGGTTGCACGCTATCGTTCGGGCGGCCGCCGATGACCATTGTAACGACAGTCAGCGGGCGAACGGCCGCGCCGCGGAAAATCAGTGGGTCACGTCGGAGGTGGCGGCCATGGCCGCGCCGACTATCCCGGCAGTGTTGAGCAGGGCCGCAGCCACCACCGGAGTGCGGTTTTCGAGCAGCGGTAGCCACTTGTCGGCCTTGCGGCTGATGCCGCCCCCGGCGATGAACAGGTCCGGCCACACCGCGTTCTCGATGGCCACCAGCACGCGGGTGACCTGCTTGGCCCACCTTTCGAAGCTCCAACCGTTCTTCTCTTTGACCGACGACGCCGCCCGCTGTTCGGCTTCTTTGCCGCCGACCTCGAGGTGCCCGAACTCGGTGTTGGGTATCAGCGTGCCGTTGTGGATCACCGCGGAGCCGATTCCCGTGCCGAACGTCAGCAACACGACCAGGCCGGACTGGTTTCTGCCCGCCCCGTAGTGCTCCTCGGCCAGCCCGGCGGCGTCGGCGTCGTTGAGCACCGTGACGTCCTGGCCGTCCAGCTCGGCGCTGATGATGTCGCGCGCGTTCGTGCCGATCCACGATTTGTCGACGTTGGCCGCCGTCTGCACGACGCCGCGGGTGACCACCCCGGGGTAGGTCACCCCGAGCGGACCGGTCCAGCCGAACGCGTGGACAACTTCGGCGATGGTCTTGGCGACCGCCGCGGGCGTCGCCGGCTGCGGGGTCAACAGCTTGATCCGTTCGCCGATCAACTGCCCGGTGTCCATGTCGACGATGCCGCCCTTGATGCCGCTGCCACCGACGTCGATGCCGAATCCCCGACGCTGGGGGGTGCCGACGGCGGTGCCGGCGCCGGGCGTATCCGTGGTCGAGTCGGTGCTGGTCATCGAAGCTCCTCGACGTGACTTGGCTGTCCGCCCACCTTAGCCCGGCGCCGATGCGGCTACGGAGTATCTGCGGAGCCGTGGCGCCTGTGATGCGATAGACGGGTGACCCGAGGAGATGACGAGCCCGCCCGGTTGCGCACGGTGGCCGAGTCGTTGGCCGCGGAAGCCGCCGCGTTCGTGCGGCGCCGCCGCGACGAAGTGTTCGGTGCGGCCGCGGCAGGCTCGAAATCCTCAGGCGGCGCCGCGGTGCGGTCGAAGAGCACCCCCACCGACCCGGTGACCGTCGTCGACACGGAAACGGAGCGCCTGCTGCGGGACCGGTTGGCCGAATTGCGGCCCGGTGACCCGATTCTCGGCGAGGAAGGTGGCGGCCCGGCCGATCCGGCGGGCGCCCCCGCCGGCGCGGTCACATGGGTGATCGATCCCATCGACGGCACGGTGAACTTCGTCTACGGCATTCCGGCGTACGCGGTGTCGATCGGTGTACAGGTCGACGGCGTGTCGGTGGCGGGCGCGGTCGCCGACGTCGTCGGCGGCCGGGTTTACTCGGCCGCGATCGGTCTCGGCGCGCATGTCGTCGACGAGCAAGGCGTAAGACCGTTGCGGTGCGCCGCGGTCGACGATCTGTCGATGGCGTTGCTGGGCACCGGTTTCGGTTACTCACGGCAGCGCCGGGCGGCGCAGGCGGCGTTGTTGGCGCGGCTGCTGCCGGTGGTGCGCGACGTTCGCCGGATCGGCTCGGCGGCGCTGGATTTGTGCATGGTCGCGGCGGGCCGGCTCGACGCGTTCTACGAGCACGGCCTGCAGCCGTGGGACTGTGCCGCTGGTGCGCTGATCGCGGCCGAGGCCGGGGCGCGGGTTTCCTTGCCGCCACCCGACATCGACGGGGCTGGCCTAGTGCTGGCCGCCGCGCCGGGAATCGCCGACGAGCTGCTGGCCGCGCTGAACGAAGTCGACGGGCTGGACCCGATTCTCGACTGACGCTTCGTCAGCAGCTGCTGGTGTGAATCTTGTTGAGCAGCGCGGGATCTGCCGGTTCGGTGGCACCGGGGCGCAGGGTGGCCAGGACGGCGTCGATGTCGTCGTTGTGGGCCAGCGCGGTGAAGTCCGTCCCCAGCGCCAGGTCGACGGAGTCGTCGGCGCGGTTGTCGTTGAACAACTCCGTGCACGGCGCCACCAGCCAAACGGTGGCCGCGGTGGCTTGCCCGGCGGTGCCGAACCGGATCTGGCCCTGGCAGGTGAGCCGGGTGCCGGCATAGAGCGGATCGTTGGCGGCGGTCGGCTGGGCGAACCCAAGGTCTTTCAGCGCGCCGGCGACGTCACCGGCCTGCCCGCCCCGGCCGCTGGCGTTGAGCACGTGGACCTTGGTGTCGCCGAGTTTGGCGGGCATGACGTCCATCATCGCGCTGCGCGACACCTGCTCGCCGAGCTGAGCCGGCGCCGAATTGGCCGCCTGCGGCGGGGGGTTGCACACGGCGACCTGGTGCACCTTCGCCGGTCGGGTCAGCGCGATAGTCCACGCCACGGCGGTCACCACGACCAGGAAGACCACCACGACGATGGCGGGCCGGGGATTGCGTCGCCGGAAGGGCCGACCGTGCTTGTCGAAGGCAGTACCCTCGGTGATTTGTGCGACCACAGGTGCACTCTAAACGCACTGTTCAAAGGCGAACGCAAGGGCCAGAATGGACGTGTGACGCAAATCACACCTGAACGGACGGCTGCACGGGCACGAATCATTTGGTGGATGCGTTCGACGCTGGTACAAAGCGATGCTTGACCAACGAGGGCATGTGAGGGGATAGGGCAATGCCTACCGACTACGACGCTCCGCGGCGCACCGAGACCGACGATGTCTCGGAGGACTCGCTGGAGGAGCTCAAAGCACGACGCAACGAGGCGGCTTCGGCCGTCGTCGACGTCGACGAATCCGAGACCGCTGAATCTTTTGAGCTGCCTGGCGCCGACTTGTCCGGGGAGGAACTGTCGGTTCGCGTCATCCCGAAGCAGGCTGACGAGTTCACCTGCTCGAGCTGCTTCCTGGTGCAACACCGCAGCCGGCTGGCCAGCGAGAAGAACGGCGTGATGATCTGTACCGACTGCGCGGCCTGACGGGTTTCGGGGTCAGCTGCGCAATGCCGACAGCACCCGCTCGGGGCGGCGGCAACTCACCAGCCAGTACGGCGTCGGGTCGTCCGGGTCGTCGAGGACGACCAGGATCATCGGTCCGATCCATGCCCGATGGAGCACAAAGGCGGCCGGGTCGAGTTGGCGGCCCAGCGCCGCGGACTTGGCCGACGGCGCGACCGACGCGGACCGGGCGATCACGGTGACCGGCAGGTGCGCCTCGCCGGCCCACAGTTCCACCCCGCCCGGGACGTTCGGATCAGCGGTGACCCGGATCTCGACGCGGCCCAGCCACAACAAGGTTCCGGCCGCCACCGCGAAGAGCGTTGCGTACGGCAGCCAGGAAGGTCGCGGCGCGACACCCATGTTCACTTCGAAGGCGATCAGCCCCGCCAGCCCGAAGGCCAACGGCCACCACCACCATGGCACCCACAGTCGTTCGCGATATCGCACGCTGTGCGGCGCGACGCGCGTACCGGACACGCAGTCAAGGGTAATCTGTGGCCCCGTGTCGACCAGTCTGGCCATCATCCGCCTTGATCCCGAGCTTCCACTGCCCACGCGCGCCCACGAGGGCGACGCCGGGGTGGATCTCTACAGCGCGGAGGACCTCAAGCTGGAACCCGGGCGACGCGCCCTGGTACGCACCGGCGTGGCGGTCGCGATTCCGTTCGGGATGGTCGGATTGGTCCACCCGCGTTCGGGATTGGCGTCGCGCGTGGGACTTTCGATCGTCAACAGTCCCGGCACCATCGACGCGGGCTATCGCGGCGAGATCAAGGTCGCGCTGATCAACCTCGATCCGGCCGAGCCCATCGTGGTGCATCGTGGCGACCGGATCGCCCAGCTGCTCGTGCAGCGGGTCGAGTTGGTCGAGCTGGTCGAGGTGGCCTCGTTCGACGAGGCCGGCCTGGCCGAAACATCCCGTGGCGATGGTGGCCACGGTTCCTCCGGAGGACATGCGAGTTTGTGATGGCGGCATTCGGTAAACGCGCACGCAATGACGACAGCGAAGAAAATCCGGTCGGCGCGGGCGGCGATATCGTGACGCCCCCCGGCGACGAGACTTCCGACGAGATCGAAGAACTCGAGGGCCCCTTCGACATCGACGATTTCGACGACCCGTCGGTCGCCGAGCTGGCGCGTCTGGACCTGGGCTCGGTGCTCATTCCCATGCCGGAAGCGGGGCAGCTGCAGGTCGAGCTGACCGAGACCGGGGTCCCGAGCGCCGTGTGGGTCGTCACATCCAACGGCCGCTTCACCATCGCCGCCTACGCCGCACCGAAGACGGGCGGCCTGTGGCGCGAGGTGGCCAGTGAGCTCGCCGAATCGCTGCGCAAGGACTCGGCCAAAGTCAGCATCAAGGACGGCCCGTGGGGCCGCGAGGTGGTCGGCTCCGCTTCCGGTGCGGTGCGCTTCATCGGGGTCGACGGCTACCGCTGGATGATCCGCTGCGTCATCAACGGCCCCCACGAGACCATGGAAGCCCTCGAGCAGGAGGCGCGAGCGGCGTTGGCCGACACCGTGGTTCGCCGTGGTGACACACCGCTTCCGGTGCGCACACCGTTGACCGTCCAGCTGCCCGAGCCGATGGCGCAACAATTGCGGGAAGCCGCGGCCGCCCAACAAGCCGAGGCGCAGCAGGCCGCGGCGGAGTCGGGGTCCAACGAGCCGGCGGCGCGCCGCAGCGCGGACGGCTCGGCCATGCAGCAGCTGCGCACCACCACCGGCGGCTGACCCCAACCTTCAGCTCACGTCGTCGAGAGCGGCCAGGCACGCCGCGCCCAGTGCGGCGGGGTCCGAGCCGATCTGATCGAGCGTCACCGTCCGCAGCGCCGCGCGCGGGGCGGCGTCGACCCACTCCACGGCCACCTGCAGCGGATGGACGGGATCGTCGACGGCGGCCGCCACGCCCAGTGGCACGCTCAGGCGGGCCAGCTCGTCGCGGCTCGGCGCCACGTAGCCGGCGGCCTCGTCCATCGCGTCGGGCAGGTGTGGCCACTGGGCCCGCCACGAACGGGCCAGCTCGTCGGCCAGCCACGGCGGGCTGGATGCCCGCATCTGACTGGTCGTCGCATCCAGTCCGTCGGCGCGCAGCTGCGACGCCGTATGCCGCGCGGCGAGGGCCGCGGGCGCCGACTCTGGAGCGCCGGCCCAGGCGGGCAGCGCCGCCAAAACGGCCACCGCCCTGTCGGCGTGGGCCAGTGCCCAGGCGGCCGCCACCGCCGCGCCGATCGACACGCCCCCGACGGCGATCGGGCCGGTGCGCGCGGCGGCGTCCAGGGCAGCAAGGTACCCGGCGATCAGCCCATCGGGGCGGGGCGGCGGGGCCAGCAGCACGGCGCCGACCGCGCGCAACGGACCCGAAAACGCCCGGTCAACGTAGTCGTCATCGGAGCCCGTGCCGGGCAACAACACGGCGGTGACACCCCGCAGATCGACAGCCACCCTCCGATAGTGCCCGGTGTTCAACTGCGCCCCAACAGGGGTGTTTGAGTCGGTTGGCGCGTGGGAACCAACAGGTCTACGGTGTCCGTTGGCATAAATGGAAGCGCCGAGGCTTATGAGCATTGTCAGGAGTGGCCATGGGGGCCCAAGGATATCTGCGCCGGCTCACCCGTCGCTTGACGGAGGCTCCGGAGCAACGCGACTCTGAAGAGTTGTCCGACGAGGTCGCAAGTACCGGCGCGCAACGGATTATCGATTGCGAGCGTGGCCAAGAGGTCACCATGGTCGGCACGCTGCGCAGCGTGGAATGTAACGGCAAGACCTGTGCGGGCGGTGTCCGCGCCGAGCTGTTCGACGGCAGCGACACCGTCACTTTGGTCTGGTTGGGCCAGCGCCGGATACCCGGCATCGACTCGGGCCGCAAGCTGCGGGTGCGCGGCCGGCTGGGCGAGCTGGAGAACGGGGCCAAGGCCATCTACAACCCGCACTACGAAATTCAGCGGTGACGCGACCCGCCGACTCGGGGTCAAGTCCGGAACCCCACGAGTCGGGCGTGCCCGAACGCTCGACCGCCAGCCGCATCACGCCGGAACGCCTACTGGAACAGGTGGGCGGGGTCAGCGGCGCCATCTATTCGTCGCTGCCCGTTGTGATCTTCGTCATTGCTTCGAGCGTGTCGGGCTTGTTCGTGGCGATCGCGTCCGCGCTGGCCGTGGCCGCACTGGTTTTGCTCTGGCGGCTCGTTCGACGGGAATCCCCGCAGCCGGCCTTCTCCGGGTTCTTCGGCGTCGCCATCTGCGCGCTCGTGGCCTACGTGGTAGGGGAGTCCAAGGGCTATTTCCTGCTGGGCATCTGGATGTCGTTGCTGTGGGCAGTCGTCGTCGCCCTGTCGGTCGTGATCCGGCGGCCGCTGGTCGGCTACGCGTGGGGCTGGGCGAGCGGGCGGGGTCGGGACTGGCGCGCCGTGCCCCGGGCCGTCTACGCGTTCGACATCGCCTCGGTCTGCTGGGCGCTGGTCTTCGCCGCCCGGTTCGTGGTCCAGGGAATGCTCTACGACGCCGACCAGACCGGTTGGCTTGCGGTCGCGCGGATCGCGATGGGGTGGCCGCTGACCGTGGCGGCCGCGCTGGCGACGTACGTGGCCATCAAATCGGCGCAGCGCGCCATGTCGGCCGGCGGGGTCGGTCCCGTCCGCGACTAGTCGTCCAGCGCCGGGCCGTCCGGCAGCAGGAGCTTGCGTAGATCCTCCTCGGCCTCGGCGACCGCGACGAACAACAGTTCGTCGCCGCCTTCCAGCGGCTCGTCCGCCTCGGGCACGATCACCCGCGGGCCGCGCAGGATCGTCACCAGCGCGGCGTCCCGGGGCAACTGCAGGCGGCGGACCGGCTTGCCGCCCCACGGCGTGTCGTCGGGCAGGGTGATCTCGACGAGGTTGGCCTGCCCTCGGCGGAATTCCATGAGCCGCACCAGATCACCGACGGCGACGGCCTCTTCGATCAGCGACGCCAGCATGCGCGGTGTGGACACCGCCACGTCCACGCCCCAGGCGTCGGTGAACAACCATTCGTTGCGCGGGTCGTTGACCCGGGCCACCACGCGGGGCACCGCGAATTCCGTCTTGGCCAGCAGGCTGAGCACGACGTTGGCCTTGTCGTCGCCGGTGGCGGCGACCACCACGTCGAACTCCTGCAGGTGCACCGATTCCAGCAGGCTCAGCTCGCAGGCATCGCCGAGCCGCCAATGCGCGGCGGGGATGGCGTCGACGTCCACGTGATCGGGGTTGCGCTCGATGAGCGTCACCTCGTGGCCGTTGCCGATGAGTTCGCGACTGACTGAGCGGCCGACCGCGCCGGCCCCGGCGACAGCTACCTTCATTTTCGCCGCTCCTCAAACCCGGCTGCGCCGGCTTCTTCGTCGTCGGCGGTCTTCATTTTCGCCGCTCCTCAAAGCTCACATTCATGAGAGGTCTTCACTCGGTGGCATGGCCGCGATGGCCACAGCCTCGGCCGCGCGGCCCGAGATCGCGGCGACGTAGACCTGGTCGCCGGCCTGCAGGACGGTTTTCGGTTCCGGCAAGACGCCGGCACCGAACCGGATCAGGAATGCGACCCGGGCGCCGGTGGCCTCCTCGAGATCGGTGACCCGGTGCCCGATCCACTCTTCGTGCAGGACGACCTCGGCGACGGCCACCGTGCCGGTCGGATCCCGCCATTTGGCGGTTTCGGTTTCCCGCAGCAGCGCGTTGAGCAGCCGATCGGTGGTCCAGGGCACGGTCGCGATCGTCGGGATGCCGAGGCGTTCGTAGACCTCGGCCCGTTTGGCGTCGTAAATCCGGGCCACGACGCGCTTGACCCCGAAGGTCTCGCGGGCCAGCCGCGCCGAGATGATGTTCGAGTTGTCCCCGGATGACACGGCGGCGAACGCGTCGGCCTCCTCGATGCCGGCCCTCAGCAGGACGTCCCGGTCAAATCCTTGCCCCAACACCCGCTCCCCGGCGTACTCCGGGCTGAGCCGGTTGAAGGCGGTGCTGTCACGGTCGATGACCGCGACGTCGTGGCCGATCCGCGACAACCCGTCGGCCACCGAGGAACCGACGCGGCCGCAGCCCATCACCACTACTCGCACTTTCCGATCCTCTCGGCTGCGTTCTGCGCCCCAATCGGCAACCCACGTCGGCCAGCCGATTTCGGGTCGGCAAACATTCTCGCCTACGAAGTTACCGCCAAACCCATGTGGGCTTACTCTTGGCTCTCGTGTCCAAACTTTCAACCGCAACGCGTCGGTTGCTAATTGGTCGGCCGTTTCGCAGCGACCGGCTCAGTCACACCCTGCTGCCCAAGCGGATCGCCTTGCCGGTGTTCGCCTCCGACGCGTTGTCCTCGGTGGCGTATGCGCCCGAAGAGGTGTTCCTGATGCTCTCGGTCGCCGGCGTGACCGCGTACGCGTGGACGCCCTGGATCGGTCTCGCCGTGGCCGCGGTGATGCTGGTGGTGGTGGCCAGCTATCGGCAGAACGTGCACGCCTACCCGTCGGGCGGTGGCGACTTCGAGGTGGTCACCACCAACCTCGGCGATACGGCCGGCCTGGTGGTCGCCAGCGCGCTGATGGTGGATTACGTTCTCACCGTTGCCGTTTCGACGGCGTCGGCGATGTCGAACATCGGCTCGGCCATCCCGGTCGTGGCCCAGCACAAGGTGTGGTTCTGCGTGGGCGCGATCCTGCTGGTGATGTCGTTGAACCTGCGCGGGATCCGTGAGTCCGGGGTGGCGTTCGCGATTCCGACCTATGCGTTCATCTTCGGCGTCTTCATCATGATCGGCTGGGGCCTGATCCGGATCTTCGTGCTGGGCAATCCGCTGCGGGCGGAATCGGCCGGCTTCCAGATGCACGCCGAGCACGGCCAGGTCGTCGGCTTTGCGCTGGCGTTCCTAGTGGCGCGATCGTTCTCCTCGGGCTGCGCGGCGCTGACCGGCGTGGAGGCGATCAGCAACGGCGTCCCGGCTTTTGAGAAGCCCAAGTCGCGCAACGCGGCGACGACGCTGCTGATGCTGGGTGGGATCGCGGTGGCCCTGCTGATGGGCATCATCGTGTTGGCCCAGCAGATCCGGGTGCAGCTGGTCGAGGATCCCGCGACGCAACTGACCGGCGCGCCGCCGGGCTACTACCAGAAGACGCTGGTCACCCAGCTGGCGGAAACGGTGTTCGGCAGTTTCCACATCGGCTTCCTGCTCATCGCCACGGTGACCGCGCTCATCCTGGTGCTGGCGGCCAACACCGCGTTCAACGGTTTCCCGGTGCTCGGCTCGGTCCTGGCGCAGCACAGCTACCTGCCGCGCCAGCTGCACACCCGGGGGGACCGGTTGGCGTTCTCCAACGGAATCCTGTTTCTGTCCGGCGCGGCGCTGCTGGCGATCATCGCGTTCCGCGCGCAGGTCACCGCCCTGATCCAGCTGTATATCGTTGGCGTTTTCATTTCCTTCACGCTGAGCCAGATCGGCATGGTGCGGCACTGGACCCGATTGCTGCGCACCGAGACCGACCCGGGGGCGCGGCGCAAGATGATGCGCTCCCGGGTGGTCAACACGGTCGGATTGCTCTCCACCGGTGCGGTTCTGTTGGTCGTCCTGGTGACCAAGTTCGTCGCCGGCGCGTGGATCGCGCTGTTCGCGATGGGTTTGCTGTTCGGACTGATGAAGATGATCCACCGGCACTACGGCACCGTCACCCGCGAACTGGAGGAGCAGGCCGCCGCCCAGCACGACGTGGTGTTGCCCAGCCGCAATCACGCCGTGGTGCTGGTGTCCAAGCTGCACCTGCCGACCTTGCGTGCGTTGGCCTACGCCCGTGCGACGCGTCCCGATGTGCTCGAGGCGCTCACCGTCAGCGTCGACGACGGGGAAACCCGCGAGTTGGTGCACCAGTGGGAAGAAAGCGACATCAGCGTGCCGCTGAAGGTGATCGCCTCGCCGTATCGCGAAATCACCCGACCGATACTGGATTACGTCAAGCGGATCAGCAAAGAGTCGCCGCGCACCGTCGTCACCGTGTTCATTCCCGAGTACGTGGTAGGCCATTGGTGGGAGCAGCTCCTGCACAACCAAAGCGCGCTGCGGCTCAAGGGCAGGTTGTTGTTCATGCCCAACGTGATGGTGACTTCCGTTCCGTGGCAACTGACTTCGTCGGAGCGGCTCAAGACGCTGCAGCATCACGTGGCCCCCGGTGACACTCGTCGGGGAATCTTCGATTGACCCGCGGATCACCCCGCGCGCCCAGCGCGGCGCTGCCCCCGTGCGAGGAGCTGACGTTGGTCACCGGCGCCCCGGCCAACGGCGGCAGTTGCGTGGCACACCACGAAGGACGCGTGGTGTTCGTCCGCTACGCGTTGCCCGGTGAGCGAGTGCGGGTGCGGGTCACCGCCGACCGCGGATCTTATTGTCACGCCGAGGTTGTCGAGGTGCTGGAGCCGGCGGATGACCGCATCGAGTCGCTGTGCCCCATTGCCGGCGTTGACGGTGCCGGGTGTTGCGACTTGGCGTTCGTCGCGCCGGAGGCGGCGCGCGCGCTGAAGGCGCAAGTGGTGGCCAACCAGCTGCAGCGACTGGGCGGACACCACTGGGAGGGCGAGGCCGATCCGCTCTCGGATGCCGGGCCGACGGGTTGGCGTACCCGCGTCCGGCTCGATGTGGGCCCGGACCGTCGGCCAGGCTTTCACCGGTATCACAGCGACGAGCTGGTGACCGACCTGCGCTGCGCGCAGTTGCCGGCCGGCATGCTCGACGGGCTCGCCGAATCCCAATGGCCGCCGACGGCGCAACTGCACGTCGTCGTGGACGACGACGACGCGCGGCACGTAGTGCGCACGCTGCGGCAGGGCAGACGGACCGCGACCCAGGTGGTCCAGGGCGGCTACGAGGCGGTGCAGCGAGTGGGCGCGCGCAGCTGGCGGATCCCGGTGACCGCCTTCTGGCAGGCGCACCGCGGCGCGGCCCCGGTATACAGCCGGCTGGTGGCCGACTGGGCGCAGGCGAGGCCCGGCGCGACCGCCTGGGACCTCTATGGCGGCGCGGGCGTTTTCGCCGCGGCGCTCGGCGCCGCGGTCGGGGAGTCCGGGCGGGTGTTGAGCGTGGACACCTCCCGGGCGGCGACGCGGGCCGCCCGGGCCGCGCTGGACGACCTGCCGCAGGTGCAGGTCGTCACCGACTCGGTGCGGCGGGCGCTGGGCGCGCAACGATCGAGCGCCGACGTGGCGGTGCTGGATCCGCCGCGAGCGGGCGCCGGGCGCGAAATCATCGACCTTCTGGCCGCCGCCGAAGTTCCGCGGGTGGTGCACATCGGTTGCGAGGCGGCATCTTTCGCACGAGACATCGGGCTCTACCTCGGCCGTGGCTATGCCGTCGAGAAGATCAAGGTGTTCGACGCGTTCCCGCTCACCCACCACACCGAATCCGTCGCGCTGTTGACCCGCTAGGAACTAGAGGAACCAACGTTGCAGCGGCTAGACTCCGTCGCGGTGTGCCGGGAAGTCTGGTCGGCGGTGCCGTTGTTGACCAACCGAAAGGCTCGGGTGCCTACCACACAAGAACCCGTCGGCGTATGCAGCTTCATGCGATTGCGGCCATCGTGAACGAATCTCTTGGGTACGCGCTGGTCGTTTTGTTCTGCAGCGCAGTCGGTTTGGCCGCAGTGTTGGCGAACCGTCTTACCGAGCGGGTCAAGATCCCGGTGCCCCTGCTCGTGCTCGTCGGAGCCGCCGTGGCGGTGCATGCGGTGCCCGTGGTGCAGTCGCCGTCCGAGCGGACCGTGGAACGGGTGATCACCATCGCGTTGGTGTTGGTGTTGTTCGACGGCGGCATGCACATCGGGCCGTGGCGGTTCCGCGCGGCGGCTGTTTCCATCCTGTCGGTGGGAGTCGTGGGCACCGCACTCACCGCCGCGGGGGCGGCGCTGATGGTGCACTACGCGTGCGGAATCGACTGGTTCCCGGCGGTGCTCGTGGCCACAGCCGTCGCCCCCACCGATCCGGCCGTGGTTTTTTCCGTCCTGGGCAAACGCGAGATCAGGGGTCGCAGCGGCACCATCCTGGAGGGCGAGTCCGGCGCCAATGATCCGGTCGGCATCTCCTTGATGTCCAGCCTGATTGCCGCCGGTGGCCTCAGCGCAGCCGGATTCGCCAGCGTGGGAACCCAATTCGTGCTGCAGATGGCGATCGGCCTGGCCGTCGGGGTGATCGGCGGCCGTGCCCTGCTGGTCTTCATGCGCCGCGTTGCACTACCGAGCGAAGGCCTCTACCCGCTGCGAACGCTGGCGTCCAGCCTGATGTTGTACGGCATCGCCACGCTCGCGCACGGCTCGGGGTTTCTGGCGGTGTTCGTCGCCGGCATCGTGATCGGCGACGCCCGCGCGCCCTACAAGCCGGAGATCAAGCGATTCCACGCCGCCCTGGCCGGCCTCGCCGAGATCGTCGCGTTCGCCGTTCTGGGTTTAACCGTCGACCTCAACGTGCTTACCCATCCCGATGTCTGGATTCCCGGGCTCGCACTCGGTGTGGCCCTGACTCTGGTGATTCGTCCGTTGGCGGTGGGCTCCTGCCTGGTTCCAGTCCGACTACAGCGCAACGAACGCGTCTTCATCTTGTTCGCCGGGCTCAAGGGCGCGGTCCCGATCCTGCTGGGCGAGTTCCTCAGGGCCGCCCACGTCGCCGACGCCGAACGCCTATACGGCATCGTGGTGGTCGTCGTCATATTCTCAGTGCTGGTGCAGGGCAGCTCGGTGCCCGGTGTCGCGAATCTGTTGCAGCTGCCCATGCGCACCGTGGAGACCCGGCCGTGGGAGATAGGTGTCCGGCTCGCGGACGAACCGCAGGGGGCCCATCGCTTCAGCGTTGCCCGTGGGTCGACCGCCGAGGGATGCACGGTCGAGGGGCTCGGTGACCGTGTCGGCGACATCTGGGTGAGCATCGTGGTCCGCGCCACCGGCCTGGTGCCGGTCCGGGGCGACACCGAACTTCGGGCGGGCGACGAGGTCGTCGTCCTGGCGGATCCCGACCTCCATGACACCTTGGCCGAGATTTTCGGATCCTCGTAGGCTTGCTGGCACCGGCGACACCCGGCGATCGCTGCGTAGACTATCGGGATGCTGGAACAGATCCGCGGGCCCGCTGATCTGCAACACCTGTCGGGGCAGCAGCTGCGCGATCTGGCCGCCGAGATTCGCCAGTTCCTGATTCACAAGGTCGCTGCCACCGGGGGGCACCTGGGGCCCAACCTCGGCGTGGTCGAACTGACGCTGGCGCTGCACCGGGTGTTCGACTCCCCGCACGACCCGATCATCTTCGACACCGGTCATCAGGCCTACGTGCACAAGATGCTGACCGGTCGCGCGCAGGACTTCGAGAGCCTGCGCAAGAAGGGCGGGCTGTCGGGCTATCCGTCGCGCGCGGAGAGCGAACACGACTGGGTGGAGTCCAGCCACGCCAGCGCCGCGCTGTCGTACGCGGACGGGCTGGCCAAGGCGTTCGAGCTGACCGGCCACCGCAACCGGCACGTGGTCGCCGTGGTCGGCGACGGCGCGCTCACCGGCGGGATGTGCTGGGAGGCGCTGAACAACATCGCCGCGTCGCGCCGCCCGGTGATCATCGTGGTGAACGACAACGGCCGCAGCTATGCGCCGACGATCGGCGGCGTCGCCGACCGCCTGGCCACGCTGCGGCTGCAACCGGCCTACGAGCAGGCCCTGGAGAAGGGCCGCGACGCGGTGCGCTCGCTGCCGTTCTTCGGCGAGCTCGCCTACCGGTTCATGCACAGCGTCAAGGCCGGCATCAAGGACTCGCTGTCCCCGCAGCTGCTGTTCACCGATCTCGGGCTGAAGTACGTGGGACCGGTCGACGGCCACGACGAACGCGCGGTGGAGGCCGCGCTGCGCCACGCGCGCGGCTTCGGCCGGCCGGTGATCGTGCACGTCGTCACCCGCAAGGGCATGGGTTTTGGGCCGGCGGAGGACGACGAGGCCGAGCAGATGCATTCCTGCGGCGTGATCGACCCGGTCACGGGGGAGGCCACCAAGGTCGCCGGCCCCGGGTGGACCGCCACCTTCTCGGACGCGCTCATCGGCTACGCCAGGAAGCGCCGCGACATCGTGGCCATCACCGCCGCGATGCCCGGCCCGACCGGGCTGACGGCCTTTGGCCAACAATTCCCGGATCGGCTGTTCGACGTCGGCATCGCCGAGCAGCACGCGATGACGTCGGCGGCCGGCCTGGCGATGGGCGGCATGCACCCGGTGGTGGCCATCTATTCGACGTTCCTCAACCGGGCCTTCGACCAGATCATGATGGACGTCGCGCTGCACAAGCTGCCCGTCACCATGGTGCTCGACCGGGCCGGGATCACCGGGTCTGACGGCGCCAGCCACAACGGCATGTGGGACCTGTCGATGCTGGGCATCGTGCCCGGCATGCGGGTGGCCGCGCCCCGCGACGCAACCCGGGTGCGCGAGGAACTCGGTGAGGCCCTCGACGTCAACGACGGCCCGACGGCGCTCCGTTTCCCCAAAGGTGATGTGGGCGAAGACATCCCGGTGATCGAACGTCGCGGGGCGGGCATCTCGGCCATCGACGTGCTCGCCACGCCGGCCGCCGGACTGAACCACGACGTGCTGCTGGTGGGCGTCGGCGCGTTCGTCCCGATGGCGTTGGAGGTGGCCAAGCGGCTGCACAACCAGGGCATCGGCGTGACGGTGATCGACCCGCGCTGGGTGTTACCGGTGTCCGAGGGGGTGCTCGAGCTCGCCACCCAGCACAAACTCGTTGTCACGTGCGAGGACAACGGGGTCAACGGCGGGGTGGGGTCGGCGGTGTCCGCGGCGTTGCGGCGCGCCGACATCGACATCCCGTGCCGCGACGTCGGCCTGCCGCAGCGGTTCTACGAGCACGCCTCGCGGGGCGAGCTGCTCGCCGACCTGGGCCTGACGGATCAGGATGTGGCGCGCCGCATCACCGGCTGGGTCGCCGCGCTGGGCAGTTCTGTCACCGAAGCTGAGATCCGCGAGCACCTCGACTAGTTGTGATGTCCAGGGACGTTGTCCTGTTTGGTATCGGTGAGCCTGTGTGACAGGTGAAGGCCTCCCGTTGTGAAGTGGAGCTGTCTAGGAACCGCTTCACAAACCAGGAGGCCTTCGTGTCCCACGCTAATGCTGCTTTGACCCCGCGTGCTCGGTTGAGGCTCGCTGAGCTGATCGTCGAGGGTGGCTGGACCTACGCCGAGGCCGCCAAGATGTTCATGGTCGCACCGCGAACTGCCAAGAAGTGGGCCGACCGCTTCCGCGCCGAAGGTGCGCTCGGGATGATTGACCGCAGCTCCCGGCCGCGGATCAGCCCCACCCGCACTGCGCCTGAGCTCGTGCGACAGATAGTCGGCGTGCGGTGGCGTCACCGGCTCGGGCCCGTGCAGATCGCCGGACGCTTGGGCATGCCGGCATCGACTGTGCACGCAGTGCTGACCCGTTGTCGGATCAACCGCCTGTCGGCCATCGATCGCGCTACCGGTGAGCCACTGCGCCGCTACGAGCACGCTCATCCCGGCGCGCTGATTCACGTCGATGTCACCAAGTTCGGCAACATTCCCGACGGCGGCGGCCACAAGTTCGTGAGCCGACAACAAAGTAAGCACAACGCGATACAGACGGCCCACCGCACCGGTAATCGCGGCGACTCCGCCAAGAATTGGCGTCCCAGGATCGGAACGGCATTCGTACACACCGTCATTGACGACCACTCCCGCATGGCCTACGCCGAGATTTGCACCAATGAGAAAGCTGCCACCGCGATCGGCGTGCTGCAGCGCGCGGTGGCCTGGTTCGCCGAGCGCGGCGTGACCGTTGAACGAGTGCTGTCCGACAACGGGTCTGCCTACAGGTCCAGCGCATGGCGCGACGCTTGCGCCGAACTGCGCATCACCCCTAAGCGGACCCGTCCCTACCGACCTCAGACCAACGGCAAGATTGAGCGATTCCACCGCACCCTCGCCGACGGCTGGGCCTACGCCCAGCTCTACGAGTCAACCGAACAGCGCGACACCGCACTGCCCGGCTGGCTGCATTTCTACAATCATCACCGAGCCCACTCCGCCATCGGAGGCCAGCCACCCGTGACACGACTGACCAACCTCCCTGGACATCACAACTAGTCGTCGCGCCGCGAAATCGACGTTAGCGCGACCCTTACTCGAATTTTTGTGCGCTGCCGTCGATTTCGGCGTTCTCGTCCTCCGGCTCGGCGGGCGGTTGCAGCGCCCGGGCCAGAGCGGGATCCACCAATTCCCGCTGCCAAGCCCGGGCTTGCCCGGCGCGCAGGAACGTCTCGACGGCATCGAGAGGATCGGGCGTGGCCTCCCAGTCCCAGCACAGCCGTCGTACCAAGTCGGGTGAGACCAGGTTCTCGGTGGGCACGTTGACCCGCTCGGACACCTCCGACAGCGCCGCGCGCGCCGCCTCCAGCCGTGCGGCGGCCTCGGGTTTGCGCCGGCTCCACCGCGCCAGCGGTGGCGGGCCGTTCGGCGGTTCGGCATCGGCGGGCGGATTCTTGGTTTGCCGCGCCGCTTCGAGCGCGCCCAACCAGGTGGCGGCGCTGCGACGTTGATTGCGCCCACCGAACACCGGCAACGCGGTGAGGTCCTCGACCGTCTTCGGGTTGGCGATGGCGGCCTCGATGATGGCTGAGTCCGGCAGGATGCGTCGCGGTGCGATGTCGCGGCGCTGGGCGATGCGGTCGCGCGTCAACCACAGTTCGCGGACCGCGGCCAGGCCGCGTTGGTCGCGCACCCGATGGATCCCGGACGTGCGTCGCCACCGGTCGCGTCGCATCGCCGCGCCGAGATCCCGTGATCCCACCTGTCGCAGATAGTCGAATTCCTCTGCGGCCCAACCGGTTTTACCCTGCTCGGCAAGGACGTCGGCGATCGCGGCGCGCAGCTCGATTAGCAGTTCCACATCCAGCGCCGCGTAATTGAGCCATTCCGCGGGCAGCGGGCGTTTGGACCAGTCGGCCGCACCGTGGCCCTTGACCAGCCCGGATCCCAGCAGCCGCTCCACCATGGTCGCCAGGTTCACCCGCTCGAACCCGGCCAGCCGCCCGGCGAGCTCGGTGTCGTACAGCGCCGGCGGCTGCAACCCCACCTCCGCCAGGCAGGGCAGGTCCTGGTCGGCGGAGTGCAGGATCCATTCGTCTTCGCTCAGCACCTCGGCGACGGGCCGCAGCGCGTCCAGCGGGTCGGCACCGTGGCTGACCGGGTCGATGAGCACGGTGCCGGCGCCGGCCCGCCGGATCTGAATCAGGTAGGCCCGGTTGGAGTACCGGAATCCCGACGCCCGCTCGGCGTCCACCGCAAAGGGTCCCCGCCCACGGCCCAGCAGCTCCGCGGCATCCCGGATCTGGCGGACGGTGACCGACAGGTCCGGAATCCCCTCGGCCGGATGCAGCAGCGGCGTGGGTTCGGGTTCGGTGCTGTCGGGCGCGGCGGGCCCGTGGGCCTCCGGTTGGGACATGTCAGGCGCGTGACCGCGAGCTCAGATCGGTGACGCCCGTCGGCGGTAACCCCGCCGCGTGTTCCAGTACCTCACAGAAGGCCTCGACGTGGACGCCGACCTGCGGCGTGGTCGCCGTCCACGACGCCCGCAACTCCAACTGGTGGGCGCGCGGCGGCCCGGAGATGTCGCCGTAGCGCACCGACGTGGTGGCGGTCACGGTGCCGCCCAGGGCGGTCACGTGCTCCAGCCGGGACTCCAGGGCGTCGACCAGCCAGCTCCATGCCACCTCTGGGAGCAGGGGGTCGACGGCCTCGCTGGGGTCCAGGTCGGCCTGGATGTAGGCGACCAGGCGGATGGTGCCGTCCCACGCGTCGGCGCCTTCCGGGTCGTACAGCAGGATCAGCCGGCCGAAGGCGTCGCCGTCGGATCGCTCGGGAACAATCTCACGGTCGGGATGCTTGACCTCGGCCCCCAGCGCGTAGCTGAACGGGGCCAGGCGCTGCGGCGGACGAATCGGGCCCAGCTCGATCTCCGGGCGCACGGTGGTGGAGTTCATCGCCGCTACCGCCTCGCGGAATGGCTCCGGTTCAGGTGAGGTCACTTGGCGCCGCTCCTGTTCATCCCGGCCGCCCTTCGTCGTCGCGGCACGGGTCACAGGGTCCGACGGTAGACCCATCGGCCGACACGCGGAATCAGGCGCGCCGACCGCGACCAAGCCGTTACCAGGCCTCATGGGAGCCTATCGCGCCTGCTCAGGAGGCATTTTCGCCGGTAAATCGGGCCGGCCGCTTCTCGCGGTGCGCGGCCAGGCCTTCCTGCACGTCGGGGCCGCTGAAGCTGAGGAATTCCAGGCCGAGCGAGGTGTCGAAGGCTGGCGCGAACATGCGATACCAGTGATTGAGGCTGTGCTTGGTCCAGCGGATGGCGTTCTGCGCACCGCGCGCCAGATCCTCGGCGATCCCCGTGGCCGTGGACAGCACGTCATCGTCGTCGACACAGGTGGACACCAGGCCGATGCGCTCGGCTTCTTCGCCCAGCAGGGTCTCGCAGGTGAGCAGGTAGTACTTGGCCTTGGCCATGCCGACCAGCAGCGGCCAGCAGATCGCGGCGTGGTCGCCGGCGGCCACGCCAAGCTTGGTGTGCCCGTCGATGAGTTTCGCGGTGCGGCCCGCCACCGAGACGTCGGCGAGCAGGGCCACCACCAGGCCCGCCCCGACGGCCGGTCCCCGGATCGCCGAGACGACGGGCTTGTCGAAGTTGACCATGTTGAGCACCAGGTCGCGGGCCTCCCGCATGATGCGGATCCGGCCCTCGTAGTCGCCGATGGTTTCGGCGATCAGGTCGAAGCTGCCGCCGGAGGAGAACGCCTTGCCTTCGCCGCGGACCAGCACGACGCGCACGGCGGGGTCGCGGGCGATCGCCGGCCAGATGTCCGCGAGGTCGCGGTGCATCTGCGGCCCGACCGAATTGAGGCCGGGGGCATCAAGAACCAGCGTCAGGATGCCGTTATCGCCCACTTCGCAGCGCAGGCTGGGAAACTCGTCGTAGTTCACAGGGGGATGGCTGACTGGCACGGTCGTGATAGTACGCAGCGCGGGGACGGACCCGGCGTCGTGGCAGCATTGAGGACAATGAGTACCCGTCGCGACCTCCCCGAGTCGCCGTATCTGGCCGCCGTCACCGGCGGAAAACCCGGCCGGCTCCCGGTGTGGTTCATGCGGCAGGCCGGCCGTTCGCTGCCCGAGTACCGTGCGCTGCGCGCCCAGACCGACATGCTGTCGGCCTGCTTCGACGCCGAACTGGTCTGCGAGATCACCCTGCAGCCGGTGCGCCGGCATGGCGTCGACGCGGCGATATTGTTCTCCGACATCGTGGTGCCGCTGCTCGGCGCGGGGGTCGACCTGGACATCGTCGCCGGCGTCGGGCCGGTGATCGCGTCGCCGGTGCGCACCGCGGGCGACATCGACGCCATGAAGCCCCTTGACCGGCAACGCATTCAGCCGGTGTCCGACGCGGTCACGCTGCTGGTGGCCGCGCTCGGCGACGTCCCGCTGATCGGGTTCGCGGGTGCGCCGTTCACCCTGGCGTCCTACTTGATCGAGGGCGGCCCGAGCCGCCACCACGCCCGCACCAAGGCGATGATGCTGGCCGAACCGGACAGCTGGCACGCGCTGATGGAGAAGCTGACCGACATCACCGTGGGCTTCCTGCGGGCGCAGGTGGAGGCCGGGGTGGACGCCATTCAGGTGTTCGACTCGTGGGCGGGTGCGCTGTCGCTCGCCGACTACCGCACCTACGTGGAACCGCACAGCGCCCGGGTTTTCGGCGCGCTGGCCGAGCACGGCGTGCCAATGACGCACTTCGGGGTGGGCACCGCCGAACTGCTCGGCGCCATGTCGACGGTCGGCGCGACGGTGGTGGGGGTCGACTGGCGTACCTCGCTCACCGATGCGGCGGCGCGCGTCGCGCCCGGCACGGCGCTGCAGGGCAACCTCGATCCCGTGGTCCTGCTGGCGGGGTGGCCCGCCGTGGAACGCGCCGCCCGGGCCGTCGTCGAGGACGGGCGCCACGCCGTCGACGCGGGCGCAACCGGTCACGTCTTCAACCTTGGCCATGGCGTGCTGCCCGACACCGACCCCGGTGTGCTGACCGACCTGGTGTCGCTGGTCCACTCCTTATGACCGCCACTTCGTATTGCGTTGTCGGGGGCGGGATTTCGGGGTTAACGTCGGCGTACCGGCTCCGCGCGGCGGCGGGTGACGACGCGACCATCACGCTGTTCCATCCCGGCGAGCGGCTGGGCGGGATCCTGCGCACCGAGCTGGTCGGCGGGCAGACCATGGACCTGGGCGCCGAGGCGTTCGTGCTGCGCCGGCCCGAGATGCCGGCGCTGCTGGCCGAGCTCGGCCTGTCGGGGCGCCAACTCGTGTCCACCGGCGCCCGCCCGTTGATCTACAGCCAGCAAAAGCTGCACCCGCTGCCCGCCGGCACGGTTATCGGCATTCCGTCGTCGGCCGCCTCGGTGGCCGGGTTGGTCGACGACGCGACGCTCGCGCGCATCGAAGCCGAACCCGGCCGTCCGCTGGACTGGCAACCCGGCAGCGATCCCGCGACGGCCGAACTGGTGGGGGAGCGGTTCGGCGAGCAGGTTGTGGCCCGGTCGGTCGATCCGCTGCTGAGCGGGGTGTATGCGGGTTCGGCGGCGACGATCGGCCTGCGCGCGGCGGCCCCCGGCGTCGCGGCGGCCCTGGATCGCGGCGCCTCCAGCCTGACGGACGCGGTCCGGCAGGCGCTGCCGCCGGCGACCGGCGCGCCCGTGTTCGGGTCGCTGGACGGCGGCTACCAGGTGCTGCTCGACGCGCTCGTCGAGCGCGCCCGCCCCCGCTGGGTTCGGGCCACGGTGCAGCGGCTGGAACCCGCCGGGGCCGGCTGGTCCCTGGTGGACGACACCGGCGCCCGCTGGCACGCCGACGCGGTGATCCTGGCCATCCCGGCGCCGCGGCTGGTGGGCCTGGTCGCGGACATCGCGCCGAGCAGCGCCGCCGCCGCCAGCCGCATCACCAGCGCGTCGTCGGTGGTGGTGGCACTGGCCGCGCCGGGCGATACCCCGTTTCCCGAGTGCTCCGGCGTGCTGGTCGCCACCGGGGAACGGTTGCGCAGCAAGGCAATCACGCTGTCGTCGCGCAAGTGGGGTGCCCGGGGGGACACGCAGCTGCTGCGGCTGTCGTTCGGGCGGTGGGACGACGACGTGGCGACCAGCATCCCGGATGACGAACTGCTGGGGTGGGCGTTGAGCGACCTGGTCGACGTGTTCGGGCTGGCCGTCGACCCGGTGGACGCTCGCGTGCAGCGCTGGATCGAGGCCATGCCGCAGTACGGGCCCGGCCACGCGGAGCTGGTCGCCGAGATCCGCGCGGGCCTGCCCCCGGCACTCGCCGTGGCCGGCAGCTACCTCGACGGCATCGGGGTGCCGGCATGCGTCGGGGCGGCCGGCCGGGCGGTTCAGGCCCTCGACTTGAAGGTGGGAAGATAGGTTCCATGGCCAAGCTCGACTACGACACCCTCAACGCGACGATCCGCTACCTGATGTTCTCGGTCTTCTCCGTGCGGCCGGGCGCGCTCGGAGAACAGCGCGACGCCGTGATCGATGACACATCGCGGTTCCTCAAGCAACAGGAGGAGCGCGGCGTCGTGGTGCGCGGCCTCTATGACGTGGCGGGCCTGCGCGCCGACGCCGACTTCATGATCTGGACCCACGCCGAAACCATCGAAGCGCTCCAGGCCACCTACGCCGACTTCCGGCGCACCACCACCCTGGGGCGGGCCTGCTCGCCGGTGTGGAGCAGCGTGGCGCTGCATCGCCCGGCCGAGTTCAACAAGAGCCACATCCCGGCATTCTTGGCCGGCGAGGAACCCGGCAACTACATCTGCGTGTATCCGTTCGTGCGGTCCTACGAGTGGTACCTGCTGCCCGACGAGGAACGGCGCCGCATGCTCTCCGAACACGGCATGGCCGCCCGCGGGTACAAGGACGTCCGCGCCAACACGGTGCCGGCGTTCGCGCTCGGCGACTACGAATGGATCCTGGCCTTCGAGGCTCCCGAGCTGCACCGCATCGTGGACCTGATGCGCGACCTGCGGGCCACCGATGCCCGCCGGCACACCCGCAAGGAGACCCCGTTCTTCACCGGACCGCGCGTGCCGGTCGAGCAGTTGGTGAATTCGCTGCCGTGAGTCATCCGGACGTCACCGATCCGGCCCGTTTCGAGGAGATGTACCGCGACGACCGGGTTGCGCACGGGTTGCCCGCCGCCACGCCATGGGACATCGGGGGCCCGCAGCCGGTGGTGCAGCGGCTGGTCGCGCTGGGCGCGATCAAGGGCGAGGTGCTCGATCCGGGCACCGGACCGGGCCATCACGCGATCTACTACGCCGCCAAGGGTTACGCGGCCACCGGCATCGACGGGTCGGCGGGCGCGCTAGAGCGGGCCCGGGAGAACGCGCGGAGGGCCGGGGTTTCGGTCAACTTCGAGCTGGCCGACGCCACCAAGCTGGACGGTTTCGAAGGCCGGTTCGACACCGTCGTCGACTGCGCCTTCTACCACACCTTCAGCACCGATCCCGAGCTGCAGGGGTCCTACGTGCGGGCGCTGCACCGGGCCACCAAGCCGGGGGCACGGCTGTACATGTTCGAGTTCGGCGAGCACGACGTCAACGGCTTCAAGATGATGCGGTCCTTGTCCGAGAACGACTTTCGTAACGTGCTGCCGCACGGCGGCTGGGAGATCACGTATCTGGGGCCGACGACCTACCTGATCAACCTGAGCGTCGAGCAGATCGAGATGATGGCGGCGCGCAATCCCGACATGGCCGATCAGGCGCAGGCATTGCTGGAGCGATTCCGGGCGATGGAGCCGTGGCTGCGGGGCGGTCGGGTGCATGCCCCGTTCTGGGAAGTGCACGCCACCCGGGTGGACTGAGCCCGGCGCCCGCTCGCCCCGTGGCCTTCCCCGCGACACATAACTGGCTGCGACGACACGCCGAAAAGGGCCGCACTGGTTGATATCTGGTGGATCCGCGTCGTGGCGGACGGCGTCTTTGCCTGTGTGGACGACGTCTTCATAGGCAGCGACGCCGTGCGGCGGGGGCGACTGACCTCGTATCAGCTGCGGGCCGGTTTCCGGGTGATTCATCCCGACGTGTATCTGGGTGACGGGGCCATCCCGTCGCTGAGAACCCGTACCGTCGCGGCGTGGCTGTGGTCGGGCCGGCGCGGCGTGGTGGCCGGGCTTGCAGCGGCCGCCCTCCACGGCTCGACGTGGATCGACGACGACGAACCCGTCGAACTGGTCTGGCGCAATCAGCACGCCCCCCGCGGGGTGATCACCCGGAATTGGCGGGTCGAGCCGGACGAGGTCACCAAGGTGGCGGGGTTGCCGGTGACCACGGCAGCGAGGACGGCGTACGACCTGGCCAGGCACCTCCCCAGGGACCAAGCGGTGGCGCGGCTCGACGCGCTGATGCGGGCGCGGCCGTATTCCGTCGAGGCGGTGTTGCTGCTGGCCAGCCGGAACCCCCGCGCGCGAGGGCTGCGGCGGCTGCGTGCGGCGCTTCCACTCGTCGACCCCGGAGCCGCCTCGCCCAAGGAGACGTGGCTGCGTCTGCTGTTGATCGACGCCGGGATGCCGGTTCCCGAGAGCCAGATCCCGGTGAGCGAGGGCTGGCGTTTGGTGGGTGTGCTCGACATGGGATGGGAGCGGTACAAGGTGGCCGTCGAGTACGACGGCGACCACCACCGCACCGACCGCCGGCAGTACGCCCGCGACCAGTGGCGTTCACGCAAGCTCGACGAACTCGGCTGGATCGTCATCCGGGTGATCGCCGAGGACAAGCCTCAGGATGTCGTGCGGCGCGTCCGCGGCGCGCTCGTCCGCCGTGGCTGCCGCGAGATATAAGCGGTTGCGCCGCTCAGCGGCGAGTCGCCGCGCCTGGTTATGTGTCGCGAAAGGCGACGCCGGGGACGGGCCCGGAGCGGGCTATGCCCCCGCCGGCACCAGCCGCAGCGAGATCGAGTTGATGCAGTACCGCTGATCCGTCGGCGTCGGATACCCCTCGCCGCTGAACACGTGGCCCAGGTGGCTGTGGCAGTTCGCACACAGGACCTCGGTGCGCGTCGCGCCCATCGAGTGGTCGGGCCGCAGGATCACCGCGTCGGAGCTGGCCGGGTCGAAGAACGACGGCCAGCCGCAATGCGACTCGAATTTCTCTGTGCTGCGGAACAATTCGGCACCGCACGCCCGGCACTGATAGATGCCCACGGTCTTGGTATCGGTGTACTCACCGGTGAAGGGCCGCTCGGTGCCGGCCTGGCGCAGCACGTGGAACTCTTCGGGCGTGAGCTTTTGCCGCCACTCGTCGTCGGTCAGCTGCAGCTTCGGGCTAGTCATGCCTCCACGCTAGCGCCACCACGCCCCGCCGTCAGCCACGCGGGATCGATGCCCTCGTCCAGCCGGTCCTCGGCCTTGGCGTCCAGATACCGGAAGTACAGCACGGTGAACGTCACGATCAGCAGCAGCGACCAGCCGTAGGTGATCTTCAGGTATTCCAGGGCGCGGCCGTAGCGCATCCAGTTGAAAAGCAGCCAGCGGTCCAGGGTCATGAAGC
This sequence comes from Mycobacterium sp. SMC-2, assembly GCF_025263485.1. Taxonomy (NCBI): domain Bacteria; kingdom Bacillati; phylum Actinomycetota; class Actinomycetes; order Mycobacteriales; family Mycobacteriaceae; genus Mycobacterium; species Mycobacterium sp. SMC-2. The sequence continues at coordinate 2,698,567 of NZ_CP079863.1, forward strand.
CGTAGATGCCCAGCCACGCCGGCCAGTTGCGGATCAGCGAGTTGGGCAGCACGACCGTCATCAGGAATGGGAACAGCATCATCGAGTAGTAGCCCTGGGCCAGCGGCAACACCAGCCACGACCACAGCAGCAGCACGCCCGCCGAGTTGGTGAACCAGAACCGCGGGTCGCGGGTGCGGTAGTAGCGGTACAGCAGCCACAGCGCGCCGATCGCGATGAGCGTGAACAGGATTCGCAGGAATACGATCAGCCAGGTGGGCAGCCCGAAGTACACGCCGTTGCCCTCGATCGAGCTGTTGAAGTAGTCGCGGACGCCGCCGATGTAGGGCAGCGTGCGGGTGACGAAATCTTTGGGATCGCTGACCAACGGCCACGCGGCCGCGTTGATGACGACCGGGACGACGAACGCGGGTACCAGCGCTCGCCACTGGCGGTTCAGCAGCGGCAGCAACAGCAGCGGCCCGAGCAACGGTTTGAGCGTCAACGTCAGCCCGATGGCCACACCCGCCCACCACTGATGGCCCCGTTTGCCGTCCAGCAGCCAGCGCAAAAACAGCACCTCCGCCAGCAGCACGCAGCCGTTGATGTTGGTGAACACCAGCGTGTTGGTCACGGTCTCGGTGCAGAACATGGCCAGCAGCAGGGCGGGGGCGGCCACCGAGGACAGCGCGTAGTTGAACAACCGCAGCAACAGGTACCAGGCGATCAGGATGGCCACCGTGTTGATCAGGATGAACAGATACCGCGACGGCGCGAATGGCAGGTATCCGAACGGCGCCATCAGGAGCGTGCCGCCGGGCGGGTACAGGTAGTGCGGGTCGACGTAGTCGAAGTGCTCGTTGTAGATGTCCCAGCCGTGCCGGAAGTTGAGCACCGCGCGGTAGACCGGTTTGAAGTCGTCGGTGATGTTGCCGTTGGTGGTGACCACGATGCTGCGATGCAGCACCGAGAAGATCGCGATCGGCCACAGCGCCGACCGCACGATTGTCGCGGTGCTGGGCGGGCCGCTAAGGGGACGAAAGGCGGCCAGGAGCGAATCACGCAGGCCGGTTCGGGTCGATTCAGCTGCCGTCACCAGCGCACCGTACACCGGCCGCCCGCCGACGATGCGGCCGCATAGCGGCTGAGGTGGGGGCGGGCAATCGGGGCTGGTGCCGGAAAATCAGGCAGGACAGTAGGTATCGGTTCCGGGCAGTTTGCCGCTGTTGACGTAGCCGATCAGCGGGGAAACCGCGCAGCCCGAGTAGATGCTGGCGCCGTGGCCGATGCCCTGCCACATCACCCGCTTGCTGGCGGCGTTGGCGTTGATGATGGTGGCCGCCATCGCCGCGACCCCTTCGGTGCCGACGATCGGGTCGTTCTGCACGCCCAGCAACAGGACGTCGACCTTCAGCGATTTCGGCGGAGCCGGCGGCGAGCTGGTGGGCCAGTGCAGGCATTTGACCAAGCTGAGCGCCGCGACGGTGCCGAACTGGGGGTACAGCTTGGCCCACGCCACCACCAGTTCGCGGACCCGGTCCGGGGTGGGGCGGTTGACGGCGTCGCTGCACGCGTTGACGAACTGGCCGTCGGAGTCCTCGGTGGCGTCGGCGTGGTTGATGAGGCTGGTCAGCTGGTTGGCGTCACCCGAGCGGGCGGCCGCCAGGGCGTTGGCCAGGTTGGTGGTGGCGTTGACGCGGCCGCCGGAGGGAAAGCCCAGCGCGACGGTGATGGCGTTCGCCACCTGGGCCACCGACGCGCCGGCGGGCCCCTTGCCGGCGCGAGCGTCGGCCAGCAACGCGCTGACGGCGCCCTTCGGGTCGGGACCCAGCGCGCAGTTCACCGCGACGCACTGGGCGGCGAACGCGTCGAGCGCGGCCTGCTGGCCCTTGACCTGCTGCTCGGCGGCGGCTTCGGCGTTGACGCCCAAGGCAATTGGCGAGTCGAGGATCAGCCGGGCGACCTTGTCGGGGCGCGCCGCGGCGTAGGCCAGCGCCACCTGGGCGCCGTTGCCGATCCCGACCAGCGCCACCGCGGGCACGTCCCACAGGCTGCGCAGGCGCTCGATGTCCGAGGCGGCGTGGGCGTTGTCGTAGGCGGAGGCGCCCGGCGCGATGGCGTCGGTGCAGTTGGTGGTGGCGGTGTTTGCGACGTCGGAGAGGTTGGCGACGGGGTCATCGCCGCTCTCGAACTGCGCCTGGTCGCGCATGATCTGCCGGTCGGCGGTGTCCCGGCAGTCGATCGGGTTCGACATGCCCATGCCGCGACGGTCGATGGCGACGATGGGGTGGGTTTGCAGCACGTCGGCGCCGCCCCGCGACAGCCAGACCGGCAGCTGCGCGGAGGACGGCAGGTCCGAGCCGGTGGTGAAGACGAGCGGGCCGGCGTCGCGGGGGGTCTGGCTGGAGCGGGCGCGGACCACGCCGACGCTGACGGTGCTGGTCCCACCGTTGACCGGGTCCAGGTCCGCGTCGTAGGTCGCGCAATCGAGCTGGACCCCGGCGGCGGGCGGGATCGCGGCGTCGCCGAACACCCGCGACGTGCAGTCGTGCCACGGCAGGTCGTTTTTGGGGGCCGCGACCGGCGGCGGGCCGCTGGCCGGTGGCTTGGTGGTGGTCGCCCCTTGGGGCCGGGCACCGGAGTCGGTGGCGAAGCGCGGGTCGGCGCCCAGGCCCGGGACGCAGCCGGCGACCACGGTGGTCGCCGCAATCAAGATCGTGGCGAGCGTGATCTGCCGACTCATGTCGACCACAGTAGCTAGGCCTTGACGTAGCGGGTGTACAGGTAACCGGCGTCGTCGGTCAAAACGTGGGCACAGCGCATCCGGGTCAGCAGCTGGCTGGGGCCCGTCGCGATGCGCCGGGCCAGGCCGCCGACGATGTAGGGCGCGATGGTCAGGCAGAGCTCGTCGAGCATGTCGCGCCGGATCAGCGAATCGAGCAGCATCGGCCCGCCCTCGGTCAGGATGCGGCGCATGCCGCGATCCCCGAGGATCGCCAGCATGACGGCCTCATCGAGCTGGGCGGGGTCGCCGCCGGAGCAGTCGACCACCTCGCACAGGTCGCCGAGCAGCTGGCGGGCGGGGGCCACCGCCGCCGAGCAGGTGAGCACCAGCGGCGGCACCTCGGTCCGGGTGAAGATCCCCATGTCGCGGTCCAGCCGGCCCGACTTGGTCACGATCGCCAGCTGCGGGACTTCGCTTTGCCCACGGGTCTGCCGCCGCTGGCGCTGGGCGACGCTCACCTGGGCGCCGGAATAGCCCTCGACCCGCACGGTGCCCGCGCCCACCACGATGACGTCGGCGAGCTCCCGCAGCAGGTTGAACACGAGCCGGTCGCCGGGGCCTCCCATCGTTCCGCTGCTCCCGCCGGCGGTGGCCCCGCCGTCGACGCTGGTGATGAAGTTGGCCCGCACCCATGTCCCGTCGGGATAGGCGTAGAGCCGGGGGAGTTCGGCGTCGCCGAGTTCGCGCACCGATCCCAGCAGCGACAGCGGCGTCTCGGGAACGGGCATGAGGTTGATTGCAGCACGTCGCTACAGTTCGGGCATGGACGGGTCCACCTTCGGGGCAGTGGCACATCTGGTAGATCGGCATCCGACCGTGTCGCCCGAGCGGTTGATCGCTCAATTGCGGCCGCCCCCAACGTTCGCCGACGTGAGCTTCGCGACGTATCAGCCCGATCCGGCCGAGCCGACGCAGGAGGCCGCGGTCGGGGCGTGCCGAGACTTCTGCCGCCAGGCGGTGCAACGCCGCACGGGCCGGCGAAAGATGTTGGGCCGACGGGCGGTGCTGCGCGGCGTCGGGTTGTATCTGGACGGCGGGTTCGGCGTCGGCAAGACCCACCTGCTGACGTCGGCCTACTATGAGCTACCCGGGGACGGTCCCGAGTCGTCAACTCCCAAGGCGTTCGCGACCTTTGGGGAGCTTACGCAGTTGGCGGGGGTGTTCGGCTTCGCCCAATGCGTCGATCTGCTGGCCGACTACACGACGGTCTGCATCGACGAGTTCGAGCTGGACGATCCCGGCAACACCACGCTGATCTCGCGGCTCCTCTCGTCGCTGGTCGAGCGGGGGGTGTCGGTGGTCGCCACGTCCAACACGCTGCCCGAGCAGCTCGGCGAGGGCCGGTTCGCCGCCCAGAATTTTCTGCGCGAGATCCACACGCTGGCAAGCATTTTCACAACCGTGCGGATCGAGGGGGCCGACTACCGGCACCGCGGCCTGCCGCCGGCGCCGCAGCCCCTGCCGGACGAGGAGGTGGCGGCGCGCGCGGCGCGCCTCGGGCGCGAAGTTGGACACCATCTTCAGCGACGAGATGCTGGCCGGTGGCTACCGAAAGAAGTACCTGCGGGCCATGTCTCGGCTCCTGGCGCTGACCGCCGGCGCTAACGAAGCCCGCGACTCATGACGAAGTCGTTCTCGCGGCCGGCGCCCACCTGAAAGGTCCTGGTGCCGCTGACCGTGAAGCCGTTCTTGGCGTAGAAGCGTTGTGCACGTTCGTTCGCCTGGTTGACACCCAGCCACACGCGGCCCACGCCCCATGCGCCGGCGGTGGCCAGCGCGAGGTCCATCAGGGCGGTCGCGACCCCGGTGCCGTGGTGCTCGCGCGCGACGTAGATCTTGGACAGCTCGGCGGTGTCGTCCTCGCGAATCAGCATGGCGTAACCGATGATTCGGTCGTCATGCTCCGCCGTGAGGATCGCGCGTTGCGGGTCGGCCAGGTATTCGGCGAAGCGGGCGGCACTCAGGTTGGCGTCGACGAACGCGGCGATGTTCTCGGGCGCCACCGAGGCCGGGCAGGCCAACGGGAACGTGCGCGCGGCAACATCGGCAAGCTGTTGAACTTCAACGGAATCCGTCGTGACGACGCGGACGGTTCGGGTCAGAGGTTCCACTGCGCGAGGTGGTAGCCCGTCTTCTTGTCCAGCAGGACCACGGTGGAGACGGGATCGCGATAGGCGTCCCAATAGACTTCGCCGCGCACGACCGCCCCGTTCGGCGCGTTGGTGAGCACGTTGTCCAGCGCGTCGGGCGCGTCCGAGGCCCGCGGCTTGTAGGCGTCGGCGAACGGGGTCACCCCGTCGAAGCTGAAGGTGGTCGCCATGATGAACGGATTGGGCACCCGGACGGCGCGCACCACCACGTCGGCACGCTCGACCGTGCTGCCCGGAAAGCCCTTATAGGTGCCTTCGCGCGTGTAGCCGAACCCTGGAGGCGGGTCGCAGGGCGACACCCCGGTGACGGTCACGTCCGCGACGTAGGTGCCGGTGTCGACCCGCAGCGTGTCCCCGATGTGGCCGATCGGGGCATCGCCGGCCCAGGCGCGCGGGGCGGGAAGCGCGGCGACGGAGGTGACGCTCGCCGCGGCGACGAACAACGCGGACAAAACGACCAGCCAGCGCTGCGTCTTCGCCATGTCTTCGCCTCCTAGGCACCCTGGAAGGGGACCTTCGAATGATTGCACACGCGGTGATGTGGCGGGGAGGGGTGGACCACGGCCGATCAGGCGTCCGGGCGAACGGTGGTCTCGCCGCCGAGCGATTGCAGCGCCTTGATCAGATCGGCCTCGACACGGCCCTTGTCCACGCCGCATCGCCGCAACGGTCCTTCGTCGGGCGAGGCGTCCTCCAGCTCGAGCAGTGCCAGCAGCAGGTGCTCGGTCCCAATGTAGTTGTGGCCCAGGCGAAGTGCTTCCCTGAAGGTCAGCTCGAGGGCTTTGCGCGCCGGTCCGCTGAATGGGATGAGTTCGGGCGTCGCGGTGCCCGGCGGGGGCAACTCCACGGCGGCGCGCAGCGCCTCGGTGTCGACCTTTTGCAGGCGCAGCAACACCGTCGCCAGGGCGGCCGGATCGCTGAGCACACCGAGCAGCAGGTGATCCGGGGTGATCTCGTTGTTTGCCGCCTGGTGCGCGGCGTTCTGGGCCGCCACCACCGCGCTCCGAGCCCGCGGGGTGAAGCGGCCGAAGCCCTGTTCGGGGTCCAGGGTGGCGGGTTCGGCGCGCGGCACGAAGCGCTTCTGGGCCGCTTGTTTGGTGACGCCCATGCTCTTGCCGATGTCGGTCCACGACGCCCCGGATCGGCGCGCCTGGTCCACGAAGTGCCCGATCAGGTGGTCGGCGACCTCGCCCAAGTGCTCGGCGGCCAGCACGGCATCCGCCAGTTGATCCAGCGCGTCGGTATGCACCGATTTGATGGCGTTGATCAGTTCGTCGAGGCGGACGGGGTAGGCGATGCGGGTCGGGTCGGCCATGTCGTCAACGATAGGTTGACGCTTCGGTCGTGTCAACCAGGGGTTGACGTTCGTTAAGATTGCTTTGCGCGCGCTGCGGTCTGGTCCCGCTTCTGGGACGATTTTCAATTTATGAAGCTTGTTCTGACAGTTTGCAGCGTTGCTGCCGCAATTGGTCTGGCCGTGCCCGCGCACGCCGACGACACCGACGACGCCTTCCTGAACTCGCTGGATTCGGCGGGCTTCACCTATAACGATCCGGGGCAGGTTATCCAGGCCGCCCACTACGTGTGCTCAGCGGCCGGGGGCGGCACGGCGATGGCGGATATCGCGAAGGCGATGACGTCCAAGGCGGCCGCACTGACCGAGGAGAAGGCGGAGAAGTTCACCGCGATCGCGGCCAGCGCGTACTGCCCGGACGCGATCGCGTCGACCACCACGGCGGGCGCCACTTCCTAACCCGCCGATTCACTTCAGGAAATGCGGGGCAGCGGCACCTCCGGAACGATCGGTGAGCCGCGAGGCTTTTTCTGGCTCTGCTCGGCCTTGGCGCCGGAATCGGCCTGGCCGTGCCCGCGCACGCCGATATCACCGACGACCCCACCCGATTCGCGGCAATCGCCACCAACTCGTATTGCCCCCAAGCGCTCTCGACGCCCAACGCCGCCTCCTAGGGTGGGCCGCGCTGGGCGAATGTGACGCGCTTTTTACATAGCCGCCCACTAACGGCGGGTGAACGAAACTTGTAATCAACAATTCCCCCATACCATTTCGGCGACGGACAGCGGGCGCAGTCGAAAGGAAGCAGGGGCTTGGACTTCCTTCAGCAGCAGCTAATCGAGCCCCTTTGCAACATCCTCAATACACACGTCCTGATCTATTTGCTGATCGGTGGCGGTATATATTTCACGGTGCGCACCCGATTCATCCAGATCCGCTACTTCGGGCGCATGATTGGCCAGCTCCGTAGGGCCCGTCGCGGCGACGGTGGGATCTCCTCCTTTCAGGCGTTCTGTGTGGGTCTGGCGTCGCGCGTGGGCACCGGAAACATCGCCGGTGTCGCGATCGCGCTGACGGTCGGGGGGCCCGGCGCCGTCTTCTGGATGTGGGTGGTCGCCGCGGTCGGCATGGCCACCGCGGTGATCGAGGCCACCCTGGCCCAGATCTTCAAAGTCCGCTCCGACGACGGCGCCTTCCGCGGCGGCCCGGCGTTTTACATTCAACGCGGGCTGCGGTCGCGGGCAGGCGGCGTCGTCTTCGCCATGCTGCTGGTGTTCACCTTCTCCACCGCGTTCAACATGGTGGAGACCAACGCCATCAGCGGGGTCTTGAAGTCATCACACGGCATCGGGGTCGGTTGGACGACAGTCGTTTTGGCGGTGTTGGCGGCGCCCGTGCTCTTCGGTGGCGTGCGACGGGTCGCCCAGTTCGCCGGGTCGGTGCTTCCGGTGGTGGCGCTGGTGTACACGTTGGTCGCGCTGGGCATTGTGGCCGTCAACATCACCGAGCTGCCCGTGGTGATCAGGGAGATCATCGGCGGTGCGTTCGGAATCCGGCAAATGGCAGGGGGTTTCGCGGGCGGGGCGCTCGCCGCGATGTTCACCGGTGTCAAGCGGGGCCTGTTCGCTTGCGAGGCCGGGATGGGCAGTTCGCCCAACATCGCGGGCGCCGCGACGGTGGCACATCCGGTGGAGCAGGGCCTGATTCAGTCGCTCGCCGTGTTCGTCGACACGATGGTGATATGCACGGCGACGGCGTTCATCGTGCTGCTCTCGGGTCCGGAAACCTACAACCCGGCTCGCTTGGGAGCGCTTGCCGGGGCCAGCCTGACGGAGTCGGCGATCGCGGCCGACCTCGGGTCGTGGACCACGGTGTTGATGACCGCGGTGGTGTTCATCTTCGCGTTCGCCTCGGTTCTGAGCAATTACGTGGTGGCCGAGGCCAATCTGTTCTACCTGGGCGGCCGGCGCCTGGCGGCCAATGTGCTCAAGGTGGTGACGCTGCTGTCGATCGTGTTCGGGGCCCTGGCCAAGCTGACGCTGGTGTGGGCGCTCGCCGATTTGACGATGGCGGTGATGGCCATCGCGAACCTGCTCACCATCTGCCTGCTGGGCAAGTGGGCGTTCGCGGCGCTCCACGACTACCACCGGCAGTTCGTCCAAGGCAGGGCGCCGGTTTTCGTCGCGAGCGAGGCCGGCCTCCCCGGTGTCCTCGACGGCGACGTCTGGGAACGCGCCGAGCGCAGGCAGGTCGGCGCGCTGCCCGAGTCGCTGATGCTGCGCCGCCCCGCGCTGCGCTCCTCCCAGGCGCCGGCGGCATAGTCTGCCCGGCGAGATGCTATTCGCCGACAGGTCTGCGACAATCGCTGCGTTATGCGATTTCTACTGGTGCTGACGAGCGTCGCCGCCGCGATCGGCCTGGCCGCGCCCGCGCACGCCGACGTCAACAACGATCAGGACTTCCTCACCGACCTGCGCGACGCCGGCATCACCTACCAGGATGGCGGCAACGCGATCACCATCGCCAAGTCGGTGTGCGACCTGCTCGACGACGGACAGTCGTCCGCGGAGATCGTGACGCAACTGCGCAACCAGAACCCGGCATTCCAGGGGGCCAGCGCGGCCAAGTTCACGTACCTCTCGGCGGCCCACTACTGCCCGAAGTACGTCACCGGCGAGGACCGCGGCCCGAAGCCCGAGGGCACGGCCGGCAACTGAGCCATTCCTGGACCGCGCGGGCCTAGGCGGCCCGCGCCGTCCAGGTGAAGTTGTGCATCTCGGGGACCCGCGGCGCCAGCGCGGCGGAAACCAGGCGGCCGATTCGATCGGCCTCCGCCAGGGGAGTGCCGGGATCGAGAAAGCCTTCCACCTCGACCCGCAACGTCCGGCCGGTCCACCGCGCGCGGGCGTGCGCGTGCGTGACGCCCGGCACCGTGCCGGCGACGGCCTCGGCGGTCGTGACGATCTCGGGGTCGACGCCGTCGAGTAGGTGGTGAGCGATGTCCGCGCTCACCTCCCAGCCGACGTGGCAGATGAATCCGGTGACGACGATCCCGGCGACCGCGTCGGCCCAACTCCAGCCGAGCGCCACACCGATCAGCCCGAGCATCGCCCCCGCGGACGACAACGCGTCCAGCCAGGAATGTTTCGCGTCGGCCACCATGGTCGCCGAGCGAATCCGCCTGCCCACCACCAGCTTGTAGCGCGCCACCAGCTGGTTGCCGGCGATTCCCACCAGCGCCGCGCCGATGCCCCAGCCCACGTATCCGGTGCCACCGTGCCGCAGCAGCTTGTCGACGCTTTCGAAGGCGGCGACGGCAGCGCTGCCCCAAATCACCAGCGCCACACCGATTCCCGCGAGGTCTTCGGTGCGTTCGTAGCCGTAGGGATAGCGCTCGGTGGGGACTTTGCGCGACGCCCTAAACCCGACGAAGACCAGGACGCTGGTGGAGACGTCCGACAGGTTGTGCAACGCGTCGCCGAGCAACGCCACCGAACCGGACAGCAGCGCGATGGCTAATCCGACGAGCCCGGTCAGCGCCAGTCCGATGGCGCTGACGGCGACGGCCCGGTTGGCCTGCCGACGCTCGGCCGCATCGTCGGTGAGGGTGTCGAGGGGGAAACTTGCCGCCGGGTCACGGACGCCGTTCACGAGGTGCATACGGCAAGCATGCCCGATGGGGCGCCGGTACCCCACCTGGCTACGGACACATGAAAGCGATGGGCGGGCACTGCCGCGGCTCGGTCGGAATGGGTAGCGGCGGGGGACCGGGCCCGTCGGCAACCGCGTTCGGGTCAGCGTTCGGATTGTCCAAGATGGCCAGGTGGTAGACGTGACAGACGCTCAAGTCCCACCCGGTGGCCGCCAAGCCCGGCCACACATAATCGCCCGGGCACCAGCGCATCCCGGGGCCGTGGTAGCACCCCGTTCGTGTCGAACAGTGGTCCGTGTCCGCCTGGGCGGTGCTTGCGGGCAGGCTCGATCCGGTGATCGCGATGGCGCCGCACAGCAGCGCGCCGGCAAGCATGCGCTTCGGGCCGCGGGTCGTGTTCATCGCGTCCCTCCTTCCTTGCGGCGCCGCCACCGGTGGCGTCGTCGCGGTAAGTCCACACGCGCCGACGGCTACCGATCCCAACGCCGATCCGTCGTTCTATACACCTATTGCTGCGCGCGGACAATAGCTGCGGCGTAACTGGCGCACCCGTTAATTAGGTCGGAGTTTCGCGCGTCCTCCGATTGATTTCGAGTTTGCCGATTGCTGAGCGTCGAAGTGGCGCGTGTGCAAAAGTATCGAGTGGCCGAAGCATTAACTCATCGGCGCGGCGAAACACACTCACCATTCGGTTTTGTAGCGACTTAATCCCACTGAGGAGTCACCATGAAGAACTCGGCACGGTTAACCGGCCGGCTGGCTGCCGTTTTGGCGGGCATCGCCGTCGGCGCCGCCCCGATCGCGAACGCCGACTCGACGGACGACGTTTTCCTGCAGGCGCTCGGACAGCAGGGAATCACCTTTGCCAACCTGTCGAACCAGACCGTCGTCAATGCCGGGCACGGCGTTTGCCAAGACTGGGCCAATGGCGCGACCCTGCCGCAGACCTTGTCCGACGTAAAAGGTGCGCTCGGATTAACTGACAACAATTCCGGCTACTTCATCGGCGCGGCGACGCAGTCTTACTGCCCGCAATACCTCAGCAAAGCCACGGGCTAGTTGTGATGTCCAGGGACGTTGTCCTGTTTGGTATCGGTGAGCCTGTGTGACAGGTGAAGGCCTCCCGTTGTGAAGTGGAGCTGTCTAGGAACCGCTTCACAAACCAGGAGGCCTTCGTGTCCCACGCTAATGCTGCTTTGACCCCGCGTGCTCGGTTGAGGCTCGCTGAGCTGATCGTCGAGGGTGGCTGGACCTACGCCGAGGCCGCCAAGATGTTCATGGTCGCACCGCGAACTGCCAAGAAGTGGGCCGACCGCTTCCGCGCCGAAGGTGCGCTCGGGATGATTGACCGCAGCTCCCGGCCGCGGATCAGCCCCACCCGCACTGCGCCTGAGCTCGTGCGACAGATAGTCGGCGTGCGGTGGCGTCACCGGCTCGGGCCCGTGCAGATCGCCGGACGCTTGGGCATGCCGGCATCGACTGTGCACGCAGTGCTGACCCGTTGTCGGATCAACCGCCTGTCGGCCATCGATCGCGCTACCGGTGAGCCACTGCGCCGCTACGAGCACGCTCATCCCGGCGCGCTGATTCACGTCGATGTCACCAAGTTCGGCAACATTCCCGACGGCGGCGGCCACAAGTTCGTGAGCCGACAACAAAGTAAGCACAACGCGATACAGACGGCCCACCGCACCGGTAATCGCGGCGACTCCGCCAAGAATTGGCGTCCCAGGATCGGAACGGCATTCGTACACACCGTCATTGACGACCACTCCCGCATGGCCTACGCCGAGATTTGCACCAATGAGAAAGCTGCCACCGCGATCGGCGTGCTGCAGCGCGCGGTGGCCTGGTTCGCCGAGCGCGGCGTGACCGTTGAACGAGTGCTGTCCGACAACGGGTCTGCCTACAGGTCCAGCGCATGGCGCGACGCTTGCGCCGAACTGCGCATCACCCCTAAGCGGACCCGTCCCTACCGACCTCAGACCAACGGCAAGATTGAGCGATTCCACCGCACCCTCGCCGACGGCTGGGCCTACGCCCAGCTCTACGAGTCAACCGAACAGCGCGACACCGCACTGCCCGGCTGGCTGCATTTCTACAATCATCACCGAGCCCACTCCGCCATCGGAGGCCAGCCACCCGTGACACGACTGACCAACCTCCCTGGACATCACAGCTAGTCGACGTTCGGCTGTCCGCCGTCCTGATCCCGGGGCGGGGTGACTTCACGTGACGAGCGAGAACGCCTCGGCAGCAGCATGAACATCACCGGGAACCGCAGCAGCGCCTCGCGGTGGGAGATTTCGAGAAACACGGTCTCGATCTCGAGGTTTCTTATCGGTTGCCGTTCCATCATCAAACGCGTCCGCAGATAGTGCGGGGTTCGCAGCCACTCGACCAAGTTCATGCCCGCGACTCTACTCCCTTGACGAAAATCATTGCGGTGCAAAATAACTTGTAAGACTTGGCGAATTTCGCCGGTGGGTTACGTCATCGCGCGTTCAGCTGGCTGGTGATGTTGGTGGAGTTGGTCTTGCCGTCGTGGTGGTGGTCGGTCGTGTTGCGGCATTGCCCGTACAGCATGATCTGCCCGTAGCTGTGGTCGGATGGCGCGTAGCCCATATTCGCCGTCACCCCATCCTTGTTCAGCGTGGTGCCGAAGTAGTGCTGTCCCGGCGGGGGCCCGTCGTTCCATCCGTGAGCCACCATCGCGGCGCGCACGTGCTGAAAGTACGCCTCGGGGTCGCCCTGCAAGAGGAAGCTCATCGTGACGGTGCCCATGTAGGGCGGATCTCCTTGGTCGTTGCAGGAGGCGAACGAGAAGCCCCCGCTGACCCCTTGCAAATTGGCCACGGCGGCAATCTGTTTGGCCGGATCGACGACCTGAGCCATGGCCTGGTCGTCGGTCAGGGGGTGCGCGGAATCATCGACCGGATGAGACGAACCGGTGGAATCTGGTTTGGGCGACACGAGACCGCATCCTCCTATCAACAGCGTGACAACGGCCGCCAGGGCGACAAGCGTTGCTTGCCACGACCGCCGCCACCGGCGCTCAATGATGGTGCTGGCCATCGAAGAAGTGATTGTCGGTGACAGAATCTGGTGGCCGGTTCCACTCCGGGTCGAAGACCGACGGAGTGTGCGGGCCCACGGTGACCGGAGGCAGGCCGGGGATCCTGATTTGGACGCCACCAATCTGGTAGCGGTGTCCGGCCGTCAGGCCATCGGCTTCCAATGCGTCGCCGTGGCCCGACACGATGTCCGCCATACTGTGCAGCGCCTCGCTTCCCGGATAGTAGTAATGCGAATGGTCTTGGGGATCGATGCCGTCCGAGCCGGGCACCTCGGCGTGGAAGCGTACCGATCCGAAGCCGTCCACGGCGGGGTCGGCCCCGAGACCGGGGTCGGTGCCCATCACCTGCCCGACGATATCGCCGCCGAAGAAGTGTTTGCTCAGGCCATTTAGCTGCCCGAGCATCCCGACCGGGTCGGTCGAGGCGTCCCCGACGAAAACGTGGCCGCCGTCGAGGTGGAAGTCCGCAGCGCTCTTGGCGGCGTCGGTGCCCGGACAACCAAGCAGCACAGCGTCGTTGGCGTGCATGCCGTGCATGGCGAAGGCGTCGGCGACCGTCGTCGAACCGTATGAGTGACCCAGCACGGTGACGTGCTGGCCGCCGCCGAGGTGAGTCGCCCACAACCCGTTGACGTCCTGCGCCAGCGCCGCACTGCCGGTCCGCGCGAGTTCCGGCGTGGAGATGCGCTGGACGTCGGAGAAGTCGTTGGGGGCGTCGTAGCCCATCCACGCGATGACGGCCGTGGGGTTGCTGGGGTCGGCGGCGTTGGCCTGACCGAAGAGGTTGATGGCGTCGTTGTGGCCGTCGTGCAGCCAGCCGCCCTTCACGCTGCTACTGGTGCCGGGCACGATCACCGCGGTGTTCCTCGCGGTGTCCGGGTTGCCGATGGCGATCGCCGCGCGCCCCTTGCCCCCGAACGCCAATGGGTCATAGGCGAACAGATAGGTCGGATTGGGATGTAGGGGATCGTTACCCGCGTCGTGGTCGAGGCCTTGCTTGGTCTCGTTGGCGTTCTGGTAGCGGGTGACGTCGGTGGCCGACAGGCCGTATTTGGCCGGATCGCGCATCACGTCGTCCACGGATACGCCGTTGCGGCCCGCGATGTCACGCACCCGGTCGAGGTCTCGCGTCATGACGGCGATGTTGGCCTCACTGCGCGCGAGGACCGGCACGCCGTTGAGATTGCCGATCTGGTCCGGGTTTTCGGCGATGAAGCGCTGCCGCTGCTCGGGCGTCAGTGACGTCCACCAGCGGTGTACATCCTCGGCGTTGCTGCCCGGCGGCGGGATCTGGGTGTCGGCATCGACTTGCCGCAGCGACTCCGGGTCATAACCCTCGGCACGCAGATCGCCCAGCGATTTCTGCAACGTGGCCGAGTAGCCGTTGCGCAGCGACCGCAGCTGGCCCAGCGCGGCCTTGGTGTCGCTGATGGCGTCGTCTTCGCAAGCGTGAATGAGGGCGTCGAGCGCGTCCCTGTCGGCCGCGCTGAGGTGGGTGTCTTTCTCCATTTCGACGGCCTGGCCGATCAAGGCGTCGAGTTGTTGCAGCTGCGTTTCCAGCGTGCTGATCTCGCCGGCTCCGGCCTTTTGCGCCTCGGCCAGGGCGGCGGCGATGTTTTCCAGGTTGGCGCCGATCCTGGGCAGCTGGAGGGACTGGGCGCCGAGGGCTCTGGTGACGCGCCGGACCTCGGCGGAGTCGTTGATCGGGTGATCGCCGTTCTGGTGATTCCAGGCGGCGTCGAAGCGCTTGCGGGCTTGTTCGAAACTCTCGTTCGCCTCCTGGGTGCAGCGGCCCGCTTGGTGGAAAGCCTCAGCCAGACTGGAAATCTGAAACGGGCTACCGGCCTGCAGGCTCTGGTTGATCGCCCAGGGGTCACCGCCGGCTTCGGCGATCAGCGCCGGGACGCTTATGTACCGGAGCTGCATCGCACCGCTCGCTGTTTCGCGGCGTCGCGGCCACCCATGGCCGTGAACTTTACTATTCGACGCCGTTTCGCACGGTTCACCCTGGGCGCGGGTTGGGGGTAGCCGCATCTGTCGCCGAAGGCGCGCGCGTACCGCCTATTGGCAGGAATTCCGAAGGTCTTAAAGAGGCCAGGGCGACTAAAATTTTCACCGTGAACGCGGGGGCCGAAGGCTAGCGACCATCGCTTTGGTGAGTTCCGATTCACCGGAGTCGCGATGAGGAAGTCGGCAGCGATATTTGTGGCCGTTGGGGCTTTGATGCTCGGCGGGGCTACCGCTCACGCCGACCCACCGTCGCCGGGCCCCACGCCACCGCCCGGCACGCCGAAATGCCTCACCTTCGACGGCGCACAGGTGAACTGGCTGCCGTGTGGGTGGACGACGGACGGCCGCCGGTGGACTCCGCCGCCACCGCCGCCTCCCGGCCCGTGACGGACGGTCGGAATCCGGCTCCCCGAGAATAGTCGCCCGCAAAGCCGGAAATTTTGGCCACCCGGCCACGACGCCGCCCAGACGGCCATGGCGCGCCTCATCTGTGACGATCTCGGGTGGGGGTGGACATACGACCAGATCGCTCAAGACATCCACGCGGAGTTGGACCCCAGGGCCGTTACGTTCGGAGACGCCCAGTCCATGGTGACCCTCGCGCATTCGACCTATTGCCCGCTTCAGCGGTACTGGGCCGCGCACTGCTGAATGGTCCGGTCGACGGAGAGCGGGATGGCTTCAGATCGATTTTCCCCGAAGTGCTTTCGCGCACTCGTAGGCATGTCGTCCGACGATCCGCCCGAGTGCCGTGTAGGCGGCGAACTGTCCTTCGTTGAACCATTGATCGGACGTCGGGTCGTGGGGAAACGCGTCATTCGATGCGGCGTATGTCAACAGCCACTCTGGACATTCTTGCCAGAGCACGGCTTTCGCGAAGATCAGCACACCTTCTCGGTCATCCTCCGGTAGGCCGGAGGCGGGCGGGTACTTGATGGTGCCCACCGCCACCGTTTTCTTGGTGACTCGGCTCTGCAAGCTCTTTAACGCGTGCCCATCCGGGAGCTTTCCCGAGCCGGGCGCGAGGTGGTTCAACGGGTAATCCGCTGAGTCGAACGTGATCGTCACGCCCAACTCGTATTCGGCCAACCGCATCGCGTCAGCCAGGCCGCTGAGCAGAGGGGGAGCATCGCCACCACCATCGAAGCAGAAGATCAGCCGGCAGCGTCGGCGCAGTGCCTCAACCAGCCCGAGATTTTCGTAATGTCCGCCATCGGTGATCTGGACCAATCGCGCATCGTTGTAGTTGAAGCCGAACAGTTCGCGGTAGAAGTACCCGGCTCCGCGAATGGTAGGGAGTGACTGGGGCCAGGGCCTCCGGTTCTCCTCGTCGCCACCGGTCTCTGCGTCCCTGAGTTTGGCGACGAAGTTCGGGTTCGGTAACCAGGTGCCCAATCGGGCACCCGAGACGGCCAACAGCTTCTCGAATCCCTTCTGGTAACGGCCCATCGCGGAGGCGAATGCCGCGCCACTCACCGCGACCGCGGCGACCACGGTGAGGTCGCGCTTGATGCGTGGCGGCGCTTCCTCGAATAGTTTCTGAGTGTCGAACCATCCCAGCTCCGGCCCACCGATGTACTCGCCGCTCAACACATAGGACACGGCGTTCAGTCCGGGTGCTGGCTTTCCTTGTCCCGTAATGGTTGCCGCGGCGGCGAAAATGAACCTGGGGCCTCTGCCGTTCGGAACGCGGCCGTAGCGCGGCAGCCACGTCCATTCGATCTCCTCATACCGTTTCGCCTGCCAGCCACCCCCAGGTGCCCGGGTGCGCCGGACAGCGAATGTGCGCGCCAACCGTTGCCGGTAGAAGGGATGCAGGCTCACCGATGTGACGTCCACAAAGCCGATCCAGACGATGGTGGCGGCCAATACCCCCACAAACCAGAGATTGGGCACCCAACGCGAGGTTCCCTCCAACCCGTCGAGCGTTACGTTTCGGAACACGGCGGCAGCAAAGATGCCCAAGGTGGCCAGCCACGCGACCAGCAAGACGGCGAGGGTCAGCGCCACCAAGACCAGCGGGACAACGCCGGGGGGCAGCAGCCGTTTCCACGACGACAGTTTCGCTGCCTCTTCGGATACGGCGGAGCGCTTCTTCCAGGCCATCGCCGCGACCGCCGCCAGGTAATTCAGGCCGATCACGCCAGAGAAGGTGGCTGCCGCCGCGCCCGGATGGTCGGAGGCGTGCAGACTCAACGTCGAACACAGCCGCATCAGCGCAGGCAAACCGACGGCGACGGCAAGCACCAACAACCCGAATACGGCACTGCCTACCGCGAGACGTTGGAGCTTCATCTTCTTGGCCTCGCTGCGCTCTTCCCAGCCGAACAATTCAACGACAATCGCCCAGGTGGTCAAGGACACGGCCAAAACCGCAAAGAACGCCACTGCAAACCACGACGCGAGGTGGCTCGTGAGACACAATGAATAGTCCCGGTGGCCTTGCTTGAACCCCTCATCCACAATTGGGTTTGGCACGGGGACAATGGCTGCGAATGAGAACTGCGGCCGCGCCAGCAGGTACCCGAACACGTATCCGATGAACACCGGAACCGTGAACAGGATCGTCATCGAGGCCAGTAAGTTCTTCAGCACCTGAGCCAACGCGCGGACAAGGTCTGCCGGGGAGTCGGCGATATAGCTTGAGCCTCTTCGGAAATGATCGAACTCGACCGATCCTTTCTCGAATCGCTCTGACACCAGGACGTTGTTGGAATCGTCCGCGTCATCCTTGAGCGGCCGGACGGCCAGCAACCGCGCACCAGCGGTATAGCCGCCGCCGGATACGGAGATCACGTAGTCGACGCAATCGATCAGCTTGGGTTCTACATCCTTGCCGAACCGCTCCTCCTGATCTGGACACGTCTTGATCGGGGGCTCCTTGGAGAATTCCTGCAATGCGCCCATCGCTACGCAGGCCGACCGCACCCCGCCGCCGGACAGGCAAATGGACTGCGCCTTTTCTCCTTTGCCCCGCCTTTCGAGCACCTCGTTGGCGCCGGGGACGTTGTACGCCTCGACCCAGCTCCATTCGTCTTCGGTGATCGTGGGCCCGGCCGAGCCCGGTGCCCGCACTCGCGTTTGCTCCGTGGGGATGAGCACGTGATTCCACCAATCGGGGCTGGTGCCTTTCGAGGATGCAGCTCGTCGTTTCCGTGACCACGCAGCCGCCTTGCGAAACACAATCCCCACCGCGGCGGGTATCCCGCAGAGCGCCGCCACCAAGGCGCTCCATTTAACGGTCGCGGCCGCAGAGGTTGCATTGATCAATATGTCGGACTTTTGGAAGTGCAGCGTCAGGTAAAGAAATATATCTTCGACGAGGTCGGCCACAGCCGTAATGCATACGCCCGCAATGACATACCCCGCCACCAGCCGACCAGTGGCGGAGACGGCCCAAGCGCGGAAGTAGCACGCGAACGCGCCGAGCACCAGGAAGTAGCCAGCGATGACGCCCAGGTCGGCCAAGAGCGCTGCCGGCAGCCGATCGACGACGCCGGGCACCCCTGCTCGATCGCCATAGATGTACCTCGAGAGACGCGGCACTGAGGTGTATGGCACCGCAATCAGCGCGATTGCCGAGCCGCCCAAGATCGTTGCCACCCTTTGCGCGGGGGGCTGATAGATCAATTTCTCTTGAACGGTTTTCGGCATGGTTTACCTCTTCAAACCGGGTCGTTTCCAAGCGCATGGTAATTAAGCCGACCCATCAATGTAGGGGCATTCGCAAGAATTCTTTAGGACGCCGCCCGAAGTGGCGCTGGCCAGAATAAGCGTTTCGGTTCGCCGCGGGAGACGGCCTCGCTGTGTGGTCATGGGAGCACAATCGGCCGGGGTTACCTTTTGCGTCATTGAGCATTTCAAAGACACAACCTTTGCTGCTGGTGTAGCGTCTCCGATCAATTTCATAGGGACGTGGCAGAAAGACCGAGCAATGAAAGCAGCAATCGCGGCCGCGACGGCAGCCGTTTTTGCCGTGGCTCTGCCCAGTGCCGCGCCCGCACACGCCGAAACGACCGCCACCGTCAAAGCGCCGACCACCAACCGCATGACCGGCCCCAACTCGAAGTCAGCCCAAGAGGGCGTCTACAACGCCGGGCAGGTCCTGACTCTCGTTTGTCATACCGCGGGCGAGCCGGTGAAGGGCTTCTTCAGCTACCAGATCGCCAACGGAGGCTGGGACAGCCTCTGGTACAAGACAACTGACGGTCATTACGTGGCCGACGTCGACATCGACACCCGCACTCTCGACGCGCTTGGTCCCGATTGCGGCGGTGGCGGCGCAGCAGCGCCCGCTTCCAATACCGGCGAGGATAAGGCGGCGCACGCGCTCGCCTGGGCGCGTGACCAAATGGCGGCGGACCCCAACAACACGGTGCAATGCGAGGCGTTTGTCGAGCAGGCCTACAACCACGCGTTCCGATACCCCTCGGCGATGGACGCTTTCAACGACTTCAACCGCAAAGGGCTGATCCACACCAGCCCCGACAACATCCCGGAAGGCGCGCTCGTCTTTACCAGCAACCCGGGATTCGACCATGGCACCGGACACGTCATGCTCAGCGAGGGCAACGGCCAATACCTGACGGCAAATTACTTCACCCCGCCGCACATCCGGGAAATAAGACCGAGCCCCTACGACACGCAAAACATCTTTCTCGGGTGGGCGTACGCGCCGTAGCGGTCGGTGCCCGGTCCGCCGCCACCTGTGGTACTTACGACCACATGAACAATCCTTCGCCGGGCCCCGGATGGTGGCTGGCCTCAGACGGCAAATGGTATCCGCAGCAGTGGGAATACACGTGGGATTACCGGGAGGGGGACACCGCGATGGACGAGATGAGGCTGAGAGCGGACGAGCTCGGCCGCCAGGGGTGGGAAATGGTCGGCCTCGACGCCGACCACCGCGGAGCCTTTTCCGTCGCCTGCTTCTTCAAGCGGCCGATCGCGCCGTAAGGCGGCGCAAGGGATTAGCCCTTCGCGACCCGACCCGTTTCTCCTATACTCCACATACCGCTGGAGGTGCGATGGCTACAACCTGGGACACGTTGGATCGCTATGTCGTCATTTCGACGGATACGCACGCCGGGGCGGATCTCTACGACTACAAACCTTATCTGCCGGCGCGTCTCCACGATGAGTTCGATGCCTGGGCCGAGGCCTACGCCAGCCCGTTCGACGACCTGATCATCGCCACCGCCAACCGGAACTGGGACCACGAGCTGCGGATGGCCGAGATGGACGCCGACGGGGTGGCCGCCGAGGTGCTGCTGCCCAACACCATTCCGCCGTTCTTCCCCACCTCCCCGAACATCACCATCAGCCTGCCCCGCACACGTGAGGAATTTGAAAAGCGTTGGGCCGGTGTGCAGGCCCACAACCGGTGGCAGATCGATTTCTGTTCACTGGCCCCCGCCCGGCGCCGCGGGTTGATCCAGATCTTTCCCAACGACGTCGAGCTGGCGCTGGAAGAAATCCGCTGGGGCGCCGAGCAGGACTGCTTCGGTGGCGTGCTCATTCCGGCGGTCTCACCCGGCGACCCCCAGGTGGCCCCGCTTTTTCACACGCGCTACGAACCGATCTGGGCGCTGTGCGCCGACTTGGACCTGACGCTGGTGCAGCACGCGGGTGCCGGCAGCCCCGAGATGCCGATGGACCAGCCGGCGTCCAACGCGGTGTTGATCACCGAGATGGCGATCTGGGCGCAGCGCACACTCGGTCACCTGATCCTGGCCGGGGTGTTCGAGCGCTACCCGACGCTGCGATTCGTGCCGACCGAGCAGGGCACGCTGTGGGTGCCCGCGCAACTCGGCATCCTCGACGCCATGGTGCCCACCATGAAGTCCGAGGCCCACAACCGCACCTACGGGATGTTCGGCGGATCATCGGTCGACCAGTTGAGCATGACCCCGAGCGAGTACGTCCAGCGGAACTGCTATTTGGCCAGTGAGCTGATGCCTTTCGACGGCGCGATGATCGACTTCATGGGTCCCGACCACATCATGTGGGGCAGTGACTATCCCCACGAGGAAGGCTTTGCGCCGCACTCCAAGTTGGCTATTCGTTGGGCCCTGCACGACAGGCCAGAGGACGCCTGCCGAAAGATCCTGGGCGGCAATGCTGGTCGCCTGTATCGGTTCGACCTCGATGCGCTGGTGCCCGTTGCCGCCAAGATCGGGCCCACGGTCGCCGAGGTGCATACCCCATTGGAGGACACGGGCTATCGCGCCCCGGCCGCTTTCGGCTACCGACCGTTCGAAGGGGGGCTGGCGCTCAAGCGGCTGGCTCCAGAACGACGCTAACTGGACTCTTCGGCCAAGGCGGCGCTCAGCCGGCGGGTCGCGGAAGCGAGCTGAGCACCCATGCGGGTGGCCGCGGCACCGCTCATCGGCTCGGCGCTGGGGACCAGGCTGAGGATCAGGGCGATGCGGGAACCTGGCCCGAGGATCGGGGAGTCGATGTGGCTCACCTCGTAGCTGCGGTCCGGCTCCAGGCTGATCGGGAACCACTCCTCCTGGTGGATCAGTTCGTCGGTCAGTGCCTGCGCCAGTTGGCTCAGCCGCGTCGAACGGACCTCGGCGCTGCGCACGATCAGCGCCAGTTCCTGCAGGCGCAGATCGGGCAGGAGGTGAAGGCCGACCGCGTAGCCACGCTGCTGGGCGGCGGCGATGGCCCGGCGGTAACGATCGCGCACGTCCTCGGGCAGGGCGGCCAGCCAGCGTTCGCGAGCCTCTGGCCCGGCCCAGGCAACTGTCGACGCCCCATACGGCGGGCGGTGGGGGAACTGGGTGCCGATCGGCATCGGATGACCGCCGCCGTGCCGGCTTCGGACCTGATCGACGACGGTGGAGTAGTCATCGCTCACCGAGAAGGCAACGCAGTGGGCGCCCGTCGCAGCCGACAGTTCGGCCATCGCGGACCCGGCCAGCACCAGGGCCGGATAGCGCCCCGCCGCCTCTCGGCCGAGGCGGACCAGAGCGGGCCCGAGGTGGTAGGTCTTGCGAACCGGGTCGCGCAGCAGCCAGCCGGCTCGGAGCAACTCCGACAGCATCGAGTGGCAGCTGGCCTTGTGGACGCTCAATTGGCGCGACACCTCGGCCAATGTCAACCCCCGGCTCGCGTCACCCGCCAGCTGCTCGAACAGGGTCACCACCCGCTCGGTCTGTGGGGAGGGCCGCGGAGCCATAGCCGCAATGGTCGCATAGTGCGACCGCTTGCGATGTCATAAGCGACTGTGTGACGATCGCCACAATGAAGGACCTTCCGGGCAAAGTGGCGGTCATAACCGGTGGTGCCGGGGGCATCGGCCGGGCCATGGGCAGGCGTTTCGGCCAAGAGGGCATGAAGGTGGTGCTGGCCGACGTCCTCGCCGAACCGCTGGACGAGGCGACCCGGGCGCTCGCGGACGAGGGCATCGAGGCGGCCGGCGTGGTAGCCGATGTCACCGACTACTCCTCGGTCGAGTCGCTCGCCAAGGAGGCAATCTCTCGCTTCGGCGCCGTGCACGTGGTGTGCAACAACGCCGGCACCGGCGGGGTCTCCGAGGGCTACATGTGGGAGCACGATCTGGCCGATTGGCGCTGGGGGATTGACGTCAACGTGTTGGGCGTCATCCACGGCATCAAGGCTTTCGTGCCCCACCTGCTCGAACAGGGCGAAGGTCACGTGGTCAACACCTGCTCCGGCAATGGCGGGTTCGCGCCGATCGCCCGCGGGGCCATGGGCGGGCCCGCCACGGCGGTCTACCCGATGACCAAGGCCGCGGTGCTGTGTCTGACGGAAAGCCTCTACACGCACCTGGAGATGACAGGGACGGGGGTTCGGGCGCACGCCCTCTTTCCTGGCGGCTTTTTGAACACCGGCATCTGGGAGTCGTGGCGGCACCGGCCGGAGCGCTACGCGGCGACGCAGGAACGCCGCACACCCGAGCAGACGCTGGCAAAGGTGGTGGCCCGCTTCGAGGCCACCGGTGCGCATGTCGAGTTCACCCCGCTCGAGACGGTCGCCGACCTTGTGGTGGACGGAATCCGGGCCGACCGCTTCTGGATGATGGGGCCACCCACGCCGGCCGATCAGGTCGTCAGCAGCAAGGCGGCCTCCATCCTGGCTCGCGGCGCGCCCGACTACCTCGTCGACGTCCTCGGCCGAAGCGCCGAGAAGAGCTCAAAAACGGAAGGAGAAAAGCGTTGAGTACCAAGGAAGTTCGTTACGGTCCGCGCGAACCCGAGGCGCAAGTCGACCACGAGATCGATGCGACCAAGGCGCCCATCGCCACCGAGGCGGTGACCGTCACCTACCTCACCGACCCAGAGATTGTCGCGGCCGTGCTGCCTAAGCCGCTGGAGCCGGCGGCCGAACCGCTGGTGCGAATCCAGCTGCAGCGGGTCCGGATAGAGGGCAGGGCGCCCTTCGGGTCGGCGGTGTTTTCGGTGACCGCCCGGCATGGCGGCCTCGAGGGCGACTACCCGCTGTTCATGCCCCAGTCCACCGAACAGTCGGTCACGGGTGGACGCGAAACATTCGGCGAGCCAAAGAAATTGGCGCACATCGAGGTGGAACGCGACGGTGATCGCGTCACCGCCGCTGTTGACCGGTTGGGCTACCAGCTCATCAAGGTCGACGGCCAGGTCACCGGCCCGGCGGAGTTGCCGCCCGACCAGGTGAACACCGAGTTCTACTTCAAGTTCCTGCGCGCCCCCGACGGCAGCGGCATCACCGACCCGCATCTGGTCTACGGCGAGTACCACCGGCACTACGAGCTGCTGGAGAACATCGACGGCACCGTCGAGTTGGGAGAGTCGCCCCTGGACCCGGTGGCCGACATCGTGATTCGCGAGATCACGTCGATCACGTGGTGTCGCCGGCGCACCATCCAGGTGGGCCGGATCGCGGCGCGCGTGCCGCAGGAGTGGCTGCTGCCCTACGTGCACCAGCGCTACGACGATGTTGCCCTGCTCGCCGCCCCCAGGCCCGAGCCGGCGCGGGTGTAGGCGCATGGACCGGTACACGGTCATTTCGGCCGATTGCCACGCCGGCGCTGATCTGCTCGACTACCGCGACTACCTCGATCCCCACTATCGCGACGAATTCGACGGCTGGGCAAAGACATACGTCAACCCGTTCGGCGATCTCACGGAGCGCGACGCCGAGCACAACTGGAACAGCGGTCGGCGTAACTCGGAGCTGGATGCCGAAGGCATCGCGGGGGAGGTCATCTTCCCCAATACCGTGCCACCGTTTTTTCCTCACGCGAGCCTGGCCGCCCCTCCCCCCGAGACCGCCCGGGAGCTCGAGTTGCGCTGGGCCGGCCTGCGTGCGCACAACCGCTGGCTGTCTGACTTTTGTTCCTTGTCGCCCGAGCGGCGCGCCGGGGTGGGCCAGATCCTGCTCGGCGACCTCGACGAGGCCATCGCGGAGGTGGCGCAGATCGCCAAGCTCGGCCTGCGCGGCGGTGTGTTGCTGCCCGGGATCGCCCCCGGCACTGGGCTTCCCCCGCTCTACGCCGAGCATTGGGAACCGCTCTGGGTGGCGTGCGCGGAGGCGGGTTTGGTAGTCAACCACCACGGCGGTAACGCCGGTCCGAGCCCGACCGACGGGTGGGGCAGCTCGTTTGCGGTGTGGGTGTACGAGACGCACTGGTGGGCGCACCGGGCATTGTGGCACTTGATCTTCAGTGGCGCGCTGGATCGCCATCCGGACCTCACCGTGGTCTTCACCGAGCAGGGCGCCGGGTGGATACCGGCAACCCTCGACTCGCTCGACGTCGCGGCGGCGCGGTACGGGCGGGCGAGCTCGGCGATCGCCCGGTTCGCCGGGCCCACCGCGGGCTCGCTGGGTCTCAAGCCCAGCCAGTACTGGTCCCGCCAGTGCTACGTCGGTGCCAGTTTCATGCGTCCCGTCGAGTGCGCCGAGCGCCACCGGATCGGCGTCGACCGCATCATGTGGGGGAGCGACTACCCGCACTACGAGGGCACCTTCCCCTACACCCGGGAAGCGCTGCGCCACACGTTCAGTGGGGTCCCGCCCGCGGAGGTGGCGGCCATGGTCGGTGGGAATGCCGCGGCGGTCTACGGCTTCGACCTCGAGGCGCTCGCGCCGCTGACCCAGCGAATCGGCCCGACCGTGGCCGAGGTTGCCGAGCCCCTGGTCGCCGTGCCTGCCGACGCGAGCAGCACCGTCTTCGAGCCCGACCCCATCCGTACCTGGTAGCGAAAGGACGCACCGTGAACCGCGAGGACCCGTACCTCATCATCTCCGCAGACACCCACGCCGAGCTCCCGACCGAGCGGTACCGCGAATACGTCGACCCCGAATACCGGGAGGACTTCGAGGCCTATCTGGCCGAGAAGACCGCCGCGGCGCAGGCCGGCGGATTCATCGACGAGCAGTTCGCCCAAGAGTGGTTCTCCGAGAACGGAGAGGGCATCGCCGGCGGCTGGGATGTGGCCCTGCGGGACAAGGAGCTCGACGGCGACGGCGTGGTCGGCGAGGTCATCTTCCCCGACGCCGACGCGGTGACCGGGGTCGCCGGGGCCCCGTTCGGGGCCGGCCTGGGCCAGTCGGGCGACCTGGACCCCGGGCGCGCCATGGCCGGGGCGCGGGCCCACAACCGCTGGTTGGCCGAGCTGTGCAGCCACACTCCCGAGCGGCGGGCCGGGGTTGCGGTCGTGCCCATACTGGCGGACGTCGACGCGGCGGTAGCCGAGATCACTCGCGCGGCGGAGTCCGGCCTGCGGGGCGGAATCCTGATCCCGGCGCGCTGGGTCGGCTACCCGCCGTATCACGACCGTCGCTACGACAAGGTCTGGGCCGCCTGCCAGGACCTGCAGATGCCGGTGCACACCCACTCCGGTCCCGCCCCGCAGGAGGAGTACGGCGGGCACCTGGGCATCTACGTCACCGAGGTGCGCTGGTGGGGGGCCCGGCCGATGTGGTTCGCGCTGTGGTCGGGGGTGTTCGAGCGGTTCCCCGGGCTGCGATGGGGCGTCACGGAGTGCGGTGCCTTCTGGGCAAACGACCTGCTCTGGCTGATGGATACGCGCTACCTGCGTGAGCACTCGGCCAAGAAGATGAGCCATCAGATGGAGGGCGACCTGACCATGCCGCCCTCGGCCTACTTCGACCGGAACTGCTTCATCGGGGCCACCACCACGGAGCGCCGGGAGCTGGCGCGGCGCTACGAGATCGGCGTATCCAACCTGTTGTGGGGCAACGACTTTCCTCATCCGGAGGGGACGTGGCCGCACACCCGCGAATGGCTGCACCGCTCCTTCTGGGACGTCCCGGTCGAGGAGACCCGGCAGATGCTGGGCTTGGCGGCGGCCGAGATATATAACTTCGATCTGGGTGCCCTCGCCGCGCTGGCCCAGCGCATCGGCCCGACGCCCGAGGACCTGGGGCAGGACGATGCGGTGAGCATCCCCAAGTGGGAGGCGGCCCGCCGGACCGGACGCCACTGGCTGACGGATGCCGAGCCCATACCCGACCTGGCGCAGAACTGAGGCTTTGAATCCCGTTAGCCGACAAGCTTTCCGTGCGCCCAGGCGATCGCAACTGATGCCTCAGCAAACAAGCTTCCAAGGCCGGTGGATGTGTCACAGGCCGTGGAAAATGGCGATGATGGCCACGGTGTCTGCAGGATCACCAGTTTCGCTGCTGCTGAGGGGTTGAGCGTGCCCCTGAAACGCGTTGACGAATTGAAACCCGGAGACAAGATCCGCATGAAGATCGGGCATGCCACCGTCGTAGCGACCGAATCCCTCGACGACAATCGCACCGAGCTCACCTTTTACTATGGGACCAAAGCCGCGGCCGACAACGATCTCACCGTGGATGTCCTGAATCCGGACGAGTGGGGTTGGTAACGCAAGGATCAGGCGAATCGGCCACAAGCTTGTCGGCGATGGCTCGGGGGACGACTATTGGGGGAATGGTCACGGATTCAGAGGAGAAACGATGGCCCCGGACCGCTTGAAAAGCTTCGTCAGTTTATGTGCCGCCTCGCTCCCGATCGCCATGTCGCTTCCCGCCACTGCCTTCGCCGACAATCCGTCGTGGAACGGGCAGTACGCGATCACGTTCATGGTTGGTCCGAAGGCCGGCACCAGCATGGCGGTCGGCGATCCTGAGGGGCAGCACACGGAGATCTACGGTTTCCGCTCGACATGTACGAACGGGAAGTGCGTCGCCACGATCGTCAGCGGCCCTCCACCGAGTAACCCGACCGTTCCGCAGCCGGTTCAGTTCACGTGGGATGGAACGTCCTGGTCGCAAACCAGCGATTTTCAATGGGACTGCATGATGCCCGACACCTCGATCCAATGGAATCCGGCCCGGGCCACGGTGCGCTACACGCCCCAACCCGACGGGTCGCTTGATGGTGTGATGCACACCGACATCTTGAGCGGCGCGTGCCAAGGCACCATCGACATGGACATGAAGGCGGAGCGCGTGTGAACCGCGGCACTTTTTTCGGGCCGCAATTCCAACCAAAAACGTAGGGAAATAATGTATTTCAGGTAAAGGACCTGCGCTGAACGCCGAGGATTTGCGCTAAGTTGGCCTGTTGGCCATAAAGCACTGCACTTGTTTGACGGCGTCCTCCGGCTTGACTCCCATTTCCACCAATCTTTGAACTACTTGCTCAGGGGGCACACCAGAATCGATGTCAGTGGTCATCACGTGAACGCTGGGAAACCAATTCGCTGCACTTACCCCCGGCGGCGGGGGCTGCGCATCGCCTCCTAAGCACTGAACGTAACCATTGACGCCCGTGTCAGCATGAGTCGGCGACAGTCCCGGCAGCACAGCGATGGCCATGGCGACCGGCGCAGCGACATAGATGAAACGCATCCTGGCAGTATCCCCCGTGGAGTCCCGAACCGCTAGATCGCTTAACGGCCGCGCGATCAACTCGAGGGCGGGCAACCGCGCCGGCGCGCAGCAAACCGTCCCCGCGAACGTCACCCAGGACTGGGAACGCAGCGGGTAGGTCGAACGCGTCGGCCGCGAGGGCCGTAAGCCGCGATGAGACCATGAGCGGATGACCGTCCACACCTGCATGGGTTGCGGGCTCCAAACCCGCTACTCCTATGGGCGCGCCTGCATGGGTTGCGGCCTGAGAAGCCATCGCTCGTATGGTCATCGGCCAGATTGGTATCCGCAGGCCGCGGAAGCGTTTGCGGCGCCGGCAAGGATCGTCGCCCTAAGCGAACGGCATCCGACCGCCACGATGGCGTTGACGGTGCCAAGCGCAATCATCGCCATAGCCGCGGTCGCCGCCTATCCACTCGTGTTCGTGCCATTGCTGCTTCTGCTCAGCGCGGGTTTGGTGGCCTCAACCCGCTACGAGGAAGGCCGCACCCCCTCGAAGTAGCCCGCCGAGCGGCAGGGGCCACCGTCGAGACAGCCGAGACCGGTTGGGAGGCGTTGCGTTCGCGTCTATCACTGGTTGATGTGGCGCTCGCCGAATCAGGCCCGGTCGGGGAGGTAGCCCATCAACACGGCGAGGGCTCGGCTACCGATCAGGCGCAGCGCCGTGCCGTGGGTACTCCCGACCGGCGCTCCTCGGGCGCCACGACATCCGCCTTCGCGGGTGGTACCGATCATTAAAGGTGGGTATGGGTTCCGCATCGTCAAGAAGGAGACAGCGATGACCCATCAGCGTGAGGACGACGACAGCGCCGACAAGCGCAAAACCGAGGATGGTGCGCCGGTCGAGCCAGAGGCCGGCGAGGGTCCGTACCCTCCGGTGACCGGGAAACCCATCCCGCCTATCGGGAATTGAGCCGGCCCGGTCATATCGTTCATACCGGGGAAGCGCGATTGCCGGTCCAGCACGGTTTTCCCGGATTGAGCAGGCAAAACTCTGGTGCGCGATACTGGGATTGAACCAGTGACCTCTTCCGTGTCAGGGAAGCGCTCTCCCGCTGAGCTAATCGCGCGGGGGTCAAAAAGCTGGAGGTGGAGACGGGAATCGAACCCGTGTGCACGGCTTTGCAGGCCGTTGCCTCACCACTCGGCCACTCCACCGCTGGATTGATGCCACTTGCACCTTCGAGCGGATGACGGGATTCGAACCCGCGACCCTCACCTTGGCAAGGTGATGCGCTACCAACTGCGCTACATCCGCGCGCCACGGACGAGATCGTCGCCCGGTGCGAAGCACGACGATAGTCGACGTGAGCGGGCACATACAAATTTCTTGGTACGGACCGTGTCAAGGTTATCGCGGCGTGCCGATGACGCGCAGGCGGCCGGTATTGTCGAGTCCAGGCTCGTGCTAATCTTCGACGTCGTTCGTCTGTCGGCGCCGGTCCCGTGGCTCAGTGGGAGAGCGTCCGCTTCACACGCGGAAGGTCGCTGGTTCGATCCCAGCCGGGACCACTTCGAGACGGTACAGCTCAGGTAAGCATTCCTGCGAAGTCCAGACCTCGGTTCGTCATCACCCATTGGCCCAAACCCGTCGTGCAACGTTCCAGTTGGGCCACATCGGCCAGACGCCGACAAAGCCACCACCGCTTAAGCGCCGGCGGAAAGACCCGGGCGGATCACCGAGCGGTACTGACAACATTCCCAAGCCGATCGGTGTAGGGCTAGGGGTTGTCTGCTCACGTGTCGTCGTGACAGTATTGATTGAACGATCAATCAGGAATGTTAAATGACTCCTCCATTGACGGTGTCGCGTCGGGACCGGTTGGTGGATGCCGCATTGACGGTGTTCGCCCGGGAAGGGGTGGACGCGGCCAGCATCAAAAAGATTGGCCGGGCCGCAGAGGTGGCCCCGGCGCTGATCTACCACTACTTCGAAAGCAAAGAAGCGCTGCTGGCGGCGGTGGTGGCGCGGCACGGGTTCCTGCCACAACTGCGCCGAATGTTGGCTGTATCGCCGACGGAACCGGCCGTCGAGGTGCTGCCGAGGATCGCGCGACAAATGTATGACCTGCTCACCGAACGGACCGATCTGGTGCGGGTGGTGATGGCGACCTCGCAGACCCATCCCGACATGCGGAAACGGATGGACACGCTCACCGACGAGGCACTAACGCTGCTGGCCGGCTATCTGCAGGCCCGCATTGAAGCCGGTGAGCTGCGTGTGCACAACGTGCGGGCGGCGGCGCGCACGCTGCTGTTCACCGTGCTGATGTGGTGCCTAACCGCTGCGCCGGCCGCCGAACTCGACGACGCGATCGCCCTTCTGGTGGCCGGGCTGACGACCGCCGCGCCGGACCCCGCGGTCGGCGGGCCCAGGCCCAAGACCGCCGCCCCGGCGAGAAGAACCGCAAGGAGATGCACCGCATGAAAACACCACAGTCGCCCCGTATCTCGCTCACCGGCAAGTTGATCATCGTGGCCACGGTGGTCAGCGGCTTGTTTGGCTCGATCCTCGATCGGGCCCTTGTTGCGACTCCCGCGTGGCGCGATCTCGGCGTACGGGCATGGGCCGACTTCAGTCGCCACGCTGATCTGCGCGCCGGCCTTGTTGTCTATCCGATAGGCGCGATCCTTTGCTGGGCATTGGTTTTCGCCGCGGCATTGTCCTGCCGCCTGGATGGGTCCGCGCCAGGGCAGGCCGGACTGCCGATCTATCTGGCCGCCTTGGGCGCGCTTGGCGCGATTGTCACCACCGTCGTCGCGGCGCCGGTGATGATGCACGTGGGCCAGCTCAGCGACACCGATACCGCCGCCCTGCATGATGCCTTCGAAACCTTCACCGTTTGGGGTGTCTACGTGCGCGGTTTCTGTTTCGCAGCGATCTTCGTATGCTTGGTGTGGGCGTTAGTCAACTATTTCCGGTACCAGCCAGCGCTGCGGATGCCGCGCAGCCACGCCGAGCTTTTGCCGGTCACGGCTGCGGGTCAGGATGCCGATGCGACCATCGGAACACAGCCGTGATGCGCGAATTTATAACCACCACATAGCAATCCGGGGAGTCTCGATGATGATGCTCTTGCGTCGGCGCACGAGGGAAAGCGTGCGCTGGTATCAGGTGGTCTACCGGCTGGCCTATCGCCTAGGCCTGATCATCTGGCAGCGGGGCGGTCCGCCGGATGAGCTCGTCAGCATGATTGAAGGCTCCGCAAAGCTGGAACCGGGCCGCGCCCTCGACATCGGCTGCGGCACCGGCACCGACACCATCTATCTGGCCACGCACGGCTGGCAGGTCACGGCCGTCGACATGGTGCCTAAGGCGCTGGCCGCCGCGCGGCGCAAGTCCGCAGCCGCGGGAGTCGCGCCGCGCTTTGTCCAGGGCGATGTCACCCGACTGCACGACCTGGGAATAGGCGGCGGCTACACCCTGCTGCTGGACTTCGGCTGCTTTCACACCCTGCCCGAAGACCGCCGTTGCGCCTACGTCACCAGCATCTCCCGTGTCGCCGCACCCGGTGCCACCCTGCTGCTGTGGGGCTTCAAGCGGCCGCCCCCAACGGCCCCCATGCACGCCGGAATGACGCTCGACGAGGTTCGCCAACGCTTCGGCGAGACCGGCTGGCGGGTGGTTTGCGCCGAGCCGACCTCGGCCGACTCCCAAACGGCGGTTGCTCGTCGGGCCGCCGCGCATTTCGAACTCTGGTGGTACCAACTCACCCGCGACTCAACCTGATATTTCCGGGCCGAGAGTAGTTTTTGGCTAGCTGTGGGCGCGGCGTTGCTGGCATTTCCCCCGAAGCCACGAAAGGAGGAGTGTCGTGACCGACATCGACGACGACAGGGTCAACGTCCGCTACTCGTAGAGGATCTGGCTGTCGAGGTGGCGCGGTGCGCGCGGCTGGAGTCGTCTTCCGCAGCGATATCGCCACCGGTCCGGGCGGACGCCAGATCGTGTTCGATGACCCGGCCAGCAATGCGGTCGAGCTGTTCACCCCGGCAGCGGCCCGATGAGCGATACCGACGCGAGCCGGTACGACAAGGAGAGATGCAGGCAGAGCGGGGTCCCGCGCTGGGCGCCGGCCGTGGCGGGGACCGTGTTAACCCTGCAGCCGCAAAACTTCGCTAAGGGGTCGTCGCGGCGTAGGCCTCGGTGGTTCGGCCGCGGGGGGCGCCACACCCACCCGGACCAGGACCTGGGGCCGCCTGCCTTCCTGCACGAGCTCCGCAATCATCTCGCGCGTGGTTTTGAGCTCGGTGACGTGGGTTACCGGGCACGTCGCCAGGTTCGCCATCGTGCATTCCAGTAACACCGCGGAGAGCGCTTCGCCGGACAACAACGCGGCGAGGCGGGTGTCGTCGTCGGTGGACAGCATCAGAATGGTCGACTCGTCGGCGGGGATCTCGGTGCGCCGGTCACGGTGATGCGTCGTCGGGAACGTCCGCCCGATGTCGACGCGCTGGCTTTCGGCCGGCGAGAGCAGAGCACCGTACGGAACGCCCTCGGACGCCTCGAAAGGCGTTGTCCACCACTGAAGTTCCTTATGGTAGGCGTTGTCGTAGAGGCGCAGCGATTCGGCCAGCGACGATGCCCGCGCCAGCCTCTCGCGCATGTCGTTGGCCATCACGTCAAGATGGACGGCATCGTTGGCGACGGCGTCCCGCAGCGACGGCTCGAACGCTTCCCAGTTCATCGGCGCTATGAATGGCAAACGGTCGGTTCGGCGGGTCCAGATCGCGCTGGCGCGACGCCGTTCTACGTCCGTGACGTTTTCCACCGGGGTGAAGTCGATGGACGCCAGGTGGTTCGGATCCTCTGGATCGGGGAAACGGGAAATTCCGGCTCGCCACCCCGCAGCGGCGAGCGCCACTCGAAGGTGGTCGAGTGCAGCGCCACAGCTGATCAGCGCTTCGCGGCCGGACCGGTCGGAAACCATCGAACGGCTTGGATCAAGAAAGAGCTCCAGCTGACCGCCGCCGGCCACCCACTGCCAGGGTTGGCTGTTATGCAGTGACGGCGCGCGGCACGCTGATCGCACCGCGTCCTTGATGAGTTCGGTGTCCGCCATCGCGGCTGGCATGTCGACCTCAATTCTTTGCCTTGGCACCCAGCATTCCACTTCTCGAGCCGATTGTCGGACGAGCGTCCGTCGCTAGGGCGACGCCTCGTTCACCCTTCCTTGGTTCTCGCAGCGAACTCGGTCCACCGCGGTGACTCTTCACGCAACGAGAGAAGCTCTCGATAGAGCGCCTGCTGCTCGTCTGGCGGGATGCGGCCCATGACGCCGAACAATTCACCGCATTCGGCGACGTGGGACTCAGTCAATTCCGAAGCTTGCAGCAGGGTTCGACGGTCGGCTTCGGTCAGCTCCGCACCTTCCGGCAACTGCGCGAGGGCTTTGATGACCGACAGGCCTTCGCCGTGCTCTTCGTAGAGACCGTCGACCTCGGCATCGCCGAGCGTGCGACGCAGGGCCGGATAGAAGAACTGCTCCTCGAAGGCGATGTGCGCGCCGGCTTCGCGGTCGACGCGCTCGGCGCGGGCCTTGGCGGCCTGATCGTTGCCCGCCCTGAGATGTTCGGAGACCTCATGCAGGCCGCGCCCGAGGACAGCATGGTCTTCCCTGAACGCTTCGGCCAGGTCCGATGACCGCCAAGCGCTTGTCATAGAGCAAATTTCGTCGGCGCCATTGACATTGACGCCAGTATAGTTGCGCTTCAGAAAGGCAATCCAACAATGTGTCGCCTCTATGGTTTTCGCGCCAACGAGCCCACGAAGGTGGAGTGCACACTCGTTTACGCGCAAAATGCGCTGATGGTGCAGAGCCGCGAGGACCTCAGCGGCCGGGGGAATGCGCACGGCTGGGGTATTGCGACCTATGAAGACCACTGTCCGCACGTCGAACGGCAGGCCTGGGCGGCCTATCAAGGGGAGCACTTCCGGCGAGCGGCCGCGCGAACCTTCTCAGAGCAGGTGCTCGCCCACGTGCGCCGCGCAACCGTGGGTGCTCCCAGAATCGAAAACACCCATCCCTTCGTCGATGGCCCGTGGGCTTTCATTCACAACGGCACGGTTCCCGGCTTCGACCGGCTGCGCCCGCGGTTGCTCGAGCAAATGCCAAAGGAGCGGCGCGACGCGATCCGCGGTGACACGGACAGCGAACACGTCTTCCACTATCTGCGCACCCTGCAAGCGCGCATGCCGGAGCGCCCGTTGCTGAAGGTGCTACGGGACGGAATCCGTCAAATCACGCAGTGGTGCTGCGAAATCGAGCCGACCGCACCCATCGGTCTGAATGTCATCCTGACCGACGGCGAACAGATGGTCGGCAGCCGCATCGGACGCACGCTCTACTATCTCGAGCGCGAAGGGGTGCACGATTGCGAAATCTGCGGCTTCCCCCACATACGCCATGACACCGACCGGCTCTACCGTGCAGTCGTCGTCGCCTCCGAACCGATCAGCCATGAGCATTGGCGCGAGGTCCCGGAGCGCTCCGTGTACCGGGTGAGCGAAGACTTCAGGTTCGACAGTGAGCCAGTGTAAATTGCTGGCTCACAATGGATTCAGCGCACCGGGTCGGCGATGGACACGCAGCTACTTCCGGTAGTCCCCCGGATTTCCGCGACGCTTGACGAGCACCAGCTGCGCCATCTTCACGTGGTAGCCCAGAAGCTGGCTGCAGAGGATCCGGCGCTGGCGGCCACCGATGCGTTCGGGGACCGCGTGCGGCCAGGTATGTCGAGCGGCCTGTGGCTGGTCATCGGCGATACGCGCGAAATCGCCCTTTCCACACCGGATAAGGCACCTACCTACGAATATCGGCTGTCCCTTCTCGCGCGGCGCGACGACCTCGTTGCTTTCGGCCGTGAGCCGCACTCGGATTTCGAGCACTACCGCTCGCATGTCCTCGGGACCGGACCGGTCGTCAGCCTGAATTTGCCCTCTGGTGCCGGCAGCCCTTTGCTCCCACTGGCGGCGCGCTGTCGGCTTGATGGCGAGGCGTTCTCTCGGATCCTGGACGCGACGAGGCGAACGGGCAGTCTGACCATCGTCCCTCATATCGGCATGGGCAGCACGTGGCAACTCGCCGCGGCCGTCGCCGAGGCAGCGAACCTCGATGTCCGCGTTGCCAGCCCACCGCCGCGGCTCACGCGGGTTGTCAACGACAAGCTTTGGTTCGCACGACTGATCGGCGAGGTGCTTGGCGAGAATGCTCTGCCTCCGACGTTGGCCGCGTATGGTCCGGCCGCGCTCGCCCATCGCATTCGTGCGCTCGCTCAATCGGCTGCGCGAGTGGTGGTCAAGGTGCCCTACAGCGCGGGCGGGGCCGGGAACCTGAGCGTCGCCGCAACCGACGTCGCCGGAGCTGCGCTGTCCGTCGTCAAGGACTACATCCTCGCCGCCCTGCATGCGCTCGGCTGGTATGACGTCTATCCGCTGCTCGTCGGGTTGTGGGAGGCGCCGGCGTTGAGCAGTCCTTCGGTGCAGTTGTGGATCCCGGCTCTCGGCGACGGACCGCCTCTGATCGAGGGCCTGTTCGAGCAGCAGTTGCTGGGCACTGAGGGGGCGTTCGTCGGGTCCGTGCCGGCGGAGCTTCCGGAGCGCTGGCGAAACCAACTGGCCGACGACGCGATGCGCCTGGCCACCGTCCTGCAACTGCTGGGATATTTTGGCCGGTGCAGCTTGGATGCGCTGGTGGTCGGGCAGAGCTACGACTCCGCGGCTTTACACTGGATCGAGTGCAACGGTCGCTGGGGCGGCGTCTCCATTCCAATGACGATCGTGAACCGATTGAGCCGGGACCCCGCCGAGACGAAATTCGTAGTGGCACAACGTGTCGGAGAGAGCCAACCGCAGCGGCGTTTCGCCGACGCGATCCGCCTTCTCGACGGTCTACTCTTCAGGCCGGGAACGCAGGAGGAGGGCATCATCCTGCTCAGCCCGGTCGAGATCGAGGCCGGGCGGGGCGTGCAAATGCTGGCCTGCGCCGAGACCACCGCTGCAGCCCGCGAGCTGTCAGAACGCGCGATCCGAATTCTTTCGGGGCGATCAGGTTAACGGCCACGACGAGACGAAGGACGGTGGAGGATGGTAGGCAACCAAGAGGGCATCGGCACGCTGAAACTGGAATGCCCGCAAGGCCATCCCGTGGGCAGGATCCTCAAGGACGCCCCGCATCAGGCCGTCCAATACGATCCCGGCGCCATGGTGGGGCCGCGCCGGTTCTGGCCGGACGAAGACGACCAGCCGCAGTTCAAGGCGAGCTGCAGATACTGCGAGAAGCCGGTGGGGGAGGCCACCGCCACGCTGCAGGTGAAACTGGCCGAGGTGATCGCCGACGCGTCCGCGACGACCGGGACGGCCACGCTGGCCTACCTGTAGGCCGCGCTACTGTAAGAGCTACAGTAGCCAGGGCGCCAGGCGGCGCCGGCATGAGAGGAGCCCCGTGGCCCAGGTATCCCCGAACCCGCAGGACAGCCCACGCCCGCCGGAGGGGGATTGGCTCGGCACGCCGTACCTGACCTTCGAGCGTCATGGGTCGATCGCGGTGTGCACCATCGACCGGCCGGAAGCGCGTAACGCCCTGACCCCCGCGATGTACTTCGGAATCCGTTACGCCGTGGGCCGTCTCAACGAGGACCCGGATCTGGCCGGGCTCCTCATCACCGGGACCGGGGACGTCTTTGCGCCCGGCGGCGACATGGGCGGCGGGGGAGCTACCGATAACTGGATCACCTTCGGCGGCGCGCTGGGCATGGACGTCACGCCGTTCGACACGGTGCGCACCTCGGCCAAACCGATCGTCTCCGCGGTCAACGGGCTGTGCCAGGGCGGCGGGTTCCAGATTGCGCTGTGCAGCGACCTGTCGGTGGTCAGCGAGCGGGCGACCTTCCGGGTGCCCGAGCTGTTCCGCGGCTACGCCGACACGTACTACAGCCAGATGCTCGCCCGCGTCATCGGGCCGGTGCGCACCCGCGACCTGATGTTCACCGGACGGGTGCTGACCGCCGAAGAGGCCCTGGACTGGGGCCTGGTCACCCGCGTGGTGCCGCACGAGAAGCTGCTCGACACCGCGAAAGAGCTGCTGGCACAGTGCTGCCGGACCGCGCCGCGCGCCCGCGGCGTCATCAAGTCGAGCATCGACAACTACCTGGGCCTGTATGACCGCATCGGCATGACCAGCAGCCTAAGCGACGTCGAGGCGCGCGAAGGCTTCCGGGCATTCAAGGAGCGCCGCTCGCCCGACTGGGTGCACCCCGACCTGCGCGCCGAGGGGCGGCTGTGACTACCGGAGATCGATCCATTCCCCGTGCGCGGCCACCCGCAGCCGGTCGCCGATCCCGGCCTGATCGAAGGCCGCGGCGAACTCGTCGACGCCCTCGCTGAAGTGGGCCCAGCCGTCGACGTGGGCCGGTATCACCACCTCGGCACCGAGGATCTCGGCCGCGGCGGCCGCACGCGCCGCGGTCAGCGTCAGCGGACGCCCGCGCTCCTTAGTCGGCACGCGCGCCGCCCCCGCGAACAGCACGGCGACGTCGATGACACCCACTCGATCGGCCACGTCCTTGACCGCCACCATCGAGGCGTTGTCGCCACTGAGGTACACGGTGGGCAGACCGGGCCCGAACAGCACGAAGCCGATCACCTCGCAGTTGACATGGCCGGTTTCGTCGCGCTGGCCGTCCGCCGGACCATGTACCGCCGGAACAGCTTGCACCACAAGCGAGTCCGACAGCCCGTAGGTCTGCCAGGGCCCAACCCCCACCGCGGGTGGCCCCAATCGGGCGGCCCCGCCGGGGTGGGTGAGCACCAGCGGCGCGGCCAGGGCCATCCGGCGGCCGTCGTCGTCGAGGTTGTCGGGGTGCTGGTCGTGGCTGATCAACACCGCATCCACCGAGCCGAGCGCCTCGGCACCAACGGCCGGCCCGGCGAGCTTGGTCAGGTAGGCGTGCACGCCGGGCGGATCGAACGTCGGGTCCATAACGATCCGGTGCCCCGCGATGTCGATCACCGTGGTCGGCCCGCCCAGCACGCTGATCGCGCAGTCGCGCCGCCGCGCGTCCACCGCAGCGCTCATATCCCTCGCACCCGGTCGCGCCAATGCGGCTCGCGCAGTTCGGTTTTGAGGATCTTCCCGCTCGCATTGCGGGGCAGCGACGCCACGAAGTCCACGGTGCGCGGGCACTTGTAGCCGGCCAGGTGGCGCCGGCAGAACTCGATGACGTCGCCAGGCTCGACCTCGCCCGCGGCCACCACGATCGCCTTCACGGATTCGCCCCAAAAGTCGTCGGGCACGCCGATCACCGCGGCGTCGGCGATGGCGGGGTGCTCGACGAGCACGCTTTCCACCTCGGGGCCGTACACGTTCTCGCCGCCGGTGATGATCATGTCCTTCAGGCGGTCCTCGATGTAGACGTAGCCGTCGGCGTCCAGGCGGCCCACGTCACCGGTGCGCACCCAGTCGCCGTCGGTGATCGTCTCGGCCGTCGCCTCCGGCCGGTTGAGGTAGCCGCTCATGTTCTGGTTGCTGCGCACCCAGATCTCGCCCGGCTCCCCGGCGGCCACCGGGGAGCACGTCTGGGGATCGACGACGCGAATCTCGGTGCCCAGCACCGCCTTTCCGGCAGCCAGCTGCAAATGCGGGCGGGTGGAATCGCGATGATCGGCGTCGCTGAGCGCGGTGACCGCCCCGCACAGTTCCGTCTGCCCGTACACCTGAACGAAACGCGTCTCGGGCCAGGTGGACAGCGCCCGATGCAGCAGGGGTAACGGCATGGGCGCGGCCCCGTACACGATGTAGCGCAGGCCCGCGATCGTGGCGTGGGCCGCCTCGCCGGCGTCGAGGAAACGGGCGATCACCGGCGGCACGAAGAACGCGTGAGTGGCTCCCGCCCGCACCGCGCCCATCAGGGCGGCGGCGTCGGGTTCGCGGGTCATGATCGTCGGCACCCCGGCCCGAATTCCGAAGAGCGCGTAGCCGATTCCGCCGACGTGAAACAGCGGCATGGCGACCAGGTTCGCGTCCTGGTTCCCGAACGGAAAGGCCGGCGCCAGGTTCGTCGCGTGATTGACCAGCGCGCGCTGGCTCAGCAACACGCCCTTCGGGCGACCGGTGGTGCCCGAGCTGTAAATGACCAGCGCGGTCTCGCTCTCGGCGACGTCGGCGTCGCCGTCCGTGGGGGAGGCCGCGGCGAGCAGGGATTCGTACTCGTCGCCCACCACGACGATGCGCTGCACGCCCGGCACGCGTTCGGCGGCCGCCTCGGCCGCGGCCTGCAGCTCGGCGCCGGCGAACAGCAGCCGCGCCCCGCAGTCGTCGAGCACGTGCACGAGTTCGTCGCCCATGGCGCGCCAGTTGACGACGGTGGTCACGGCCCCGATCGACGCGGCGGCGAAAAGCACCTCGAGGCAGGCGGGGTGGTTCTTGTCCAGGAATGCCACGCACTGCCCCCGCCGCACACCGGCGGCGCGCAGCGCGCCGGCCGCGCGACGGATCCGCGCGGCCCAGTCAGCCCAGGACCACTGCCGTTCGCCGTAGCGAATCGCGACGGCGTCGGGCCGCTGCGATGCGTGCCGGTCGACGAGTCCGATGAGCGTCTTGGTCGTGTTCGCCGTGGTGTCGGCCGGTGGCATAAACCCCTCCGAGTAGGTGAGTTTGTTCCTGTTGAGTGTGCACCGAGGGCTTTGAGTGTGCGCTGAGGGTGCGAGATGGACGATTTTCCCGCCGTGGACTCACACGCAAAGCCTTGGATACACGCTCAGAGCCCTGGATACACGCGCAAAGCCGTGGCCACCGGATCAGAACATGGACTCGATCATCATGCCGCCGTCGCTGACCGCCTGCGGAGTCGCGTTGTTCTCCTGGCGGTAGTCGATGAAGGCCGACCGCTGGTCCGAGGTGTTCAGCAGTTCGGTGAAGGTGCCGATGACCGGGATCGCGCCCTCGGGTGCCAGCACGTCGGCGGTGTAGTCGATGGAGGCCTCCTGGTGGAATTTCGGGCCCGGCAGCGTCCTGGTGTGCGGCTCGCTCAGGTCGCGCACGTTGCTCAGGATGGCCGACGCGCCGCCGGCCAACTGATCTTTGTCCGCCTGCAGCACGGCGACGACATCGGTTCCGCCGGCCGGTTTGACGGTGACCCGCAGCTGCGCGCTGCCGTCGGCGTTGCCCAGCGCCACCCAGTTCGGGCCGCGGTGCCCGAGCGTCCAGCCCGGTGCGGGGACGATCGAGACGCCCTGGGCGATGTCGATGGCCTCGCCCGAGGTGAGCCGCACCGGCATCGGATCGGCGGTGGCGAGCAGGACGATGGCCGCCGTCATGGCCGTGGCAACGGCCATTGCGGCGACGGCGACCCGCCGGGGACGCGTTGGCGTCGGCGAAAACATGCGGTAGCTCCTGATCCGGCCTCGGGCGAAGGAGATTCGCCCGCTGGTTCTAACCATCTCTCCGCGCGGGTGCGGTGTCCACGACCGCGCCACAATTTGCTGATGGCTCTCGCCCACGAGCATAGGCGGCACCCGTCGTAAGATTTTGCTCCCGCGAGCCGCCCGGTGTGTCAACATGTCTGCGGCCTAACAGGATCTTCAGCCGAGGGGACCAGACGTGGCGAACCCTGACCGCGCCGCCCCGCGCACCTTCGTCGTGACGGGCGCCGCGTCCGGAATCGGCCTGGCGACCGCCAGGCGCCTGCTGGCCGAGGGAGGCACGGTGATCGGCGCCGACCTGGCCGCCGCGCCCGACCTGGGGCCCCGGTTCCAGTTCGTGACCGCCGACGTCACCGACGAAGCCGCGATCGCCGAGGTGCTGGCCGCCGTCCCGGACCGCCTCGACGGGGTCTTCCACGCGGCCGGCGTCGCCGGGGGCGGTCCGGTTCATCTGCTCGACCGGGCCGAATGGGACCGGGTGATCGGAATCAACCTCACCGGCACGTTCCTGGTCGCCAAGGCGGCGCTGGCCCGGATGATCGAGCAACCCCGCGTCGACGGCGAACGGGGTTCGCTCGTGACCGTCGCCAGCGTCGAGGGCCTGGAAGGGACGGCGGGTGGCAGCTCGTACAACGCGGCCAAGGGCGGCGTAGTCCTGCTCACCAAGAACATCGCGCTCGACTACGGACCGAGCGGCATCCGCGCCAATGCCATCTGCCCCGGATTCATCGAAACGCCAATGGCCCAAAGCGTCTTCGGTCTGCCGGGCATGGAGGGCCCGCTGGAATCCATCACCGAAGAACACGCCCTGCAACGGCTGGGCCGGCCGGAGGAGGTCGCGGCCATGGCGGCGTTTCTGCTGTCGCCCGACGCCTCATTCGTCAGCGGCCAGGCCATCGCGGTCGACGGCGGTTACACCGCGGGCCGCGACCACGGCGTCGTCAAACTCTTCGGCTTTCCCTCGTAACGCCTTAGGATTCGCGCATGGTCACTCCCGACGAGGCGATCGAGGCGATTCGGGGCACCGGCGGCGCGCAACCGGGCTGTCGCGCGCTGCACGCCAAAGGCACCCTCTACCGCGGCACCTTCACGGCAGCGCCCGACGCGGTCATGCTTTCGCGCGCAAAGCATCTCGATGGCTCGACGGTCCCGGCGCTGATTCGCTTCTCCAACGGCGCCGGGGATCCCCGGCAGCGCGACAACCTGCCGGGGATCCGCGGGATGGCGGTGAAGTTCACCCTGCCCGACGGCTCCACCACCGACGTGTCGACGCAGACCGCGCGCCTGTTCCTCTCGAGCACTCCGGACGGATTCGTCGATCTGCTCAAGGCGATGCGGCCCGGCCTGACCACGCCGCTGCGCATGGCCAAACACTTCCTCACCCATCCGCGGCTGCTGGGCGCGCTGCCGGTGCTGCGCGACGCCAACAGGATCCCGGCGAGCTACGCCACCATCGAATACCACGGCTTGCACGCCTTCCGCTGGGTCGCCGACGACGGCAGCGCCAGATTCGTTCGCTATCACCTGGTTCCGGCCGCCACGGAGAATTACTTGTCGGCGCTGGCCGCCCACGGCAAGTGTCCGGACTTTCTCACTGACGAGCTGAATGCGCGCCTGGGCGCCGCGCCGGTGCGGTTCCACTACCGCGTGCAGATCGCCGGGCCCACCGACTCGACGGTCGACCCGTCGGCGCCGTGGCGGAGCAATCAGATCGCGACCGTCGGCACCCTCGAGATCACCGGGCCGGAGAGCGAGCGCGAGCACGGCGGCGACATCGTCGTGTTCGACCCGATGCGCGTGACCGACGGCATCGAGCCCTCCGACGACCCGGTCCTGCACTTCCGGACATTCGCATATTCGGCGTCGGTCAAGCTCCGCGCCGGCGTCGAGCGCGGGGCCGAGGCCCCGCCCGCCTGACCGAGCAGCCGAACCCGCCGGCGCCCGGAACGAAACCGGTGGCACGCTAAGCTTTTTCCCAGTGTCGCCTTCCCACATGCTCCTGATCTGCCTGGCCGGGCTCGGCGCCGGCGTCATCAACGCGCTCGTCGGGTCCGGCACCCTGATCACCTTTCCCACACTGGTCGCACTCGGCTTCCCCCCGGTCACGGCCACCATGTCGAACGCGACCGGTCTGGTCGCCGGCAGCGTGTCGAGCACCTGGGGCTACCGCGCCGAGCTGCGCGGTCAGTGGAATCGTTTGCGCTGGCAGCTCCCCGCATCGCTGGCCGGCTCGATACTGGGCGCCTCCCTGCTGCTGCACCTGCCGGAGAAGGTCTTCGCCGAGGTGGTGCCGGTGCTGTTGGTGCTGGCGCTGGTGCTGGTGGTCATCGGGCCCCGGATCCAGGCGTGGACCGGCAGGCGCGCCGAGGCGGCGGGCCGCTCACCCGAGCACATCACACCGGCCCGCATGGCGGTCCTGGTGCTCGGCACGTTCGGCGTCGCCGTATACGGCGGCTATTTCACCGCCGCTCAGGGCATCCTGTTGGTCGGCCTGATGGGTGCGCTGCTGCCGGAGTCGGTGCAGCGGATGAACGCGGCCAAGAATCTGCTGACGCTGGTGGTCAATGTTGTTGCCGCGGCGGCCTATACGTTGGTGGCGTTCGGCCGCATCAGCTGGCCGGCGGCCGGGCTGATCGCGGCGGGCTCGCTGGTCGGCGGACTGGTCGGGGCCCGCTACGGGCGCCGGTTGTCGGGGAAGGCGCTGCGCGCCACGATCGTGGTGGTGGGTCTGATCGGGTTGTATCGACTGGTCGCCGTGGCATGATCGGAAGGGCTGTGCCGCAACAAGTTCAGCTCAGCGTGGCGGTGGCGGCTTCTTCGATGACGTCCATCACGTCACCGCGCTTGCGCCACGCCCGCTGCTGGCGGATCGCCCCGTTGCCCTGCGCGGCGACCCGGTCGAGTTCGCTTGCGACGCGGTCATATTCGCCGAGCGACTCCAACGCGGGCCGGACGCGTTGCACGAGCGCGTCCAGCTGCTCACGCGCGGGCACCGCTCCGCGGCCATGGATCAGGTCGAGCGTGCGCCCGGCGAGCCCGTCATGGGCGGCCTTCCAGTACGCCGCGCGCAGCGCCGCCGGCGGAAGCCGCCCGGGTTCGTCCTCGCCTGCTTCGAGCGCCGTCATCACCGCGGCCCTGACCAGGGTGGCGAGCAGCACCGTTTCCGCAACGGTTGCGGGCACGTCGGCTACCCGCACCTCGATCGTCGGGAAGTTCTCCGACGGTCGCACGTCCCAATAGATCATCTTGTGGTCCAGGATGACTTCGGCGTCGATGAGCATCCGCACCGTACGGTCGTACTCGTCGGGCGAGGGGAAGAAGGGTGGCGGTCCGGCGACCGGCCAGCGCCGCCACAGGATGCTGCGCCAGCTGGCGTAGCCGCTGTCGGCGCTGCGGTACACCGCCGAATTCGCCGACAGCGCAAGCAATGACGGCAGCCACGGCCGCAGCCAGTTGCTGACCCGGATGGCGGCCGCGCGGTCCGGAACCTGCACGTGCACATGACATCCGCAAATGCCTTGCTCGTGCGCGACCATCCCGTACTCGGCGCCTATCCGCCGATAGCGGGGAGTGTCGGTGACGGGAAACTCGTGCGGCGTGGCGGGCGGAAGCCCGGCCGCGAGCAGCCGCAGCCCTAAGGCCTCAGCCGCCTGCGCCGCGGTGCGCCGCAGCCGGGACAGGTCGTCACCGAGCTCCGAACTGGTCGCCACGACGCCGGACGTGGTTTCCACCTGGCAGCTGCTCAGTTCCAGCTCCAGCTCGACCCCGCGGCGCTCGGCCTCGGCGGCCACATTGGTGTTGCGCGGAGCCGGTGCACCGGTTCGCGAGTCGACGAGGAGGAATTCCTCCTCCGCGCCGAAGGTGGGAGGGTCGCTCATCCAACCGGGGCAGAGCCGATCAGTGCCTGTGTTGCCCCGTCACCAACGGGCCGCGGACGCCAGCGCGGAATCGACGCTGGGGTAGATGGGCAGCAGGGCGGACAGGCCGCACGCGTCGATGATGCGGGCGACGATCGGCTCGCAGCTCACCAGGCGAAGTTCGATACCGCGGTCCTTGCAGCGCTTCGCCTCATCGGCCAGGACGGAGAAGGCGCAGCAGCCCATGAAGTCCAGTCCCGTGACGTCGACAACGAGGGGCCCGGGCGCGATCACGATGC
Organism: Mycobacterium sp. SMC-2; assembly: GCF_025263485.1. Taxonomy (NCBI): domain Bacteria; kingdom Bacillati; phylum Actinomycetota; class Actinomycetes; order Mycobacteriales; family Mycobacteriaceae; genus Mycobacterium; species Mycobacterium sp. SMC-2. Next base: position 2,742,963 of record NZ_CP079863.1, read on the forward strand.
CGGCGACTTCGCTGACCAGCTGCCGCCAGGTGTGCTCGTTGCAGGCGTCGATCTCCCCGCCCGCATAGATCAGCACCGCCGGACCGCTGCGATCGGCGGTCGCGCGCAGTGTGCTGTTCGGATCGCCCAGCTCGTAGACGAGCTTGGTGCTCAGCATGAGGTGGGTGGTTGTCATAAATTCTGCAATGGCCGAGCTCATCGTGGACTCCTAATCGACCGGCGTCTACGACGCTGCGATGGATGCCCGTCCTGCCATCTGAAGACAGACTCTTCGCGGAATGCGAATCTCATTTCTATAACAAGACAGGTCAGTCTGTCTACATATCCCGGCTAAGAGTATGTTGTGGGTTGCCATGACAACCTCCGATGTCGGAACGCCTCCCGTGTCGGCTCGTGAACGCATCCTGACCGCCGCATACGACCTGTTCAGCCGGCGCGGGATCCGCGCTGTCGGCACCGAAGAGGTGATCGAGAAGGCCGCTGTCGCCAAGGCCACGTTGTACCGCCATTTCGCGACCAAGAACGACCTCGTCCTGGCCGTGCTGCAGCGGCGCGAGGAACTGTGGACGTACGGCCTGATCGATGAGCAGTCACGCCAGCGGGGCGAGACGCCCGAGGAGCAATTGCTCGCGATCTTCGACGTCATGCACGACTGGATCCAGCTTCGCGACGGCTACGAAGGCTGCTCGTTCATCAACGTGCTGCTCGAGCTGGGGCCGGACTCTCCCGCCGGACGGGCCTGCATCGTCCACATCGACCACGTCCGCGACATCGTCCGTCAGCGCGCCGTCGCGGCGGGGCTGATCGACGTCGAGGACTTCGCCTCGTCCTGGCACATCCTGATGAAGGGCGCCATCGTGCTGGCGGCCGTGGGTGACTCGGATGCGGCCCTGCGCGCCCGCAGGATGGCGGTCGGCCTCATCGAAGAGCACCGGCCGGTCGCTCCGGAGGATCTCGGCGAGGCGGCTAGTTAGCCGCGGGTGTCAGGCGGCGTCGGCCGCGGTGCTTTCCGCCTTGCGGTAATGCTCGGCCTCGAGTTCAGCGATGGCCCGCGAGGTGCGTTCGCGCAGCGCGAAGGCGGCGATGAGGCCGAACACGATCGCGATGACCAGTGCTACCCAGGAGAGCCGCTCCAGCCAGCGTTCCGCGGCCATCCCGGCGAAATACACCAGCGCGGTGGTGCCGCCGGCCCAGCAGATGGCCCCCGAGACGTTAGCCGACAGGAAGCGCGGATAGTGCATCTTCAGGGCTCCGGCCAGCGGGCCGGCGAAGATGCGCAGCAGCGCGATGAAGCGGCCGAAGAAGACCGCGCGAACTCCCCAGCGGTTGAACAACTTTTCGGCCAACGCGACGTGTCCGGGACCGAAATGTTTGGGGAACCGCCGGCCGAGGCGGTCGAAGAGGGGCAGGCCGAACCGGCGCCCGATCGTATAGCCGATCGAGTCGCCGACCACGGCGCCGATCACCGCCGCGACACCGACGCCGACGGGGTTGACGGCCAGGCCGTCGTGCGACGACATCAGCGCCGCGCTGACCAGGATGATCTCGCCGGGAAGCGGAATGCCCAGGCTCTCGAGCCCGACGACACCGCCCACCACCAGGTAGACCGCGAGCGGCGGGATCGAATGCAGCAAAGCCTCCACGTCCATGCGTCCAGGATGCCTGACCGCCCGGCGGAACGCGCACTAAACCGTCCGGTTCGCGTCGGCCGGTCTGCTCGGCGTGCTGAGGCTGTCCAACCGCGGCCGTTTGGGTTCTCGCCCGTCGGCCGAGGACATGCCGCGCAGCCGGCGCCAAATCCAGGGGAAGAAACTGTCCTGCGTCCAGCGCAGCTGCTCGTAAGCGCCGGTGGTCAGCGGCCGCCGCCTGGCCTCCGGGCTGGCGTAGGCCCAATCATGGTTGCTGCCAGGCAAATTCAGGGCCTCGGCGGCCGCGGCGGCGAACAGCGTGTGCCCTTTGGTGGAGGCGTGCACCCGGTCGATGGCCCAGGTGTCCAACTCGCGCATCGACGGCGCGTTGTACAGGTCGACGAGGCCGAATCCGTAGCGTTCGGCGGCCGCCGTGATCGCCGCGTTGATGCGGGTGAGGCGCCCCGAGACCAGCCGTCCGAGCGGGAGGAACTGCGCGACGTTCGGAAAGGTCGTCGTCACCACCGTCGCCCCGGATCGCGCCAGCGTGGCGTAGAGGCGCTCGAGATCGACCAGGGCGGGGCCGAACGACCGCCCCGGCTGGATGACGTCATTCATCCCGGCGCACACGGTGATCAGGTCCGGCCGCATCGCCAGGGCTCGCGGGACCTGTTCGTGCAAGACGTCGGCGATCCGTTTGCCGCGGATCGCCAGGTTGGCGTAGTGCAGGCCCGGGTAGAGCGAATCGAGGGTGACGGCGAGCCGGTCAGCAAACCCGAGGAGACCCACGACGTCGTCGCCGTCCCACAAGCCCTCGGTCTGGCTGTCCCCGATGGCGACGTAACGGCGATATCCGGAAGGAATAGCCCCGTACACGAAGCCGAGAATAATCGAACGGATCCCCCATAACTGGTTACCGTGACTGCATGGCGAAAAGGCGTGCGGGGCGTCGGGAGGGCGCCGCAGCGCCGGCCGCCGATTCGCTTGCGCCGCAGTATCCGATCGAGTCGGTCGACAACGCGCTCAAGCTGCTGCTGCTGTTGGGCGAACAACCCCAGATCCGGTTGAGTGAGGCCACCCGTTATCTGGGCGTGGCGTCCTCCACCGCGCATCGGTTGCTGGCCATGCTGGCCTACCGCGGGTTCGTCCGTCAGGACCCGGTGTCGAAGGCATACCTGCCCGGCCCGTCCCTGACCGGCGTCGCGTTCGCGATCTTCGGCCGCATCGACATCCCGCGATCGGCCGCCCCCATCATGCGTAGCCTCGGCGAACAACTGCGCGAAACGGTTCACGTCGGGATGCTGGACGGCGCCAGCGTCCGGTTCATCGCCGCCGTCGAAGGCCCGGCCGCGGTCCGGGTGGCATCCCGGCTGGGCCGCAGCATGCCGGCGCATTGCACGTCGACGGGCAAGGTCATGCTGGCGCAGCTGCCCGAGCCGGAGCTCCGTCAACTGTTTCCGCACGAGCGGTTGGAACGCATCACGTCATCCTCGATCGGCAGCCGGACCGAGCTGGAGGCCGAGCTTGCCGCCATCCGCCAGCGCGGATACGCCATCAACCGCGAGGAGAGCGAGGAAGGCGTCGCTTCCGTCGCGGTGCCCATACCGACGCGGGCCCCGGGCCTGCGCCTCGCGCTCAACGCGGCCGCACCCCAAAACCGGCTGGACGATATCCGGTATGCGACGGTGGCGGCCGCACTTGTCAAGGCAGCCAAGGAGATTGGCGATCAACTCGGTTGATGACCGACCGCTCCGGCTGCGCGGCGCGGGATTTCCGGTCGCAGGAATACATCGTCGAGCATGAACCTGTGACACCAGCTCAGTCGGCCGGTAACCGCGCCACTTCGTGACGCCACGCGGCATCCGTGGTGAACGACGGCCCGAGGTCGGGCAGCTCGTCCCAGTCCGCGTCGTCGATATCCCGCAGAGTCCCGCCGGCGGCCTGCACCCGCAACGACATTCGGGCCAGTGTGTCGAGGCTGATCGCCTGCAGCACCGCCTGCGGCACCGTGGCGGCCGCGCTAGTGATCCCATGTCCGCGGCAGATCACCACCGGCCGTCCGCGCATGGCCGCCACCATCTCCTTGCCCAGCGCCGCGGTCCGGATCAAGACGGCGCGCTCGTAGACGGGCACGCCGCCGCGCGCGAGCCACGCGCCGGGAATGTCGAAGGCGCCGTAGATCGGCCGGATCGCGATGCCGGCGAGGTCGGCGGCGACCACGGCGGGCGGGTGCAGGTGCGCGACAACCCGGTGCCGCGAATCGGCCAGCATGGTCTCGACGTGGATGGGCAGCTCGTTGGGCACCCAGTACCCCTCGAGTTCGCCTGCGGTGCCGGCGGTTCCGTCGAACTTGATGAGCCGGACGTCGCCGGGCCGGGTGAACGCCACGCCGGTGTCGGTGTCGCTGCGGCAGCGGATGAGTAGGCGCTCGTCGTCGACACGCAGGCTCAGGTGGCCCAGGATCCCGTCCACCAGGCCACGAGCCGCCGCCACCCGGCAGCCCTGCGCCACCAGCGCGCGTTGCTCGTCGAGGGACGTCATTGCGGTGCGCTCAGCCCGAATCCGCCGTCGGGGCGCACGGTTTCGCCGGTGATACCGCGGGCTCGATCGGAGGCCAGGAATACGAAACTCCAGGCGTGGTCCGCGCCGGTGAGCGCGACGTTGAGTGGGGTACGGGCCGCCAGATCGCGCGACCGGCCGGGGGTGTCGTCGAGGCGGGCGCCGTCGAGCCCCAGGCTGGCCAGCCCGCGCAGGTCGGTGTTCAGCGTGCCGCCGGGCGCCACCCCGTTGACCCGGATCTGCGGTGCGAGTTCGTGCGCCAGCGCCGTCACGAGGCCCCGCACGGCGAACTTCGACGACACGTACAGCACGCCGCCGCGCCCGGGATAAAACGACGAAGCGGACTCGGTCAGGACGATGCAGGGGCCGGTTCCGGCCCGCAGCGCGGGAAGGGCCGCCTTGACGGACTGCAGGTGGCTGAGCACGTTGGTGCGAAACATCTCGTCGAACGCGCCGGACAGCGCGTCGGCGTCGATCTCGCCGACGCCCTGATAGAAGTCGAAGACGCCGACGCAGTTGACCAGGGTGTCCAGCCCGCCATAGGTATCCACCGCGACGCCGACCGCTCGTTCGTTGGCCTCGCGGGTGATGGCGTCGCCCTCGACCACCGGCAACTCGGGCAACTGCTCGCGCAAGGTGTTGCACTTATCCCGGTCTCGTTCCAGCACAACAACTGTCGCGCCCTCGGCGAGGAAGGCGTCGACGACGGCGCGGCCGATTCCAGATCCCCCGCCGACGACCAGGGCGCGTTTGCCGTGCAGCCAGTCGGTCATGGCTCGTCACCTTCGTCGGGCAGCAGCGGGCCCTCGGGATTGCCGACCATGGCAGCCAGCGTACGGGTGTTTTGCCGGGTCAGCGCCTCCAATTCGAGCGCGTCCAGGCTGATCGACTGCCCGGTTCGCGGGGCGCTGATGAGTAGCCGCGATCCGTTGCGGGTGTCCATCCGCCGGACCTCGACTTCGGCGAATTCGTTTGCCACCGTGATTGGTTCGCTCACAGGAACACCGCCAGGTTTTGCATCCGCAATACGGACTCGTCGACAAAAATTGCGCGGCGCGCCAGCTTGAGTGTTTGTTGAGATTCGTCGCACCTACGCAGCAGATCCTCGCGGCCGCAGGACAGCAGCGCGCTCTCGTTGACGTCTCCCCGGCTGCGGAACAGCAACTCGGCAGACTCCACAATCAGGTGCGCGTCATCCTCGACAAACGTGCGCACGTTGGTGATGAAGTGACGCAGCCGCGACGGCGGATCCTCGGCCCAGGCGTGCTCGGTAGCCATCCGCGCGACGCGCTGGCTCAGCGAATATTTGTCCTCGTCGAAGTGCGCCATCCCCGGTGAGGTGTCGAACCCGGCGCCGCGGGCGGTGGTGACCCGCACGGGCATCACGTAGCGGACGTCGTCGGTCAGGGTGTCCAGCCACGCCTCGTACTGCTGGGCGTCCAGCATCCAGGCCTCGTCCACCAGGAACTGGTGCGCCTGCAGGTGCCGGACATCGTTGAAGGGCAATGGTTTTCTCATGCGCCGGCCCCCTGCAGGTAGTCCGCCCACAGGTTCAGCAGCGCGCGCTGGTTGTACTCGTTGTAGCCGACCTGCGCGCGGCCCGGCCCGTGGAACGACTCGGCGGTCAGCGGCTCGACGACCGGGCTGCCGTCGGACAGCAGGCCCATCCGGCTGTTCAGCAGCAGCCGCCGCGCCATCGAGCCGCCGGCGGTGGTGGTCAGCGAGACCCAGTTCTCCACGTCGTCTTGCTCGAACATGCCGGTGGAACCGAAGCACATAAGATACGCCTTGTACGAATCCTGTTTGTATTGCGGGGGAGCGGCGGAGTCCACCGCGAACCACGAGCACACCTCGGTTTCGTTCTCGCTGATTGGCTGCCACAGCCGGATCGAGATGAAGGGCAAGGTTTCGTCGTCCTGGCCGTCGCGCACCTTGGGCCAGTTGTGCACGAAACTCAGGTTCGGAAAGCAGGTGGCGGCCGAGATCATGAACCCGTCCTCGCCGACCATGCGCTGTTGTTGCGGCGTCCACACGTCTTTGATCCGGCCGATCATCTCGTCGGGATAGCCGACGTAGCGCATCCGTTCGTCGAAGCCGCCCGGCGGAAGCTTGTAGGTGGTGCCGCCGCCGCGGTGCGCCCAATAGGTGGCGCCGTCCTTGCGCTTCTGCGCTTTCGGCTCGCGGAACAGGCCGATGTCGACGATCGACGCGTGGGTGTGCGGCGTGTGGTACATGTCGCCGGCGAAGTTCTCGGCGCCGATCTTCCAGTTGGCCTTGATGCGCCAGCGCTGCGGCCCCCGGACCTCCAGGCCGCCGGTGCTCTGCTTGGTGTAGAAGTCCAGATAGAACTTGAAGTCGCCGAGGAAGTCCTCCAGCGGTTCGGCCGCGGGGTCCATGCTGACGAACAGCAGGCCGTTGTAGCTTGCGAATTTCGGTGCGGGCAACAAGGTTTGGGCGCTCCTGGCAAACCCGTCCTCGCCCCCGTACGCCTCCCGGTGGAACGGCAGCCCGGTGAGCCGGCCGTCGTTGCGGTAGGTCCAGCCGTGGTAGGGGCAGCGGAAGTTGGAGGCGTTTCCCATCTCCGCGCGACACACCTGCATGCCGCGGTGCAGGCACATATTGAACAAGGCCCGCACATCGCCGCCCGCGTCGCGGGTGATGATGAAGGAGTCGTCGAGCACCCGGCGCACCACGTAGTCGCCGGCGTGCGGGATCTCGGACTCGTGCGCCACGAACGTCCACGCCCGGCCGAACAGCCGCTCCTTCTCCAGCGCGAACAGCCCGGCGTCGTTGTAGATGTGCGCGGGGATCATGCCCCGGCGGACGCTGGCGAAAAGGCGGTCGGAGACTGGGTCGAAGTCCTCGCGATGAGCTGTCACGACACCGCCGTCCTGTCTGCTGTGCAGAAATCTTTTCCGCTTAGTAGAATCTCGTATTCGTCCACCGCGGTCAATGCACCCGGCCGCGCGCCCAGCCGTCTACAAGGATGCTTTGTGGCAACTCCCAGGTTGCTGACAGCCGGATGGCCGGATGAGCGGGCTACGGTGGTCACGTCAGCTGCGCTGCGTGTGTGATCATGCGGTAAACGAGGGATAAATTGGGCGATTTTGCGGTAATTGCGCCCTTCTGTCAACGAATCTGAGGAAGGACTGGTGATGGCCGCTCGGGCACTGGATGGCCGATTGCAGAAGCTCGGAACGCGAGTGGTGTCCGCTATCGGGCGTCAAGAGTGGCTGGATCGGCCGAGCTATCGGTTCGAACACTTTCTGAGCTTCGCCTATAACGGCCTGGGCGGCGCACGCAACGCCGTCGCCAACGCTTTGCACGGAGTGTGGCTGGGACACCCGGTCCATCCGCCGTTGGCGTCGCTGACGAGCGGCGCGCTCGGCACCACCGTCGCGCTGGACGCCCTCAGCCTGCTGCCGGGCCGGCCGGCCAGCGAAGTGCGCGACGCGTCGACGTTCGCGTCGCGCGCCCTGGGGGTGGGCATCCTGGCCAGCATCGGGTCCGCCGTCACCGGCGTCACCGATTGGCAGCACACCCACGAGGAGGACCGCCGCGTCGGCGCGGTGCACGGCCTGGTGAACCTGGCGGCCACCGCCCTGTACGCGCAATCGTGGTGGGACCGCCGCCGGGGCCGCCACGGCCGCGGCATCGCCCTCACCGCACTGGGTTACGGCATCACCGTCGCGGGCAGCTACCTGGGCGGGGCGTTGGTGTTCGAGTCCGGCATCGGCATCGACCAGTCGGGCGCGCGGCTGCGCACCACCGAATGGACGCCCGTGCTCCCCGCGAGCTCGCTGAACGGAAAACCGGTGCGTGTCGAGGTCGACGGAGTGGGCCTGGTGGTGTGCCAGACCGAGCCCGGGGAGGTCGCGGCGTTCGGGGAGCGCTGCCCGCACCTGGCGGCGCCGATGGCCGACGGCTGGATCGACCGGGGCCGGCTCGTATGTCCTTGGCACGGTTCGTGGTTCGCGGCCGAGTCGGGAGAGGTACTGCGCGGCCCAGCGGCGGCGCCGCTGCCGTGCTATGAGGCCAGGCTGGTCGACGGAATGGTTGAGGTGCGTGCCGAGGAGGTAGCCCAGTGAACGCCTACGACGTGCTGAAAGAACACCACATCATGCTCAAGGGCCTGGGCCGTAAGGTCAGCGAGGCGCCGGTGAATTCCGAAGAGCGGCATGCCCTTTTCGACGACATGCTGATCGAACTCGACATTCATTTCCGCATCGAGGACGACCTGTACTACCCGGCCCTCAAAGACGCCACCAAGCTGATCGCGGTCGCCCATGCGGAGCACCGCCAGGTGATCGACCAGCTGTCGGTGTTGCTCAAGACCCCACAGAGCGCGCCCGGTTACGAGGACGAGTGGAACTCGTTCAAGACGGTGCTGGAGGCCCACGCCGACGAAGAGGAGCGCGACATGATTCCGGCTCCCCCGGAGGTGAAGATCACCGACGCTGAGCTCGAGGAACTGGGCGACAAGATGGCCGCGAAGATGGAACAATACCGCCGGTCCGCCCTGTATAAGATGCGCACGAAGGGGCGGACGGCGCTGGTGCGCTCGCTGTAACTGCGGCGACACCGCCGGCTTGCGGCGTCCGCCCGGCCGTCGGGAGTAGCGTCACGGTTCATGAACCCCGAGTGCGCCGCTTCTCAGGGTGACATCACGGCCGAGATGGCCGCCATCGCAGCCGAATACCGCGGTAGCGCAGCGCAGCCCCGGCTCGACTACCCGCCCTACCGCGCCACCATCCTGCGCCATCCCCGACACCCCCTGGCGCCGGTCGATCCCGAGGAAATCGAGCGCTGGGCGCCGTGCTTCGGCCACCAGGACGTCGACCCGCTCGACGCCGACCTGACGGCCGGCCACGCCGGCCCACCCCTCGGAGAACGCGTGATCGTGGCCGGCCGGGTGCGCGACGGCTTCGGCAAACCGGTGGCGGGTCAGCTGATCGAGATCTGGCAAGCCAACGCCGGCGGCCGCTATCGCCACCAGCGCGACCAGCACCCGGCTCCGCTGGACCCCAACTTCACCGGCGCCGGCCGGTGTCTGACCGGGCCGGACGGCTCGTACCGCTTCCTCACCATCAAGCCCGGCCCGTATCCGTGGCGCAATCACCACAACGCGTGGCGCCCGGCGCACATCCACTTCTCCATCTTCGGGACGGCTTTCCCGCAGCGCCTGGTCACCCAGATGTACTTCCCGGGCGACCCGCTGTTCGACCTCGATCCGATCTTCCAGTCGGTCCTCGACCCGGCCGCGCGTCGACGGCTGATCGCCCGCTACGACCACGACCTCACCGAGCCGGAGTACGCGACCGGGTATCGCTGGGACGTCGTGCTGTCCGGGGCGCGGAAAACCCCGATGGAGGGCCACGATGAGTGAATGTGCCTGCACCCCAGGGCAAACCGTCGGCCCCTTCCTGCACCTCGGGTTGCCGTACTCCGGCGACAGCGCCCTGGTGGGCGATGGGCATCCGCATGCGGTCCGGCTGCACGGCACCGTCTACGACGGCGCCGGTGACGGCGTCCCGGACGCCCTGGTCGAGTTGTGGCAACCCGACGGCACCGGCCGCATCCCGCGGCGGGCCGGTTCGCTGCGCCGCGGCCATCAAGACGACGCGGGTTTCACCGGCTGGGGCCGGTGCGCGACCGACGCCGCCGGTCGCTACGCCTTCACCACCGTGGCGCCCGGTTCGGCGGGCGCCGGCCGGCCGGCGTTCTTCGCCCTCACCGTGTTCGCGCGCGGCCTGTTGGACCGGCTGTTCACCCGCGCCTACCTCCCCGGCACCGACCCGGGCGCCGATCCGCTGCTGGCGGGCCTCGATGCTGAGCGGCGCGCCACCCTGCTGTGTGACGCCGAAAGCGATTGCCGGGCTTACCGTTTCGACATCCACCTGCAGGGCCCGCGCGAGACGGTGTTTTTGGCGTACCGGGACGGTGCCCGATGACCAACCTGTTGTGGCCCGGGGATCATCGGGCCGGGGAGCACATGACGGACCGGGCGCTGCTGGAGTCGATGGTCGCGGTGGAGTCCGCCTGGCTCGACGCGCTGGCCGGTGCCGGCCTGGCCCCGGCCGAGTGCGCGGGGTCGGACCTGCCAATGCTGTTGACCCCCAACGACTGTGAATCCCTGGCTGCCGCCGCCGAGGACGGCGGCAACCCGGTCATCGGCCTTGTCGGCCTGCTGCGGAAACGGGCCGCGCCGGCCGTGGCACCGTGGATCCATCGCGGGCTCACCAGCCAGGACGTCCTGGACACCGGCCTCATGCTCGGCGTGCGCGGCGTCGTCACGGAGCTGGCCGCGCAAGTCGCGGGCCAAGTCTCGACCCTCACCGAGCTCGCCACGCTGCACCGCGTGACGCCGATGGTGGCGCGCACCCTGACCCAGCACGCCGCGCCCACCACGTTCGGGGCGAAGGTGGCCGGCTGGCTGAACGGCGTCGTCGACGCCGTCGAGGGGTTGTCCGCACTGGTCGTGCCCATCCAGATCGGTGGGGCCGCGGGGACGTTGGCCGCCAGCACGGAGCTGGCGGCGCTGCTCACCGGCGCCGCCGACGCCGCCGGAGTCTCGACCGGGCTGGTGCGGAACACGGCGACGGCTTTGGGTTTGGTCACCCGGCTGCCGTGGCACACGACGCGGACACCGGTCACCGCGGCGGCCGACGCGTTCGTCGGCTGCACCGACGCTTGGGGCCGGATCGCCTCGGACATCGTCACCATGGCCCGCCCGGAGATCGGCGAACTGAGCGAGCCGGGCGACGCGAAGCGCGGGGGCTCGTCGTCGATGCCGCACAAGCGAAACCCGGTGTTGTCCATCCTCATCCGCCGCGCCGCCCTGTCCGCACCGCAGCTGGCCGCGACCCTGCACACCGCGGCGGCGCTGGCCAACGACGAGCGGCCCGACGGCGCCTGGCATGCCGAATGGGACGCCCTGCGCACGTTGGCGCGGCGCACCGTCGTCGCCGGATCCCAATGCGGCGAGTTGCTGGCCGGTCTGCAGGTGCACGCGGAGCGGATGTCCGAAAACCTCGAGGCCGCAGACGTTTCGGGGGAACAGGAAGCGGTCGCCGAGCTGGCGGCGAAGCCGCCGTCGCCGACCTACTTCGGAGCGGTGGACCGGCTGATCGACGAGAGCCTGGACCGGGCCCGAAGGGCGCTCGGTCAGCGTTGGTAGATGCTGGCCAGCCAGATGTGCAGCAACGTGTCGACCGCCCGGTCCTCGGGCATCGCCTGGTCCTCGGCGGTGAAGGTCGCGGCCATCACCCGCTCGCTGAGCATGTTGAGGGCGATCGAGAGCTGCTCGGCCGGGATGGTGTCGGGGGCGGCACCCCGCCCGCGCTCCGCCTCGATGGCCGCCGTGGTGAGCGAGATCCACCTCTGCATGAGCGTGGACCACAACTGCCGCACCTCCGGGTTGGTCGCCTTCGCGGCGGCGCCGGCCACGGCGACCGCCGGGTGAGAGCCCGACACCTCGAAGAAAGCCTCGATGCGCGCGCGCCACAGCTCCGCGGGATCGCCGGACGATATTCCGCCCAGCGACCGGAGGGCCGCATGCGCCTTGCCGTTCATCTGGTCGAGCAGCGACAGCAACACCGCGTTCTTCGAGCGGAAATAGAAGTAGAAGGTGGGACGCGAAATCCCGGCGCCTTTTGCTAGGTCGTCCACGGAAAAGTCGGCGAGCGGCCGTTCTTGCAGAAGGCGCTCCGCCGTGGCCAGAATCGCCTGTTCGCGGTCGTCACCCGAGTGCGATGACGACCGACGGCCCCGCGAGGCATGCAGGTACTTGGTCTGTGTCGGGAGGGTGGACACGCCCGTTACTGTCGGGCACGCCGATATACGCGAACGAAACTGTTGATTAATCCCAGCAATAATGTCGATTAAGTTCGACGCTTTCTTTCCCGCATCCACACATTTGCTGGCCCGTTCCAAGGCGAGACCGTCCCGGGGGCCGGCCGACGAACGACCCCGCGATTCGGGACTTCCGCCCCTACTGTGGCCCCGGCGCGCAATGGTCGCATCTGATCATGACGAAGAACGACGAGGGCACCAAGACATGCCACATCGACGTGCTGGTTGAAGAGCGCGACGAAAAGACCCGGGCGAAGGCGCGGCTGTGCTGGGCGGACAAGACGCTCGTCGGCATCGGCCTGGCGCGACTGGATCCGGCCGACGAGCCCGTGGCCGCGATCGGCGACGAGCTCGCCATCGCCCGAGCGCTGTCCGATCTGGCGAATCAGCTGTTCGCTGCGACATCCGCCGATATCCAGGCCAGCACGCACGAACCCGTCACGGGTTTGCATCACTGAGCGACAGCGACGAAGCGCGAGACGCACTATGAAACGACGACCCGATTTACCGCCTGCCTTCGACGTGCAGGTAACGACGAGCGGCCAGCTGCCCGGCGCCGAGGATTACGCGCGGACAAAGATCGGCGATCTCGGCCGCCTCACCCACGAACCGGTGCTGCACGCCCACGTCAAGCTGGGCGAGCACGGCGACCCCGCGGTGGCTCGCCGGGTGATCGCGCAGGCAAACCTCGACGTCAACGGCCGGCTGGTGCGCGCGCAGGTCGAAGGCGTCACCGCGCGCGAAGCGATCGACCGACTCGAGGGGCGGCTGCGTCGTCAACTCGAGCGCGCCGCCGAACACTGGGAAGCCAAACGAGGTGGCATGCCCGGTCGTGGCCCGCATGAATGGCGGCACCAAACCGAGCCGGCGCACCGGCCGAAGTACTTCCCACGGCCGGAAAGTGAGCGCCGAATCGTGCGGCACAAGTCGTACAGCCTGCCCACCTGCACGGTCGAGGAGGCCGCGCTGGAGATGGAGCTGCTCGACTATGATTTTCACCTCTTCACCGAGCAGGGCACCCATCAGGACAGCGTGCTCTACCGGGGAGGTCGGGCCGAATACCGCCTGGCACAAGTGAATCCGGCGACCGCGGACGAGCTGGCGCCGTTCCGGTTGCCGCTGACCATCAGTCCGCAGCCGGCCCCGCGGCTGACGGTCGAGCAGGCCATCGAGCGGATCGGGTTACTCGGCCTGCCGTTCCTGTTCTTCGTTGACACCGCCAGGGACCGTGGCAGCGTGTTGTATCACCGCTACGACGGGCACTACGGAATCATCATCCCGGCGAGCTGAACGCACGCGGCAGGCCGACAGGCGTCGCGGCCCGCACTTACCCTTTGACGCACCCCACTGGCATCAAGCGAGCCACTTTGCTCGCCAGGCCACCCTGATGGCTCGCCTCGACGACCGCGTCGATGTCCTTGTAGGCCTCGGGTTTTTCCTCGGCGAGACCCCTGCGGGAGGTCCCGCGCACGAGGACGCCGCCCTGTGCGAGGCGTGCACGCACGTCGTCGCCGCTGGTGTGACGGGCCGCCTGGTGACGGCTCAACGTGCGCCCGGCGCCATGGGCGGTGGAAAAGAAGGCCGGGTTGCCGGCAACCCCGACGAGCACGTAAGAGGCGGTGCCCATGGTGCCCGGTATCAGCACGGGTTGACCGACCGCCGCCAGATCGGCCGGTAGCTCCGGATGATGTGGCGGCAGTGAGCGGGTCGCACCTTTGCGGTGCACACACACCGAGCGCGGGTGACCGTCGATGGTGTGCACCTCGACCTTGGCCAGGTTATGCGAGACGTCGTAGAGCACATCCAGGGATGTACCGGCCTCCTCGAAGACGCGGCGCGTCGCTTCGGTCAACAGTTGCCGGTTGGCGCGTCCGTAATTGGCGGCGGCGGCCATCGCCGCGAGGTAAGCCTGCCCCTCGGGAGAGCGCACCGGCACACACGCCAATTGGCGGTCGGGCACCGAAATGCCGTAACGGCTCATGACATGCTCCATGAGCCGGACGTGATCGGTGCAGATCTGGTGTCCCAGGCCACGCGAGCCGGTGTGGATCATGACGCAGACCGTTCCTTCGGCCAAACCCAGCCGGGTCGCCGCGACCGGATCAAAGATGCGGTCGACGGTCTGGATTTCGAGGAAATGGTTGCCGGAGCCGAGGCTGCCGATCTGGTCGAGGCCGCGTTCGACCGCCCGGTCGCTCACCGCGGCCGCGTCCGCCCCGGCCATCACGCCGCCGTCTTCGCACCGCTCAAGGTCCCGTGTGGCGCCGTGTCCCTGCTCCACCGCGAACCGGGCACCACCGGTCAGCACTTGCTGCAATGTGTCGCGATCGGGCAGCCGCCACACACCCTTGGTGCCCACGCCGCGCGGTATCGCGCGATCGAGCCGGTCCATGATCGCGGGCAGGCGTGCCCGCAGCCGGTCACGGTCTAACTCGGTGCTCACCAAAAGCCTTACACCACAAGAGATGTCAAAGCCAACTCCGCCCGGTGAAACGACCCCGCCATTCTCGATGTCGGTGGCCGCCACACCACCGATCGGGAATCCGTAGCCCCAGTGCACATCGGGCATCGCGAACGACGCACGGACAATTCCCGGCAGCGTGGCCACGTTGACCACCTGCTGCAGCGCCATGTCGCCTTCGTCGTGGGGCAGCAGCTTTCTGGATGCGAACACTATTCCGGGCACCCGCATCGCGCCCTCTTTTTCGATCCGGAACCGGTACGGGGTCTCTTCGATGAGCTTCATGCGCATGCCCTTGTCTTACACATCGAGGGTCACCAGGCACTGCCAGCCTTGCCGGTCGCGCGAGAGCCGGAGATCGTTGAGTGACACCGCCTTTGGCACCGCGCCCACTTGGGCCAGCGCATGCGCGTCGGTCATCGCGAACGCGACCTCGACGCCATCGCCGACGTCGTGCAGCTCGAGATCGATGGGCGCTTCACCGGACGTATCCAGCAGGTAGATGACCTCATCGAGCACGGCTACCAGCAGATCGTCATCGCTATCCGCGGTCAGCCGGCGCCGACGGGTGTGGTCCGCACGCGCCGACGACAGGTCCAGGAAGCTTTCGACGACCCCGAGCACCGCCTGCCGGATACAGCCATCACGGGTAGGCGCCCAGGCTTCGATGCGCAAGTCCGCCGTGTGCGGCACGGCTCGGTGCCCTGAACCATGGTGTGCCACGGCGTTTGGGACTACGTACCGCGCCGACCGACCCTGTCGCCGGTCGCGTACCGCAGCAGCGCCCCCACTCCGTCGCTGGGCGTGATCCGGTCACCGGCTCGCACCAACGAGGCGCCCACCGCGATCGCGTTGAACGGCAACGCCTCGTCGGCCCTCGCCACGCGCACCACCGGTTCGCCGAGTTCGGACAGCGCATCCGCATCCGGTGCGATGGTGGTCAGCGCTTCACCCGTGACCACGGTGGCGTCGCCCAGCTCACCGACTATCAGGGTGCCGACATTGCCGTCGCGCAGTGCCGCACACACCGCGGCCACCCCTTCGGCGGCCAGCCCGGAGCCGCGTCCGATCTGCGCTTCGAACCGGTCGGTGATGGCGGTCAGCTCGGCGTCGCGACGGCGATCGAACTCCGCGGCCGTGATTTCGCGGACTTCGCCCTCGTCGATACCGCGCTTGCGGGCTGCGGCGTGCACCCGCGACACGCGTGCGGCCACCCGCTCCGGCAACTCGGCGGTTAGGTCCGCGAGGGAACGGACCTCGCCGCGGAGGAACACCACCTCGGGATCGGCGTCGTCCACCAGTCGGGTGAGCTCGTCGGCGACCGCGCGGCAGTTCATGCGGATGGCTTCCTCGGTGGTGTGCTGGAAGTCACCGTAGCCGTTCCACCCGGCCGTGGCCGGCTTGTGCACCGGGTAGCCGCCACCCTCGATGGTTGTGCAGGTGACGGTGGCACCTTGATACAGGCTGATGTCCGCGCCGGTGTGGTCAACCGTGGCGAACACGTAGGTCGGTCGCTGCATCTGCGTGTCGATCAGCGGCACGACATAGGGGTAATCCGACAGGCGGACCTCCGTCGCCGCGGGCGGGTTGACCAAGTGCTCGTTGACCAGCACCTCATCGCTGGTCGCGATCACCGCACGGCCCCGCCGGCCGACGGGCGGACGATGCTGCAGCACGGCTTCTTCGAGCGCGCCCAGAACCTTCGCGCCGGCGCCCATGCCTTCGAGTTGCCTGCGGATGTCGCCCCACTTCGCTTCGAGCTGCTCAACCGCATCCAAGGTGTCGTGTGAGTCGTCGAAATAGACCGACACGAAGGGCCCTTCTGCTTTCACCAGCCCCTTGAGGTGATCCGAGTGCATACCAATCCTCCGCTGCTTGCGTCGTTGTGTTCGCCAACCGTATGGCGGACGTCGGTGAGTTCACGAGGGTCGTTAGCCCCCAGCTGCGGGACCAACGTCGTTTTCTTGAGGACTTTCTTCCCTACGTTCGCCGCGGCCGGGTTGCGAACGATGGGCGACGTGGAGCGACGAGCCGGGGGATCCGTCATCACGACCATTGCGCTCGGGGACCGGGTGAACGATCTCGCCACCAACCCAGGTAATTCCGTCGCCTACGCGGCCTTGACCGACTCGGTCGCGCTGCTCAGCAGCCAGCATCGGATCTCATGCGTCATACCGGTCGGCGGACATCCGAGGGCGCTGGCCATCGCCGCCGACGGCAGCCGGCTGTACGCGGCCAACCAGGGCGGCTCGGTTTCGGTGATCGACATTTCCGACCACCGCGTCGCCGTCATCCCCGACGCGTGCTGTGCACAGCAAGTCGACACCGCGGACGGTGCGCTGATCTACGTGGGCGGCAATGCCGCGAGTGGTGGCCGGGTCTCGGTGTTGGGCGAGGGGGGTGCCATGGTCGCAGTCGTTGACGGCTTGGACGGCTCCGCCGTCACCGATCTTTCCGCAGACTCCGAACGCCGACGCGTATACGTCGGGGTGCGCCGGCGCAGCGATCACCACCACCAGTACGACGCCGGCTCACTCGGCGTAATCGACACCGCCGCCAACGCCGCGATCCACACCATCGGCCTGGTCGGGCCGCCCGATAGCCTCACCATGGGTCCGGACGGATCGGTGCTGTACGCGACGCACTACGACCACTCGTGCGTTACGGCGATCGACCTCGCGACTTACCGGGTCACACGGATCAAGCTGGGCGACAATCCGATTGGCGTGCAAATAACGCCGGACGGGCTGCAGGCGTACGTGACCGGCCGATGCTCGCTGTCGGTCATCGACACCATGGCCGGTGAGGCGAATCGAATCCCGGTCGGCGATCTGCCGCGCTGCGTGCGGATTAGTCCCGACGGTAAAAACGCCTACGTCAGCAACTTCGGCGATCACACCGTGTCGGTCATCGACACCATCGAGGGATGCGTGGCCGACACCTTCGACGTCGGCGGGAATCCCGAAGCGCTGGCGGTGAGCCCCGATGGTGACCGGCTCTATGTCGGTGACTATTGGTCCGGCACCGTCACCGTCATTTCGGTCCAGCCGTAGTCGTCAACTCATCGATTGCCACGCACGGCGCAGTTTTTCGAGGTCGCGCGCGATCCCCGGGCTGATGTCCACCGGGTAGGACCAGTCGCCGGCTTCCAGGGAGCGAAGCTGGGGCGGAAGCCGATCGACCTGCTGGCGCGCCCAGTCTCGCGACACCGACAGGTCGGCATCGCCCTGCGGAAGGCGCCGGCCATTCTTCATGACGAGCACCAGCAGCGGCTCGCCGTCGAGTTGCTCGTCGGCCCTGCCGATTGTGTCGCCGGCGAAAATTCCCCGGTCGTCGAGCCGGCGTACGACTTGCTTGCGTCCGGGATAGATAACTTTGCCGCTGGAGAACTTGGTCCGCCCGGTGCCCTCGTACTCGACGAGTTTGTAGGCCATGTCGAGCGCGGGCGCGTCCTGGGCGACTACGAGCTTGGTGCCCACCGCGAAAGTGTCGATCGGGCAGCCCTCGTTCATCAGCGCCGCGATGCGGTACTCGTCGAGGCCCGACGACGCAACGATCTCAACGTGATTCAAACCCGCCGCGTCGAGCTTGGCGCGTGTCGCCTTCGATAGGGCACCCAAGTCCCCGGAATCCAGCCGCACAGCCGCCACGTCGAAATCCTTGCGCTTTCGGGCGAGTTCGATGACGTGGTCGACACCTTCGAGCGTGTCGTAGGTGTCCACCAATAGTGTCGTGCCGGGGTAGAGCCGGGCGAATGCGTCGAAAGCGTCCACCTCGTTGTCGAAGGCCTGAACGAAGCTGTGTGCCATGGTGCCGACGGCGGGGATGCCATACGTGCGCGCGGCCAGCAGGTTGGAGGTGCCCGCCAGGCCGGCGAGGTAAGCGGCCCGCGCGACCTTGTTTGCCGCGTCCGTGCCATGTGCACGCCGCGCGCCGAAATCGATAACCCTTCGGCCCCGGGCGGCTTCAACCATTCGTGCGGCCTTGCTGGCGATCACGCTTTGCAGGTGGATCTGGTTCACCACGAACGTCTCGAACAGCTGGGCTTCCATGATGGGGGCGATAACCTGGACGATCGGTTCGTTCGGAAAGACCACCGTCCCTTCCGGCACGGCCCACACGTCCCCGGTGAAGCGAACCTCGGACAGCGAGCGCAGGAATTCCTCTGTGAACAACCTCAATTCGCGCAAGTAGTCGATGTCGGCCGGCTGGAAATGAAACGATTCGAGAAAGTCGAGCACGTCGGACAGGCCGGCGGCCATCACGTAGGAGCGGCCCTGGGGGAGCTTGCGAAAGAACGTCTCGAATACCGCAGTCCCCGACATGCGTTCGGCCGCATAGGCTTGCGCCATCGTGACCTCATAGAGGTCGGTGAACAGCGCGGAAGAGTATTCGGTTGTCATGGCGCCTATTGCTCGTAGAGGGCCTCGAGGCGGTCGGCGAATTTCTCGATGACCACCTTGCGCTTGAGTTTCATGCTCGGCGTCAGATCGCCCGACTCGACGGTGAATTCACGATCGGCGATCGCGAACTTCTTGATCTGTTCCCAGCGATTCAGTTCGGTGTTCAAGGCGTCGATGTACCCGGCGATCAGCCGCTGTGTCCTGTCGTCGCGCGCGATGTCGGCGAACGACTTGCCCGCCAGGCCATTCCTGTTGGCCCAGTCGGTGATCGCTTCAGTGTCGAGACTGACCAGAGCGACACAGTATGGCTTGCCCTCCCCGTAGACCAGGATCTCGCTCACGTACGGGCAACAGCCCTTGAATCGCGCATCGATCGCCGACGGCGCCACGTATTTGCCCTGCGAGGTCTTGAACATGTCCTTCTTGCGGTCGGTGATCCGCAGGAATCCGTCGTTGTCGATCTCCCCGATGTCGCCGGTGTGGAACCACCCGTCGCCGTCGAGGGCCTCGGCGGTGGCGTCCGGCAGGTCATGGTAGGCGGTCATGACACCGGGCCCCTTGAGCAGGACTTCGCCGTCTTCGGCGATCCTCACATCGGTAGCGGGGAACGGCCAGCCGACGGTCCCGAACCGATAAGCGTTGGGGCGGTTGATGAATGACGCCGCGGCGGTTTCCGTCAGCCCGTAGCCCTCGAGCACGATGATGCCCACGGCGTCGAACCACTGGGCGACGTTGCGGTCCAGTGCGGCGGCGGCGGAAACGAAGAACCGCAAGCGCCCGCCGAACCGTTCCCGAATGGTGGCAAACACCAGCCGGTCGGCCACCTTGTAGGCCAGCGACGACGCCAGCGACGGCTTCTTCCCCGACTGTCGGGCTTCCGACACCTTCGTGCCGACCCCGATCGCCCAATCGAAGATCATTTTCCTGAGCCGGCCCCGCTCGGCGGCCATGTCCTGGATGCGGGCGTGCGCCTTCTCGAAGATGCGCGGCGCCGCGCCCATGATGGTCGGTCGCAGGACCGCGAGGTTGTCGATGATCCGCTCGACGCGGCCGTCGATGGCCGTCGGGAAGCCGACCTGCAAGGGCAATGCCAGCATCACCTTGCCGAACGCGTGCGCCAGCGGCAGCCACAGGAAGTTCAGGTCGTTGGGACCGAGGATGTCCAGCGCATCGATGGCGGCGGCGGTGTAGGTCCATGCGCCGTGCGTCAGGCGTACGCCCTTGGGCCGCCCGGTGGTACCGGAGGTGTAGATGAGGCTGGCCAAATGGTCGGGGCCGACGGCCGCGACGCGCTCGTCGACGGCGTCGGGTCTGTCGGCCAGCAGTTGCTTGCCCAGTAGCTCCAGGTCGGCGAGGGAGATCACCCAGTCGCCGTCCCCATTGCCGTCGATGACGACGACCTTGCTCACGTCGGGCAGCTCGGCCCGGTGCTCCACCAGCTTGTCCAGCTGAGCCTGGTCTTCGGCGACCACCACCCGGCTCCCGGAATTGGCGACGATGTAGGCGACATCGGTGGCGTTCGTCGTCGGATACACGGTGGTGGTCGCCGCGCCCGCGCACATGATCGCGAAGTCGGCGAGCACCCACTCGTAGCGCGTCGCGGAGGCGAGTGCGACCCGGTCCTCGGGCGCGATCCCCAGCGAGATCAGCCCCGCGGCGAGATTGCGTACGCGTTCACCGACTTGCTCCCAGGTCACGCTCGCCCAAGTGTGATCCTGCGGGTACCGAAAGGCCTCCGCGTGTGGGGTGGCGGCGACACGGTTGACGAACATCTGTGCCACCGACGGGGCGCGGTTTTCGATCTTGCGCAGATCGGGCCTCTCCATCGAGGCGAGCGGTGCTTTCATGACGCGATTCCATTGTTGCCGAAGCCGATACCGATGCGTGGTCGCACCGGTATACCATCCGTATCTTGCCGAGCGCTGTGGCTACGCGGTAGTGCCGAAAGTCATGTGGCGATCGGCGAACGTCCCCGCCGCGCTATGGCGCGCTCATGGCCGTGGGTGTCAGTCGGCCAGGGCTATCTCGATGGAGAGGCACTCACCCAGGGCGTGCGCCGCGGACCAATCGCCCCCTCGGACCGCGCGCTCCAGGTCGTCGACCAACGGGCTGTGGGCGCCGAGCTCCTCCAGCCACGCGGACACGGTTGCGGGAATCTGGTGAGCGGGTACCCGGGCGACGTGTCCCTCGTGCAGCCGATCGGTCAGCTGATAGATCGTCGCCGCGTGCCTGCGCTGTGGCCAATGCTGCCGCCACTTCGGTGTGTTCATGTTCCCTCCCCCATTTGCCTTGTGGATCCATCCGACCAGCACCGAAGGTCCGGCCGTAGAGGCCAAGAGCACGATCACCGAAAGGCTTTGGTCTCGCTTCCGGTCTGCCGAAGTCCCAGTTCGACAGGGTCTTTTGTCATTGCGGCCAGCTACTCACTTCTCCGGCGACGGCGGTCTCGGTCGAGTACTGTTCACCGGAGGTAGTGCACCGCCACGCTACTCGTTTCGAGGGCGCTGGATTACGAAATTGGCGAGATGACCGCTTTAGCAATGGATCCGCAATCGAGGCGTTATTCGGGCCGGAGTCTCGAGCCGACGGGTGGGCCGGTGTGAGGGCTGTCCGGGCCGATGAGTTGGCGGCCCTGCCCGTTTTCGCCGATATTGCGGCCAAGGACCTTACGACGCTTGCCGCCCTGCTCGAGCCCCTGCATGCCGCCGCCGGCGAGGTACTGATGCGGCAGGGGGAACCGGCGGAGTCCTTCGCGATCATCGCGTCCGGCCGGATCGCGGTGCGACACGTCGGCCCAAAGGGCCGGGTGACCACCGCCGAGCTGTCATCGGCGACGATCGTCGGCGAGATCGCCTTGCTGCGGCACGCGACCAGAACCGCAACGCTGACCGCGCGGGAGGAGGTGCGCGGCTACACCGGATACAGCGCCGCCTTCGACCGCATGCTGGACATGCCGGTCATCGCCGACCGGATGCTGCGTACGGCGCGGCAGCGGTTGGCCGCCCACATCGCCCCCATCCAAGTGTCGACCAAAGACGGTGCGGTGGTGTCGCTGCGCCCCGTCCTGCCCGGGGATGCCGAGCGGTTCAAGAGCAGCGGTTCGTTCTCCCGGGAGACCCTGTACCGGCGCTACCAAGGTGGCACTCCGACCGATGCGCGGCTCGCCTATCTCTTCGAGGTCGACTATGTGGACCACTTCGTCTGGGTCGTCACCGGCGGTGTGGCGGGGCCGGTCATCGCGGATGCCCGCTTCGTCCGGGATCAGGACGACCCCGTCTCGGCAGAGGTGGCGCTCACCGTGGCCGACGGCTACCAGGGCAGAGGGATTGGCACACTGCTGCTCGGCGCGCTGGCGGTCGCGGCGCGCGTCGATGGCATCAGGCGGTTTCACGCCCGCGTGCTGGCCGACAATCCGTCCGCGCGCGCGTTGGGGGAGAAGGTGAACGCGCGGTGGGCGCAGGAGGAACCGGGCGTCATCACGACGACGGGGGAGATACCCTACTTTCGTGATCTGCCCCTCGATCGCGTTGTGTATCAGCAGGTTCGGCAGGTGGCCTGCCAGGTGATCCATGCATTCGACTAGCGCAGCGAGTGACAAATGCCCTGCACATTGATGGCTTTGCGCCCTAAGCGGACGTCGCGGTGTGCGCGCATTATGAGACCGGTTCGCTAGCGAAGGAGTCGCGCCATGAAGTCGCTCATCGTTTGCACGTCGAAGTCCCACGGCAACACCCGCCTGGTAGCCGACCGGATGGCCGAGGTGCTTGGTGCCAAGGTCGTGGCGCCGGAGGCGGTGGACCCCGAAAAGCTCTGTGCGTGCGACCTCGTCGGTTTTGGCTCGGGCATCTACTACATGGCCTTCGACTCGAGGGTGCGCGACTTGATCCGTCGCCTGCCGCGGGTGCACGGCATCCGGGCGTTTACGTTCTTCACCAGCGGTGCGCGGGAAATCCCGCTGCTGGATTACACCAAACCGGTTCGAGACCATCTCACGGAAAAGGGGTTTGAGGTCCTGGACTCCTTCTCCTGCCGCGGATTCGACACGGTGGGGCCATTCGGGCTCATCGGCGGCATCAACAGGGACCGGCCGAACGAACACGATCTCGATCGAGCCGCGGCGTTCGCCACACGCCTCCGCGAACGGGTCGTGCGTTCCCAGGCCGCTTCATGAACGATGGCACACCAAGACTGCGCCCCTGCCGTGCTGGCACTGGTGCGCGGCCTCGTCGAAGAGGTTCACCCGCAGGCCGCTCCGCCCGCGGTGACGCTTGACAGCCCCTTCGAAAACCTGGGCATCGGCAGCCTGGAGCTGGCGGAACTGTTGCTGCGCGTCCAGGACAAATTCGGGGTGGCGCTGCCGCCGCACATCCTGGCCAGTGCGGAGACGCCGCGCGACCTGGTAACGGCCCTCGGCCCGGCCCTGGCGCGGGGTCGTCCCGCCCAGCGGGAGGACACCGGCGTCGTTTCGCTTCCGGCCACCGGGCCGCACGCTCCGACGCCGGAGTCCGCGCTGACCCTGAACGACGTCTTGAACTGGCACGTCGGTTCGACCCCGGACCGAACGCACATCCGCATCCTCGACGACGCCGGCGACGGTTCCAACGCCACCGACGTGACCTATGCCGCCCTGCACCGGGAGGCGGCCGCCGTCGCCGCCGGCCTGATCGCGCACGATGTCATGCCGGGCGAGACGGTCGGCATCATGTTGCCCACCTGCCGGGAATACTTCGTGACCTTCGCCGGTGTGGTCCTCGCCGGTGCCGTGCCCGTCCCGGTCTACCCGCCCGCGCGCCCGTCGCAGCTGGCGGACCACCTGCTCCGCACCACCGGCATCCTCACCAACGCCGGGGCCGCGATGCTCGTCACGGTGCCGCAGGCCGTCAGCCTCGGTCACCTGCTGCGCTCGAACGTCGAGAGCCTGCGCCATGTCGTCGTCCCCGAATCCCTCACCCGAGCGGGCGAAGGCGCGACGATGCCTCTGGTGAGGCCGCGGCCCGAGGACCTCGCGCTGGTGCAGTACACCTCCGGCAGCACGGGCCAACCCAAGGGGGTCGCGCTCACGCACCGCAACCTGCTCGCCAACATCCGGGTGATGGGCCGGGCCGCGGCGGCGACCGGGTCGGACACGTTCGTCAGTTGGCTGCCCCTGTATCACGACATGGGTTTGATCGGTGCGTGGTTGGGCTGCATGTACTTCGGTGTCCCGGTGGTGGTGATGAGCCCGCAGGCGTTCCTGATCCGGCCGTCACGATGGCTGTGGGCGATCCATGCCAACCGCGCCACCATGTCGGCGGGCCCCAACTTCGCCTACGAACTGTGCCTGTCGAAGATCCGTGACGACGAGATCGAGGGGCTGGACCTCAGCAGCTGGCGTCTGGCGTACAACGGCGCCGAACCGGTGAGCGCTGCGACCATCGAGCGCTTCGGGGATCGCTTCGCGCCGTATGGGTTTCGCCGGGAGGCGATGACACCGGTGTATGGGCTGGCGGAGTCGTCGGTCGGGTTGGCGTTCCCCCCGTTGGGCCGCGGCCCGGTCATCGACCGCATTCGGCGGGACGCATTCGTGAGGTCCGGTCAGGCGGAGCCGGCCAAGCCGGGGGAGCGCGACCTGCGATTCGTCGCCTGCGGCCGGCCCCTGCCTGGGCACGAAGTTCGGATCGTCGACGCCGCGGGAAACGAATTGGGTGATCGCCGTGAAGGCCGCATCGAGTTCCGCGGTCCGTCGGCGACCGCGG
This sequence comes from Mycobacterium sp. SMC-2, assembly GCF_025263485.1. Classification (NCBI taxonomy): domain Bacteria; kingdom Bacillati; phylum Actinomycetota; class Actinomycetes; order Mycobacteriales; family Mycobacteriaceae; genus Mycobacterium; species Mycobacterium sp. SMC-2. The sequence goes on from NZ_CP079863.1 coordinate 2,767,600, forward strand.
GCTACTTCAACAACCCGGCGGCGACGCGCGCTCTGTTCCACGACGACTGGCTCGACACGGGTGATCTCGGGTACACGGTCGATGCCGACGTCTACGTGACCGGCCGGATCAAGGACATGATCATCCGGGCCGGACGCAACCTGCACCCCGCCGAACTGGAAGAGGCGGTGGGCGAGATCGAAGGCGTCCGCAAGGGCTGCGTGGCGGTGTTCGCCTCTCCCGATCCCTCTGGTGGGCCGGAGCGACTCGTGGTCATGGCCGAGACACGAGCCCTCCGAGACGACGCACTCACCGCACTGCGCTCCGAAATCATCGCCACCACAGTCGATCTGCTCGGCGTGGCACCCGACGATGTGGTGCTGGCCCCGCCGCGCACGGTGCTGAAGACGTCCAGCGGCAAGATCCGGCGGGCCGCCAGCCGCGCCATCTACCAGGCCGGCAAGATCGGCGCGCGGCCGCGCGCGCTGTGGTGGGAACTGGCCCGGCTTCGCCTCCGCGGTGCGGCGCCGTCGCTGCGCCGCGCTCGTCGAGCGGCGGGGGATGTCGCCTTCGCCGGCTACGCGTGGGCCGTGTACTCGGTCCTCGGGTTGTCGGTTGCCGCCCTCCTGCTGCTGCTACCGCGGCCGGGATGGCGCTGGCGGGTGGCCCGCACCGCGGTCCGGCTGCTGGCTCGCCTCACCGGGACGCCGATCACCGCGCACGGCCTCGACCACCTTCCGCCGGGCGGGTCTATCGCGGTGGCCAACCACCCCAGCTGGATCGATCCGTTGGCGCTGGCCGCGGTGATGCCGCAGTCGTTTCACTTCGTCGCCGCCGAAGTGCTTGAGCGTCAAGGGATCAACGGATTCGTCCTCAGGCGGCTTGGCCACCAGTTCGTCGAACGGCACGAGCGTGAACACGGCGTGGCGGACACCGACCGGCTGGCCGACCTGGTGCGCGCCGGCCAGTCGCTCATCATCTTTCCCGAAGGCCGGCTGGCCCGCGCCCCGGGGTTGCGGCGGTTCCACATGGGCGCCTTCGTGGTGGCCGCCCGGACCGGCGTGCCCGTCACCCCGCTGGGGATTCGCGGGACCCGGACCATCCTGCGTCCAGAGCACCACTTCCCGCGGCGCGGGGCCATCGACATCACCGTCGGTAGGCCGATCGGGCCCGCGGGCGATGGCTGGACCGCGGCAGTCGAATTGCAGCGCGCCGTCCGGGATGACGTCCTCGCGCTCTCGGGGGAGCCGGACGTCGAATGACGGCCGGTCTACTCGGGGTGCTTGCTCACCGCGTGGCCGGCGCTTCGGACCACGCTCCGGAAGAACTCGATGCGTGCGGTGCTCAACTCATCGGCCAGGTCCAGGGCGGCGTCGACGACGGTCTTGCGTCGTGACTGCTCGGGCAGCACCGGACTGATCTGGTCGACGAACTTGCGGACCGCCGCGATGGCTTGCTTGCGGCCGGTCTCGACCGATTCCAGCACGTCGTCGGAGAGTTCGGCCCATCGCGGCTCGGTCTTCTGTGGTGCCTCTGTCATGATCCCATTCCTCATCGACCTGGGCGTTGGAAGTGCTTGTGGCTGCTCCGACGTTACGACCGGCCGGGCGTCGGCACGAGTGACCAAATACCCTTCGCGCCCGGCCATATGGCCCGGGCCGGTGTGCCCCCGGCTTACCAGGCAAGGACTTTCGCTGCTGCGACCGGGCCGTAAGTCCCTAACAGGACGATTTGTGCGCCTGATACTTTGCCACCATGGCGGTACCGACCAACGACGACGCTCCCCGACGCCCGGGCGCCTTGCCATTGAGCCCGCCCGCCGGTGTCGGGTTGAGCAGTGCCGTCAAACCGTTCACGAGCACCGGTCGCTACCTCGCCGACTCGTGGCGCAGCTACCTCGGCCAACCGGCCGACGAGCTTCCGATCGCGCGACCCACCCTCGCCCTGGCGGCGCAGGCGTTTCGCGACGAAGTCGTCCTGTTGGGCCTGAAGGCGCGCCGCCCCGTCAGCCGCCCCGAGGACTTCGAGCGCATCACCGGTGAGGTGGCCGCGGCGCTGAAGTTCTACGGCGACCGCGGATGGCTCGAGGAGCCGAAGCGGTTTTTCGGTGCCCCGCCGCCGCTTTCGGACGTCGCGATCCGAGAGGTCAAGAAGGGCAGGCGTTCCTTCTACCGCCTGGCCTTCGACAGCGAGTACCTGCCGCGGCCGGGTGAGCCGGGCGCGGAGCGGTGGATGGGTTACACCGCGAACAACCGCGAGTACGGCCTGTTGCTTCGCCATCCGCAACCACGACCGTGGCTGGTGTGCGTGCACGGAACGGAGATGGGCCGAGCCGCTTTGGATCTCGCCCTGTTCCGGGCCTGGCGGTTACACGAAGACCTCGGTCTGAACGTCGTCATGCCGGTCCTCCCGATGCACGGCCCGAGGGCCCGTGGCCTGCCGAAGGGCGCCGTGTTTCCGGGAGAGGACGTCCTCGACGACGTCCACGCGACGGCGCAGGCGGTATGGGACATCCGGCGGCTGCTGTCCTGGATACGCCGGCAAGAGCCCGAATCGCAGATCGGCTTGAACGGGCTGTCACTGGGCGGCTACATCACCGCGCTGGTCGCCAGCCTGGAAACCGGGCTGACCTGCGCGATCCTCGGCGTCCCCGTCGCAGACCTGGTCGGGTTGCTGAGCCGGCACTCCGGGCTTGCCCCCGACGACCCCCGTCATCAGACGATCGAACTAGCCGGGCCCATCGGGCGGATGACGTCGCCCCTGTCGCTCGCCCCGCTCGTCCCCATGCCGGGCCGGTTCATCTACGCCGGCTTGGCGGATCAGGTGGTGCATCCCCGCGAGCAGGTGGTTCGCCTCTGGGAGCACTGGGGCAAACCCGAAATCGTGTGGTACCGCGGCGGTCACACCGGCTTCTTCCGCGCGCGACCGGTCCAGCGGTTCGTCGAGGCGGCGTTGCAGCAGTCGGGCCTGTTGACTGGGTCCGTGGCCGAACGTGACCGCCCCGCCTAGTCGCGGAGATCGACGATGATTCCGCTGGATCCGCTGGATGCGGCGATGATGACCGCGGAGGTGGTGTCCAACCCGATGCACGTCGGCGCCGTGCTGATCCTGTCGCCTCCCGACGACGCCAGCCCCGACTACGTCGACGAGCTGCATCAAACGACCCTCGCGGGGAACGATCCGATCGACCCGAGGCTACGCGCGTACCCGCACCGCGGTGTGGACACCGGCGGCATCTGGGTCTGGCGGCACATGGAATCCCTTGACGTGAACCGACATTGCCAGCGCCGAACCGTGTCCGGGGACGGGCTCTGGCGCCTGATCGGCGAGCTGGACGCCCTGCCCCTCGACCGGAGCGGGCCGATGTGGATGTCGTATCTGATCGACGGCCTCGACGGGGGCCGCTTCGCCTTCTACATCAAGGTGCACCACGCCGTGACCGACGGGGTCGCGGGTTTTCAGATGATCACCGACGCGCTCTGCAGCGACCCCGACCGCCGTTCGATGCCACCGTTTTACGCCGACCGCCGCCCGGACCCCGCTCCGCCGCCATCGAGCGGGTTGGTGTCCCGTCTGGTCGCACCGCTGCGGTCGCTGGCCGGGGCGGCGGCGTCGGGCGCGGGATTGATCGGGCGGGTTGCCACCGGCGAGGTTGCGACGGTGCTGGACAGCCTGGTCGGGCACACCACGGTGCTGCCCCTCGGGGCGCCCTACACCCGGTTCAACGGACGGCTGGGCCCCGAGCGCGTGGTGGCCGCGGGCAGCTGGGCGAAGGAGCGCATCCAAGCCGTGCGACAGGAGGCCGGCGTGACCGGCAACGACGTGCTCACCGCGATGGCGGCCGGCGTTGTGCGGCGCTGGTTGCGTGATCGCGGGGAACTGCCCAAACGGCCACTGGTGGCCGCCTGCCCCATCACGGTGCGCGACCGCGAACAAGAAACGCCGAATGACCAGCACGGCAACAGGTTCGGGCTTTGGATGTGCCCGCTGGGCACCGACCTGGACGACCCGCTGGCCCGACTCGATGTCATCCATCGATCGATGTCCGAGGGGAAGCACTGGGTGGCCAAACGCGGAGCGGCGGCGTCGCTGCTGACGAACGCCGGGAGCATCGCCGCGACGGCGATCGGCCCGCTGCTGCCCTTCACGCCGAAAATCCGCACCGGATACAACCTGCCGATTTCGCATGTGCGTGGTCCGGTTGCCGAAATGTATTGGAACGGCGCACGTATCGAGGAGATGTATCCGGTGTCGACGGTCTACGACGGCCACGGTCTCAACATCACGACGTGCTCGTACGCCGACCGGGTCGGATTCGGCTACGCCGCGGGCTGCGACGTGGTGCCCGACGTCGAGAAGTTCATACCGCTGACCGAGGAGTGCCTGGCCGAGCTGGAGTCTGCCCTGGGCCTGTGATCCCGCCAGGCCGGTCGTCAATGCCAACGAGGCCGAACGGCCCTAGAAGACTGCATGCCACGGGCCATAGGTTGGCATCGAGACATTCGAATCTCAATCTTTGCGAATCGAGGTGTGGACAAGGCCGTGGCGTTCTTCAAAGTGGCCGCAGTCGACATCGACGGCACCCTGACGTCGAACGGCAAACTGCATCCGGAAGCCGTGCGGGCGATCGACCAGGCCCGAAGCAACGGCTTGGTCGTTGTGCTGGCGACCGGGCGCATCGGGGCCGAATTGCACGCCGAATTCCCGCAGTTGGCCGGGCACGTCGATGCGTTGGTACTGGAGAACGGTGCCGTGGCCTCGATCGCCGGAGAGGCGCACGCGCTGGCGCCACCGGTGGGGCCGGATCTGGACGAAGCGCTCGCCAAACACGGGATCCCGTTCCGGCGGGGCGAGGTGTTGGTGGCCGTTGACGGTGAGCATGCGGCGGCCGTCGCCGAGGCGATCGGTGAGCTGGGAATGGACTACCAGTTGATCCGAAACCGGGGCGCCCTGATGGTGCTGCCGGCAGGGATCACCAAGGGGACCGGCCTGAGCGCGCTGTTGGACAAGCTGGGCCTGTCCCCGCACAACACCGTGGCGGTGGGCGATGCGGAGAACGATCTGTCGTTACTCGCGACCGCCGAGGTCGGTGCGGCGGTGGCGGACGCGGTCCCATCGCTTCGGCGGTTCGCCGATGTGGTCCTGGACCAGCCGGGCGGGGCCGGGGTCGCCGAGCTTTTGTCCCGGCCGTATCTCTCAGGGGCGGAACGCCTGTGCCCGTCGCGCCACTGGCTCGAGATCGGGACGTTCGACGACGGAACGCCGACCTGGTTGCCGGGAAGTCAGGGACGCATCCTGGTTACCGGTCCCGCCGCGTCGGGAAAGAGCTATCTCGTCGGCCTGATGGCAGAGCGATGGATTTCGGCCGGTTACTGCGTTCTGGTCATCGACCCCGAAGGCGACCACCTGCAACTGCAGCAACTCAACCAGGTGCAGGTCGTCGACAGCGGCCATCACCTGCCCGAACCGGCCGAGCTCGTCGACGCACTGCGTCCGCACTCCAGCGTGGTGGTGGATCTGTCGGGACTGGCCGAGCCGGGCAAGACCGACTATGTGCGCCGACTGCGGGCGACCGCTGAGGCGCATCGCGAACAGTACGGATTCCCACACTGGGTGATCTACGACGAGGCCCAGCTTCTCGGCAACGAAGAGGACGCCCATTGGGAACGCCGCGGCGGTTACGTGTTGTGCTCGTTCGTCCCGGCATCGCTGCCCCTCGGGGAGATCGACAGCACTGACGTGGTGCTCGCGCTCACGACGTCCGACACGGCGACAGACCTGGCGTCGCGGCGTCGCGCCACCATCCGATTCGGCTCGGGGTCGCGTCGCGAGTTCACCGTCGGCGAGCGCCGTACCAGGCACGTCCGGCACCGTCACAAATATGCCGATATCCGGCTGCCGATGGAGCGGCGGTTCTACTTCCACACCACCGATGGCCTCGCCCCGGCGGCCACGATGCACGACTTCGCGGTTGCGTTGCGTCATCTCGACCAAGAGGTGCTCGAATACCATCTCGAGCGGGGCGACTTCTCGCACTGGCTGGAAGGCACCATCGCCGACAGAGAGCTCGCGGCGCGGGTGGCCGCCTGGGAGGACGAGCTGGAAGCCCGCCGCGCCGCGGATCTGGAACGCATACGACAGCAACTCGTGCAAGCGGTGGAGAACCGTTATCTACCTTCCGAACAACACCACTGAACGCCAATCCGGGGCGCACTAGTTGGCGACTCGGAAAGGATGACGACTCGGCTTGGGGTGCGCGGGTTTCCGGGACAGGGCGCGGGTGACCAAGCGCGCAACCCCGAGTTCGATGCCGCGGGCGAGTTCGTCGACGTCCGGTGTGGCGTCATAGTCGGCGGTGATGCCGAACGCGAGTTCGTCCACGTAGCTGAGCATGCTGATCACGGTGCGCAGCTGGAGGGCGATCGGCGGTATGGGCAACATCTGCTCGACCGGGTGTCCCAGGACTTGCAGCCGCCGCCGGGGACCGGGCACGTTGCTGGCGAGCGTGACAACGCTGCGCTGCGGGAGCCGCGTCAGCAACCGAACCGACCACGAACTCAGTGCGAACGGCAGGTAATTGCTCAGCGCCACAAAGGTGTTCGCGGCCTCGCGCTCACCGCTTCTCTTGAGCCGGCCCAGTCGGGCGTGGACGGACTTCAGCCGCTTGACGGGATCAAGCTCGTCGACCGGCAACGAGGACAGCATCGCCGAGACGCGGATATCGTCGCGATCCATGTCGTTTGACGAGCGCACCGATACGGGAATCATCGTGCGCAGCGAGTTGCGCCGGGGCTTTTCACCGCGGCGCAACAGGACGGTGCGGAAGCTATCGGTGATCGCGGCAAGCGCCACATCGTTGAGGGTGACGTCGTAGGCCTGGCACACGGTTTCGACGTCTCTCATCGAGACCCGCGCCGCGCTGTAACGGCGCACGTTGCTCACCGGCCCGCGCAGCGTCGATTTCGGCGCCGGGGACAGCAGGCCGGTGACGAATTCTGTTGCCCCCATGGCGGTGTGCGCGGCCGTGCTGGTGGTGGCCACCGAGGCACGCAACAACCCACCGGCCCAGGTCAGCGGGTTACGGCTCAGTCCCGCCGAGAGGACCACGGACGACGGTAGGTCCTTGGCGGCGCGGATATCGCTGGCATACGTCTCGACCGCGCCCGCGTCGGCGAGGCTGGTGAACATCCGCACGATGGCGATCCCGTCGGCCAGGCAGTGGTGAATCTTCATCAGTGTGGCCCACCGTCCCTCCGGCAGGCCCTCGATGACCCAGCACTCCCACAGCGGGTGATCGCGATCCAGTCTGCGTTCCATGAGATCGGCGATCAAGCGGTACAACGCGGATTCGTCACCCGGGGGCGGCAAAGCCACCGAGCGCACGTGGTGGGTGATGTCGAAAGCGTTGTCCTCGACCCACTCCGGCGCCGTCAGATCGAAGGCGTGCTTGCGCACCACCTGGGTGAACCGGGGCACGGCGCGAATGCGTTCGGACAGCGTGGCGATCAGTTGCTGCCGATCCGGTACAGGCCCGTCAATGACGGCCAGGGTGCCGATCGCCATACTCAAGTGCCGGTCGGCGTCTTCGGCCTCGAGGAAACTGGCTTCCAGGGTGGTTAGCTGCTGCATTGCCGCTCATCTCCGATACACGCTGATCGGAATCACTATCCGGCGCGCGGCGCGAGGCTCGGTAGTGCCGTTGGTCCCGAAGGGGTGGGACCGTCTACCCCGGGGCGGGACAACTAGCGCCGCGCCGGCTGCGAGGCGCGGCCCACGTGGCCCAGGACGCGTTCCAAGACGGTATTCGAGAGATCGCCGTCGTCGGCGACGCGAGCCAGGCCGCGGCGGCGCAGGAACGTGTCGAGGCGTCGATCGGGGGACCAGTCGGCGTAAATGGGGCCGAGATACCGCGACTGCAGGAATTCCGAAGCGAGGGCATCGACGTCAGAGTCGGTCAATAACAACGGTGGGATACCACCCATGGCCGTCATACTCCTTTGTTCAGCCGCAACCGCATCAGCCAAATTACGTCAGACGACCCCATTATTCCGTCACGCGCGGATTGCGGATAGGGCCCAAAGTCATCACCGGCGCCGCGCCCGCGACCGCCGTGGTGGGCCCGGGCGGCGACGCCCGGGCCCACGCTCCCGTCGGCTACTTGGCGGCCACTTTCACGTGCTTCTCCTCCGGCGCCGGTTCCGAAACCGGCACGGAGACAGTCAGAATGCCTTTGTCGTACGTGGCCTTGATGTCGTCTTCGTTGGCGTTGGACGGCAGTGAGACGGTGCGGACGAACGAGCCGTAGGAGAATTCCGATCGGCCGTCGAACTCCTTCTTCTCGCTGCGCTCGGCCTTGATGGTGAGCTGACCGTCGCGGACGGTGATATCGACGTCCTTGGCCGGGTCGATGCCGGGGATCTCGGCGCGCACCTCGTAGCGGCCGTCGACCATCTCGTCTTCCAGCCGCATGAGCCGGGTGTCGAACATCGGACGGATTCCGGCGAACGACGGGAACGCCGAGAAGAACTCCGAGAACTCGGGGAACAACGTGTGCGGCTTCTGTGCCGCGGGCAGGGAGGTGGTCATCGTCTTCTCCTGAGATGTCTGTTGCCTGAAACTTACGTCTTCGATCCGACCATGCGAGCCTGCGCGGCGGTAGGGACGGAAGTCCTTATCACGTTTTGGGCGACGACTTTTGGCGTGACGGGGATACTCGGAGGATGGTCAGGAAAGTTCGGTCCGCGCAGTGGCCGAAGAGCGTCAGGCGCCGGGACGGCCGCCTGGTGCCTTTCGACGTGGGCCGCATCGAGGCGGCGATCGCGCGGGCCGCGCGTGAGGTCGGGCATACCGACCCGGACGTGCCCGGCACGCTGGCCGGGTCGGTCGCCGACGCGCTGGTGGGTCGGGCCCGCAGCGGAATTCCGACCGTGGAGGACATCCAAGACGTGGTCGAGGCGCAGCTGGCGGTGGCCGGCCTGGGCGACGTCGCCCGCGCTTACGTCGTCTACCGCCGGCACCATGCCGAGTTGCGCGCGACCAAAGACCTGATCGGTGTGCGCGATGAGCTGAAATTGAGCGTCGCCGCCGCGACAGTGCTGGGCGAGCGGTACCTGCTTCGAGACGACCATGGCAGGCCCGTGGAATCGACCGGCGAGATGATGGACCGCGTCGCCGAGCATGTCGCGAGGGCCGAAGAACAGTTCCGGCCCGGGTCCTCGGCGGTCTGGGCCGGGCGGTTTTCGGAGCTGCTGCGTGGCCTGGAGTTCTTACCCAACTCGCCGACGCTGATGAACGCCGGCACCGGGCTGGGGCTGCTTTCCGGGTGTTTCGTTCTGCCCGTGGATGATTCGCTGCGCTCGATCTTCACGGCGCTCGCGCAGAGCGCGGACATACACCAGGCCGGGGGCGGGACCGGCTACACCTTCACCCACCTCCGGCCCGCCGGTGATCTGGTGGCCCGCACCGGCGGGACGGCCAGCGGGCCGCTGTCGTTTCTCCGGCTGTTCGACTACGCGGCCGAGGTCATCTCGATGGGCGGTCGCCGACGCGGCGCGTCGATGGCGGTGCTCGACGCATCGCATCCCGACATCTACGACTTCGTCACCACCAAGGCCGGCTCGCCGAGCGAACTCAACCAGTTCAACCTGTCGGTGGGCGTGACCGACGAATTCCTGCGCGCCGTCGGGCGCGGCGGCAGCCACCGGTTGGTCAACCCGAGGACGGGCAAGACGGTCGCGACGGTGCCCGCCGCCGACCTGTTCACCGCGATCTGCGAGGCGGCCCACCGATGCGGCGACCCCGGACTGGTGTTCCTCGACACCATCAACCGCGCCAACCCGACGCCGGCGCTGGGCCGGATCGAGGCCACCAACCCGTGTGGGGAAGTCCCGCTGTTGCCCTACGAGTCGTGCAACCTGGGCTCGATCAACCTGGCCCGGATGGTCCGGGCCGGCGGTGTCGACTGGGACCGGCTGGCAGCGGTGGCGGAGCTGTCCGTGCGTTTTCTGGACGACGTCATCGACGTCAGCCGATTTCCGTTCCCCGAGATCGAGGCGGCCACCAAGGCCACCCGCAAGATCGGGCTGGGCGTGATGGGTTTGGCGGAAATGTTGGCCGCCTTGGGAATTCCCTATGACAGCGAGCGCGGGGTTCGCCTGGCCGGCCGGATAGCCCGCACCGTCAACCGGGTGGCGCATGCCGCCTCGGAGCGGCTGGCGCAGGAGCGGGGGCCGTTTCCGGCTTTTCCGGGCAGCCGATTCGCGGGTTCGACGCCGCGGCGCAACGCCCAGCTCACCTCGATCGCCCCGACCGGCACCATCTCGTTGATCGCCGGCACGAGCGCGGGCATCGAGCCGATGTTCGCGATCGCCTACGTGCGCGCGGTCATCGGGCGACGCCTGCTGGAAGTCAACCCGTGTTTCGACCGGCTGGCCCGCGACCGGGGTTTCTACCATCCCGACCTGATCGCCCAAATCGCCCGGTGCGGCGGCGTGCGGGAGGATCCTCATGTGCCCGCCGACATTCGGGCGGCGTTTCCCACCGCGGCGGAAATCGCCCCCGAGTGGCACCTGCGGATGCAGGCCGCCGTGCAGCGCCACGTCGACGCCGCGGTGTCCAAGACGGTCAACCTGCCGGCCGAATCGACCGTGGAGGACGTCCGCGAGATCTATCTGGCCGCGTGGAAGGCGAGGGTGAAAGGAATCACCGTGTACCGCTACGGGACCCGGGCCGGACAGGTGCTCAGTTACGTCGGTTCCGACCGGGCGCTGCTTGCCGCCGACGCCACGTTCAGCGGCGGCTGCCTGGGACGCAGGTGCGAGTTTTGACCCAGTCCAAAGGAGCAGGCCGATTGGCGGGCCGGGCGGGGTCCAACGACCCTTGTGGCGACCACGGCGTCGCCCTACTTTCGGGTAGGAGGCGGCAGTCGAACGGTCCGGCCTCGGCGACATTGGAGGTTTGAGGTGCGCGATGCGATCCCACTAGGGCGGATCGCCGGCTTTCCGGTGAATGTCCACTGGAGCGTGCTGGTCATTCTGTGGTTGTTCACCTGGAGCCTGGCAAGCACGCTGCCCGGCAGCGTCAAAGGGTATTCGCCGCTCGCCTACTGGGCGGCTGGAGCGTGCGGGGCGCTGGTGCTGCTGGCATCGCTGGTGGCGCACGAGCTCGCGCACGCCGTCGTCGCACGCCGCGCCGGGGTGTCCGTGGGGAGCGTGACGCTGTGGCTGTTCGGCGGGGTGACCACCCTCGGCGGCGAGGCGAAGACACCCAAGGCGGCCTTCCGGATCGCGATTGTCGGCCCGGCCACCAGCCTCGCGCTGGCGGCCATTTTCGGTGGATCGGCCGCGGCGCTGCATTCGGTGCGGGCCGCCCCCATCGTGGTCGGCGTCGCTTCCTGGTTGGCCGGCATCAACCTGCTGCTGGGTCTGTTCAATATGTTGCCGGGCGCGCCCTTGGACGGCGGACGGGTGCTGCGGGCCTTTCTGTGGCGCCGCCACGGGGACAGCGTGCGCGCCAGCATCGGTGCGGCCCACGCGGGCCGGGTGGTCGCCTTCATACTCATTGCGTTGGGTTTGGCCGAATTCTTGCTCGGCGGCCTGGTCGGTGGCGTCTGGCTGGCGTTCATCGGCTGGTTCATCTTCGCCGCCAGTCGCGAAGAGGAGATGCGGATCTCGACTCAGCAGATGTTCTCCGGGGTACGCGTCGCCGACGCGATGACGGCCCGGCCGCACACCGCCCCAGGGTGGATCAGCGTGGACGATTTCGTGCAGCGTTATGTGCTCGGCGATCGGCACTCGGCGTACCCGGTCGTCGACCGGAGCGGGTCGGTCTCGGGTCTGATCACGTTGCGGCAGTTGCGTGACGTGCCGCCCGGGCGGCGCGCCACCACGACCGTGGGTGAGGTCGCGCAACCCCTGCCAGAGGTGCCGTCCGGCGCGCCGCAGGAGCCGCTGACCGCCCTGCTGGAGCGGATGGCGCCCGCAGGCCACCGCAGCCGTGCCCTGGTGTTCGACGGCGGCCAGGTCGTCGGCATCGTGACGCCCACCGATGTGGCGCGCCTCATCGAGGTTTACCGGCTCGCCCACCCAGATGACGCGAGACCGGCTTCGGCGCAGAGCATTTGAGATAGGTCAGGGTTTGTGGGCGACGATCGCGACGGCCGCGAGTTGCCTGCGATGCCGGCGGAACGTGCGCCGCATCGTGAGCACCCGCTTGCGGGCTTCGGAGTGCACCAACACGTTCCTGACGAACCGCAGCGCCCCGAGCACCCCCTCGTCGGCGACCAGTCGGCGCGGTTGCAGCAGGGCCATCGGGGCGGTCGCGACGTGGTCGACCACGAGCCCATGGTCGACCAGCAGCCGCGACCATTCCGCAATGGTCAGCGGCCGCGCGTTCACCTTGATCGCACGGGCCAGCGACCGCCGGATGTCGGTGCTGACCTCGTCGGAGACCGTGTCCGGCGTGAGCGCCAGTTCGTGGATCGCGTAGCGGCCCCGCGGCCGCAACACCCGGGCCGCCTCGGCGACGATGGCGTGCTTGGTCGCGTCGCCCTGCATGGTCAGCATCGCCTCCCCGATGACGACATCGGTGCTGGCGTCCGGCAATCCGGTGGACGCCGCGTCCGTGACCCGGACGGCGCCGTTCTCGACACCGAGTTCGCTGAGCACGCCGCGAACCACGTTGGCCGCGTCGGGATCGCCCTCGGCGCCGACATACGACCGCGGGTGGCGGGCCAGGATCTCGGTGGCCGTGCGGCCCAGGCCCGGGGCCAGCTCGACCACGTCGGCGTCGGCCAACTCGGCGCGGGCCAGCAGGGTGCGGGTGAGCTCGACACCGCCGGGGCGAAGGACGCGTTTGCCGAGCCGGGCCAGCAGCCAATGGCCGGCAACAGCATCGTCGGCGCGACTCGCCGAAGGCAGGGGACGGCGGGACTCGGCGTGCGGCTTAGTCATCAGACCGCCTGCCGCGCAGGGTTTTCCAGGGGCTTCACGATTTGTGCTCCCAAATTGTTTCGTTTTTACAAGTCATATTGTGTAAACTCTAGCGCATGACGTACGTGATCGGTAAGCCATGCATCGACGTGATGGACCGTGCTTGCGTGGAGGAGTGTCCCGTCGACTGTATCTACGAGGGCGGCCGTGCGCTCTACATTCATCCCGACGAATGCGTGGACTGCGGCGCCTGCGAGCCGGTGTGCCCGGTCGAGGCCATCTATTACGAGGACGACCTGCCCGAAGACCTCAAACCGTATCTGGCCGATAACGAGGTGTTCTTCACCGAGACGCTGCCGGGCCGCGACGCCCCGCTGGGTTCCCCGGGTGGGGCGGCCAAAATAGGTCCGCTCGGTGTAGACACTCCTTTGGTGGCCGCTCATCCGAGGGCCGAGGAAGCGGAAGGAGCGTGAGGGTGCCGTGAAGCTGCCGCCCACGTCGGTCCGAGAGTCCGCCGGCCGCCGCCGCGAGGTGCTGCGGGTGCTGCGGGCGTCGCGTGATCCCCTGAGCATCGCCGCGATCGCCGACATGCTGGGCGTGCATCCCAACACCGTCCGTTTCCACCTCGACAGCCTCGTCGGCGACGGCCAGGTGGAACTGGTCGAGCTGGACCGTAAGGGGCCCGGGCGGCCACCGCTGATGTTCCGCGCGGTTCGGCAGATGGATCGCGGCGGGACGCGGCACTATCGGCTGCTCGCCGAGGTCCTGGCCACGGCGTTCGCCGGAGAGCGCGACGCCGGCGCCAAGGCGTTGGCCGCGGGACGGGCCTGGGGGCGAAAGCTGGATGCCAGCCGACAGCCGGTGCCGACGAGCCCCACCAGCGCCGTCGACGCCGTCGACCACCTGGTCAACATGCTCGACGAACTCGGCTTCGCGCCCGAACGCCGGGTCGCCGACGGCGAGCAACAGGTGGGGCTGCGCCACTGCCCGTTCCTGGAGCTGGCCGAAAACCGGACGACCGTCGTGTGCCCTGTGCACCTCGGCCTCATGCAAGGCGCCATGGACGCCTGGGGAGCGCCGGTCTCGGTCGATCGGCTCGACGCCTTCGTCGAACCGGATCTGTGCGTGGCGCACCTGGCGCTGCAGAAGGAGGCCAAATGAGCACCGGACCGGCGATCGCCGTCGCGGTCATCTTTGTGTGGCTCGGCATGGTGCTGGCCATCTCGTTCCTGGAAGCGCCGCTGAAGTTCCGCGCGCCCAACGTGACGTTGCAGATCGGGCTCGGCATCGGCCGGCTGGTGTTTCGCGCCCTCAACACCGTCGAGGTGTGCTTCGCCGTGGTCGTCGTGGCCATCGCGGTCGCCGGCCACATCTCGGCGGGCATCTCCACGGCGATTTTCGTCGCCGCCGCTGCGCTGGCCGTGCAGTTGATTGCGGTGCGCCCGGCGCTGACGCGCCGATCCGACAGCGTGCTCGCCGGGGCGGAGGGACCGCGCTCCCGGGCCCACTACGTGTACGTCGGCTTCGAGGTGGTCAAGGTGGCCGCGCTCATCGTGGCGGGGATACTGCTATTGACGGGCTGACCGGGTCCGCTCAAGCGCAAAGGACTCAGCCAATGGAATCGATCTCGTTGACCAGCCTCGCGTCCGAAAAGCTCGCCGAGGCTAAGGAATCGCACAGCGGCCGGGCCGCTCACACCATCCACGGCGGCCACAGCCGCGAACTTCGGCAGACCGTGCTGGCTTTGCTTGCCGGAAACGAACTTGCCGAACACGACAGCCCCGGTGAGGCGACGCTGCAGGTGCTGCAGGGCCACGTGCGCCTGACCGCCGGCGATGACGCCTGGCATGGCAAGACCGGTGACCATGTCGCGATTCCGGCCGAACGCCACGCCCTGCACGCGGTCGAGGATTCGGTGGTCATCCTGACCGTGCTCAAGACCATTCCGTCGGCTCACTAGCCGGATGCTTTCAACGCCCTGGTCACGGGAATTCGGGCTGCGGGTACCGATCGTCAACGCGCCGATGGGCGGGGTCGCCGGTGGCCGGCTGGCGGCGGCGGTCACCGCGGCCGGCGGTCTCGGAATGGTCGGCATGGGCAGTGTGGCGACGAGGGACCTGCTGCAAGCCCAGCTGCGGCACGTGCGGGGGCCCTTCGGCATCGGCCTGGTCGATTGGGTGATGCGGACCGAGGCAGGCCTGCTCGAGGACGCCCTGGCGGTGCGGCCGGCCCTGCTGTCGGTCAGTTTCGGCACCGACTGGTCCTGGGTCGCGAAGGCGCACGATGCCGGGATCCCCACCGCGACGCAGGTCTACGACAGCGTCGGGGCTCGCCAGGCCGCCGATGCCGGCGTCGACATCCTGGTGGCCCGCGGCTCGGAGGGCGGGGGGCACGGTGAGACGAAGCTCGCGACGCTGCCGTTGCTCGACACCGTGCTGGACGCCGTCTCGGTGCCGGTCCTCGCGGGCGGCGGTGTCGCATCGGCGCGCAGCCTGGCCGCCGTGCTGGCCGCCGGGGCGAGCGGGGCGTGGGTGGGCACCCGCCTGGCCGCGTGTCCGGAGGCGCTCTCCGGTGAGGGCAGCCGCCGCGCGCTGATCGCGGCGCGCGCCACCGACACCGCGGTCACCCGGGCCTTCGACGTCGCCCAGGCCCGGCCGTGGCCCGCGCGATTCCCGTCGCGGGTGCTGGCCAACGACTTCGTCGAACGCTGGACGGGCAAGGAGGAGACGCTCGACCCGCAGGCCTGCGACGAACTCGCGGACGCCATCGTCGCCGACGACCGCCGGGTCGCCCCCGTGGATGCCGGCCAGGGCGTCGAGATGATCCGCGACGACGCGTCGGTGGCCGAGGTGATCGACGAAATGTGTTCGGGCGCAGAGCGTTTGTTGAACACCTGGGGTTCATGACGCCCGCCTAGGCGTCACCCTGGGTGAGCACGACGCAACAGCGATCCGGCCCGGGGCATAGCCGGGCGTCGGGACCGTGCGGCGCGAGGGCATCGGCCACGCCGGTGATGAGTGCGAGGTTCATGTTGCACGCCAATTCCGTCTGCTCCCGGGCGAGCGCGTGGAACGGGCAGTTGGCGAGTTCGATGCAGCGGCCGACGTGGCGGGGCTCGTAGCCGTACTCGCTCAAGACCTTGACGGCGAGCTTGAGCCCCGCCGACGCGTTCGCGGGCCGGCGCGGCGTCGCGCCGATGGTGCGCCCGAAGTCGTGCGCGACCCTGTTGAGGACCTCGACAACCGGCCGACCGGTGCTGGCCGACTCCGCGATCGCCGTTGCCATCAGCCGTCCGGCCAGTTCGTATTCGCGCTGGGGGAGGCTGACCGCGATATCGCGGCGCGCCCGGCGATACAGCTTGGACGTCCGTCCCGCGCCCGGCCCGGATCGGCCGGTCACGCGCGCGTACTCGCTTTCCAGCAGCCCCTCGGCGGCCAGCCGATCCAAGTGAAACTTGGCCTGGTGCTGCGGAATCCCGACGGCGTCGGCCGCCTGCTCGCGGCTCACCGGCGCGGATTGGGCGCACACGAACCCGTAGAGCTCGCGGCGCACCGGATCGGCGAGCGCCCCGATGCCGGAGGCGTCGCGCTGCAGCGAGTCGTCGTCCACGTCGGCAACCATTTCTAACAGATAAAACTCTTGACGCTACAGTCTACAGGTTCTAACGTTCAAATTACTATCCGTTAGAAGGAGGCAAATGATGAGCACGACCCACGCAAACTCCCCGGTCGCTTCCCAGCTGAAGGACCCGGCGCTGTCGGCGTACTACGCGCTGCGCACCGTTTTCACCATCGCGCCCATCGTCTTCGGGCTGGATAAGTTCTTCAACGTGCTGACCCACCCGCATCACTGGAGCATGTACCTGGCCGGCTGGATTGACGACCTGGTGCCCGGCACCGCCGATCAATGCATGTATCTGGTCGGCGTGATCGAGATCGTCGCCGGTGTGCTGGTCGCCATCGCTCCGCGGTTCGGCGCGTGGGTGGTCGCGGCGTGGCTGGCCGGAATCATCCTCGACCTGGTCACCGGGCCCGGCTTCTACGACGTGGCGCTGCGGGACTTCGGTCTGCTGGTCGGCGCCATCGCGCTCGCCCGGCTCGCGCAGGGCGTGCACAGCGGCAGCATCGGGCGCCGATGACCCCGGTGGCTCACACCCCGCGCAGATAGCGCTTGGCGATCAGGCGCTGGGCCACCGACACCAGCGGGCTCGCGGCCTTGCTCCACCACGTCGCGGGCCGCGAGAACGCCGTCACCTCCGCGAACACCGCGGAGGTGACGGGGTCGCGCCGGACGACGAAGCGTTCCTCGCCGGACTCCGGATGTCCCGGCAAGGTGCCGTAGGCGAATCCGCGGATGTCGGGCTCGTCGATGACATACACCACCCGGCACGGCGCCGGCAGAAAACCCATCCGCACCAACACCACGGTGCCGACCTCGGCGACCTCGGAGCTGGCCCGCACCCGCAGGCCGGCCCCGCGCTGCATGCCCCAGCGCATGACGGCGTCGGCGGCCCGCTCGAAGCGTTGCCGCCCCGTGCCGATCTGTTTCTCCGTGTGCAGGTGGCCGTATCCCGCGGGCAGCGTGCCGGACGCGGTCGCCCCCACCTCGGGGTAGGTCAACGGGAGTTCCTCGAGCGCTGCTAGGTCCACCCGCCCAGCTTGCCACGCCAAGATGCGCGGCCACATTTCCGGCGTACGGTCATAAAAGTGACCGCACAAAACTCGAAAACCGTTGCACAAGCGTCCGGAACGTTCACCCTCGGCGGCGACCTGACCGTCAACCGACTCGGCTTCGGCGCCATGCGCCTGACCGGCAAGGGTGTCTGGGGCCCACCCGCCGACCGCGACGAATGTGTCCGGGTGTTGCGGCGCGCCGTCGAACTCGGCGTGAACTTCATCGACACCGCGGACTCCTACGGCCCGTACATCTCCGAGGACATCATTCGCGAGGCGCTGCACCCCTACGAGGGTCTGGTCATCGCGACCAAGGCGGGGCTGCTGCGCACCGGGCCGGACATCTGGATCCCGCTGGGCAATCCGAGCTATCTACGCCAGGAATGCGAGATGAGCCTGCGCCGCCTGGGCGTGGACACCATCGACCTGTTCCAGCTGCACCGCATCGATAAGAACTTCCCGCTGGCCGATCAGGTCGGCGAGCTCGTGGCGCTGAAGAACGAGGGCAAGATCCGCCACATCGGCCTGTCCGAGATCGACGTCGATCAGCTCGACGCGGCGCAGCGGATCACCGAGATCGTGTCGGTGCAGAACATGTACAACGTGGCCGCCCGCGGCGCCGAACCGCTGCTGGACGCCGCCACCGAGCGGGGTATCGGCTTCATCCCGTGGTTCCCCCTGGCCGCGGGTCCGCTGGCCGCTCCCGACGGCCCGCTGCAGCGTATAGCCGGCGAGCATGACGCGACTGCGTCGCAGCTTGCGCTCGCCTGGCTGCTGAAACGGTCGCCGGTGATGCTGCCCATTCCGGGCACATCGAAGGTGGCGCACCTGGAGGAGAACGTCGCCGCCGCCGAGATCACGCTGTCCGACGACGAGTTCGAAACCCTCTCGGCGGCCGGGGCGCAACAGACGGTGTGACCGCCGCGCGCCGTGCGCTTCCGGCCCAATACGGTGTGGTGGTGGCGGAACATGAGCAGCATCGCGGCGGCGGGTTCAACCCGCCCGAGCCGACGACCAAGGGCGGGCCCGACTACGGCAGGTTCATCGACGCCGTGCGCACCCTGCAGGACCACGCCCGCGCCGTCGACGCGCCCGACGCGGTGATCACCGAGGCCGCCGACCTGCTGGACAAGGTGTCGTCGTTGCTGAGCCCGTTCGACGCCGACGAATGGGCATCCCCGTCGGGGCGCCGCATGGACCTGCCCATGCGCGGCAACATCTTGAGCATCCCGATGAAGGCGAGCAAGGGCGACGACGGCCGGATCCACGGTACGGCCCGCTTCGCCCGGTTTCACCTGGGCCGCAACGGCGCCGTGCACGGCGGGTGCCTGGGGATGCTGTTCGACAGCGTGCTCGGGCTGACGTCCTCGGTGCTCACCGGCGGGCCCTACCAGCGCACGGCCTACCTGAAGATCGACTACCGCCACATCGTGCCCATCGAGAAGGAGCTGCAGTTCGACGCGGGCATCGACAGGGTGGACGGGCGCAAGATCTTCGTGTCCGGCCGGTTGACCGACGGCGACACGCTGCTGACGGAGGCCGACGCGCTGTTCGTCCGGCTCAAGCCCGGTCAGCCCTGACGGCCCAGCAGGCGCCACAGGTCGTCGGCGTCGCCGTCGATCGCCTCGACGATGTCGTCGGACCGTTGTTGGCCCCACACCGCAGGGCCGCTCGCCGAAAGCTTTTCGCGGCTGACGGCGTCGGGACTGGTTTTCGCGTTGCCGGCCCCGCCGTGTGGAACAGCGCATTCGGCCGCTAGCTCCCGGCCGTCGCGCAACCTCACCCGCACCCGGGCCGGGAAGGTCATGGTGAACGCGTCAAGTGCCGCCGGCGCCCACAACCGTCCCGTCGCTGCCCGCCCAGCCGCGCCGAGTCCGCCATCCCGCAGGGCGCGGAGTAGGGCGATGCCGTCGCCGATGGCGAAGCGAACGCCCTTGTGTTCCCGGCGAGTTCGCCGGACGGCGCCGAGCAGCCGGCGGGTGGGCGTCCCCGCCGTCATGGCGCGAACCGGAAGAAGCGGGGCCATCGCCTCGGCTGTTCGCAGCGTGAGCGACCAGTCGTGCCGCAACGACACCCGGGCGGCGACGTCGGCCAGCTCGCGGTGGTGACCGGCCAGCCATTCCTCGTTGACTTCGTCCGGCGTGAGCCGGCCGGCGACAAGCGTGGCGGCGACGGTCCACGGGATCGAGAAGTTGATGGTCACCGGTGTGGGCACGCGCTCGGCCGTGTACCCGTGCGACATGGCGTCCATCCCGCAGGTCAGCACGCCGGCGTCGACGACCACCGACGCGACTTCGGCGGCCGGCGGCGGCCCGAGTTCGTGCAGCGCGTCGACGGTCGTGTCGACATAAGCGCAACCGGGATACCGCTTGACGCTCAGAGTCCGTGTCGCCCAATCGGAGCCAAGCCCACCCAGAAGCGCGGGCAGCGGCGCGTAGGAGAACGCATCGAAGAAGCCCTGCGGGTGGTCGAGCGCATCGAGTGGACCGGTGACGCCATTGGCGGCGAGTCGGGCGGCCCGGACACCGGCCAGAGTCGGTTCGGCCGCCGTCAGCAGCTTCGAATCGGGGGCCATGAACCCCGGCACGGTGGGCCGCGGAGCCTGGTAGAGGGCAAGGGCCAGGGCATGCGCCAGCCGGCCCGCGCCGAGTCCAAGCAGCCGCCCGGTGGCCACGGCGGCCCCGGCGGCATGCACGAACGACCACAACTGACCATTGAGCGGCCCGAGCAGGCAGGCGCCGCCCAGGCGGGCCTCGAGCTCGTTGGCCGCCACCTGGGCGGTGAGTTGTTCGGCCGCCGAGGCGCCGGTCTCGGCGGCGAGCAGTACCGGTACCCATACAGCGGAGTGGCCGGCGTGGGCGAAGCACATGTAATCGTCGAAGTCGAGCGCGATGGACAACGCGGCCGCGGCGTAGAGGGCGTCGTCGACGGCGACGGAGCGGTGTAATCCCGGCACAGCTGCGGGGCCGTCGCCGGCCCAGCTTTCCACGCCGGCGAGCACGCGCCGTGACGCTACGTCGCGGGCCGATGCGGCCGTGGCCGCGAACACGGATCGGCGCTGGGTGCGGCACAGGTCGACCACCGCGTCCGGGACATCGCCGAGACGAAGGGCGGCGGCCCACCCGGCCAACCGTTCGATCGTCGTGACCACGCTGGCACGGTAGGCGCACTTCGATCGAGGGGTCAATCAGTGCTGGCCTGGCGGTGTCGGGTGGTGGTCGGCCGCACGGATAGCATGGTCGCCATCGTTCCGACATGTCCGAACCTGGAGAATTGACCCGATGAGTGCCCCCGCCGACGACGTCCGAGCAGCCCCGATCCGGGTGCCCGCCGGGACTACCGCGGCCGCCGCGGTCGGCGAGGCCGGGCTGCCGCGCCGGGGCGCCCCGGACGCGATCGTGGTGGTGCGCGACGCCGAGGGCAAGCTGCGGGACCTGAGCTGGGTGCCCGAGACCGACGTCGAGGTCGTCCCGGTGGCGGCCAACACCGACGAGGGGCGCAGCGTCATCCGGCACTCGGCCGCGCACGTGTTGGCCCAGGCCGTCCAGGGTCTCTTCCCCGAAGCCAAGCTGGGGATCGGGCCGCCCATCACCGACGGCTTCTACTACGACTTCGACGTGGCGGAGCCGTTCACCCCCGAGGATCTGGCGGCGCTGGAAAAGCGGATGCGCCAGATCGTCAAAGAGGGACAGCTGTTCGAGCGCCGCGTGTACGAGTCCAAAGACCAGGCGCGCTCGGAGTTGGCGAACGAGCCCTACAAGCTCGAGCTCGTCGACGACAAGTCCGGCGACCCCGACATCATGGAAATCGGCGGCGACGAGCTGACCGCCTACGACAACCTCAATCCCCGCAGCCGCGAACGGGTGTGGGGCGACCTGTGCCGCGGGCCGCACATCCCCACCACCAAGCACATCCCGGCGTTCAAGCTGACCCGAAGCTCCGCCGCCTATTGGCGGGGTGACCAGAAAAACGCGAGCCTGCAACGCATCTACGGCACGGCCTGGGAGTCGCAGGAGGCGCTGGACCGCCACCTCGAGCTGCTCGCGGAGGCCCAGCGCCGCGACCACCGCAAGCTGGGCACCGAGCTGGACCTGTTCAGCTTCCCCGACGAAATCGGTTCGGGGCTGGCCGTTTTCCACCCCAAGGGCGGCGTCGTGCGCCGGGAGCTGGAGGAGTACTCGCGGCGCAAGCACATCGAGGCCGGGTACGAATTCGTCAACACCCCGCACATCACCAAGGCGCAGCTGTTCCACACCTCGGGCCACCTGGACTGGTACGCCGAGGGGATGTTCCCGCCGATGCACCTCGACGCCGAGCTCGACGACGACGGAACGGTGCGCAAGCCCGGGCAGGACTACTACCTCAAGCCGATGAACTGCCCGATGCACACGCTGATCTTCCGGTCGCGGGGGCGCTCCTACCGCGAACTTCCGTTGCGGCTCTTCGAATTCGGCACCGTGTACCGCTACGAAAAGTCCGGCGTCGTGCACGGGCTGACCCGGGCGCGCGGGTTCACCATGGACGACTCGCACATCTTCTGCACCCGCGAGCAGCTGCACGGCGAACTCGCGTCGCTGCTGCGATTCGTCCTCGAACTGCTCGGCGACTACGGCCTGGAGGACTTCTATCTGGAGCTCTCCACCAAGGACCCGGAGAAATTCGTCGGCACCGACGAAATGTGGGAACAGGCCACCAACTCCCTGGCCGAGGTGGCGGCCGAGTCGGGCCTCGAACTGGTTCCCGACCCCGGCGGTGCGGCGTTCTACGGACCGAAGATTTCCGTGCAGGCGCGCGACGCGCTGGGCCGCAGCTGGCAGATGTCGACCATCCAGGTCGACTTCAACTTCCCGGAGCGCTTCGAGCTGGAATACACCGCCCCGGACGGCACCCGCCAGCGGCCCGTGATGATTCACCGCGCGCTGTTCGGATCGATCGAGCGATTCTTCGGCATCCTCACCGAGCACTACGCGGGGGCGTTCCCGGCGTGGCTGGCGCCCGTGCAGGTGGTCGGCATCCCGGTCGCCGACGAGCACGTTCCCTACCTGGAAAGCGTTGCCGCGCAACTGAAATCGCACGGAGTGCGGGTAGAGGTGGACAGCAGCGACGATCGGATGGCCAAGAAGATCGTCCACCACACCGGCCAGAAGGTGCCGTTCATGTTGCTCGCCGGTGACCGCGACGTCCAGGCGAAGGCGGTGAGCTTTCGCTTCGGTGACCGCACGCAGATCAACGGCGTGCCCCGCGACAGCGCCGTCGACGCCATCGTGGCGTGGATCGCCGAGCGCGAGAATGCCGCCCCCACGGCCGAACTCGTGAAGGTAACCGGCGGTGAGTAGACAGTGACCGAAGACGAACGCGCCGACGACACCATCATGGACACCGGTGTGGGCCAGAGCGACCACCTGCAGCGGCTGTGGACGCCGTACCGGATGAACTACCTGGCCGAAGCGCCGCTCAAGCGCGACCCCAACTCCTCGGGCAAGACCGAGCAGCCGTTCACCGACATCCCGCTGCTGTCCGACGAGGAAGGCTTGGTGGTCGCCCGCGGCGAACTCGTCTACGCCGTGCTCAATCTCTACCCGTACAACCCGGGGCACCTGATGGTGGTGCCGTACCGGCGGGTGTCCGAGCTGGAGGACCTCACCGCGGAGGAGAGCGCGGAGCTGATGTCCTTCATGCAGAAGGCAATTCGCGTCATCAAGAACGTGTCGCGGCCGCACGGCTTCAACGTCGGCCTCAACCTGGGCACGTCGGCCGGCGGGTCGCTGGCCGAACATTTGCACGTGCACGTCGTGCCGCGCTGGGGTGGCGACGCGAATTTCATCACCATCATCGGCGGGTCCAAAGTGATTCCGCAGTTGCTGCGCGAAACCCGCCAGCTGCTGGCCACGGAGTGGGCAAAGCAGCCATGAGCAAGGTGCCGTTCCTGTCGCGGGCGGCGTTCGCGCGGCTCACCACCCCGACCGCCAAGGCGTGCCTGCGGCTTGGGTTGACCCCGGACCTGGTCACCGTCCTGGGCACCACCGGGTCCGTGGCCGGTGCGCTCACGCTCTTCCCGATGGGCAAGTTGTTCGCCGGTAGCTGCGTGGTGTGGTTCTTCGTGCTCTTCGACATGCTCGATGGGGCCATGGCCCGCGAGCGCGGGGGCGGCACCCGCTTCGGCGCCGTGCTGGACGCCACCTGCGACCGCGTCAGCGACGGCGCGGTGTTCTGCGGCCTGCTGTGGTGGGTCGCCTTCGGCATGCACGACGAACCGCTCGCGGTGGCGACCATGATCTGCCTCGTCACCTCGCAGGTGATCTCCTACATCAAGGCGCGAGCCGAAGCCAGCGGGCTGCGCGGCGACGGCGGCATCATCGAACGCCCGGAGCGGCTGATCATCGTGCTGGTCGGTGCCGGCGTAGCCGACTTCCCGTTCGTTGACTGGCCGCCCGCGCTGCCCGTGGCGATGTGGCTGCTGGCGGCGGCCAGCGTGCTCACCTGCGTGCAGCGGCTGCGCACGGTGTGGACCTCGCCCGGTGCGACGGAGCGCATGCCGTGATCCCGGGCATGGGGCTGATCGCCGGTCGGCGGCGCCGGGTGTCCGGCGCCGCGAGCGACTGGGCGTACGCGGCCGGCTGGATGGCGGTGAGGGCGTTGCCGGAGTTCGCCGCGCGCGCCGCGTTCGAGGCCGGGGCGCGCTACGCGGCCCGCGGCGGCGGACCGGAGCAGCTGCGCAAGAACCTGGCCCGCGTCATCGGCGTCCCGCCCGCCGAGGTTTCCGACGACCTGATGCGGGCATCGCTGGAGTCCTATGCCCGCTACTGGCGGGAGGCGTTTCGCCTGCCGTCGATGGACCGGCGCGCGCTGGCCGGCGAACTCGACGCCGCGTTCCGGGGCGCCGACAACCTGGATGCGGCGCTGACGGCGGGCCGCGGCGCGATATGCGCGTTGCCCCACAGCGGCAACTGGGACATGGCCGGGGTGTGGTTCACGCAGACGCGCGGCACCTTCACCACCGTCGCGGAAAGGCTCGAACCCGAGTCGCTGTACCGGCGTTTCGTCCGCTATCGCGAGAGCCTCGGCTTCGAGGTGCTGCCGCTGTCCGGAGGCGAGCGGCCGCCCTTCGAGGTGCTGTGCGACCGGCTGCGAGACGACGGGCTGGTCTGCCTGATGTCCGATCGGGACCTCACCCGCACCGGTGTGCAGGTCGACTTCTTCGGCGAAGCCACCCGGATGCCGGCCGGTCCGGCGAAGCTGGCGATCGCGACCGGGGCGGCCTTGCTTCCGGTGCACTGCTGGTTCGACGGCGACGGCTGGGGATTTCACGTGTTCGAACCCCTGGATTGCAGCAGCGGCGACGTCGGCGCCATCACCCAGGCGCTCGCCGACCGATTCGCCGAAAACATCGCCGCGCACCCCGAGGACTGGCACATGCTGCAACCGCAGTGGCTGGCCGACCTGCCGACTGAAAGGCAGGTCAAGCTGGCCCGGCTCGAGGACACCTGATGCGAATCGGGATGGTCTGCCCCTACTCGTTCGATGTCCCGGGCGGGGTGCAGTCGCATGTCCTGCAGCTGGCCGAGGTGATGCGCCGGCGGGGGCAGGAGGTGAGCGTGCTGGCGCCGGCTTCGCCGCGCGCGGTGCTGCCCGACTACGTCGTGTCCGCGGGGAAGGCCGTCCCCATTCCCTATAACGGCTCGGTCGCCCGGCTGCGGTTCGGCCCGGCGACCCACCGCAAGGTCAAGAAATGGTTGGCCGAAGGCGATTTCGACGTTTTGCACCTGCACGAGCCGAACGCGCCGAGCCTGTCGATGCTGGCCCTGAACATCGCCGAAGGTCCGATCGTCGCGACGTTTCACACCTCGACCACCAAGTCGCTGACGCTGACCGTCTTCCAGGGCATCCTGCGGCCCATGCACGAGAAGATCGTCGGCCGGATCGCAGTGTCCGACCTGGCCCGCCGCTGGCAGGTGGAGGCGTTGGGGACCGACGCGGTCGAGATTCCCAACGGAGTCGACGTCGACTCGTTCGCCTCGGCGCCCCCGCTGGACGGCTATCCGCGGCCGGGCAGGACCGTGCTGTTCCTGGGCCGCTACGACGAGCCCCGCAAGGGCATGTCGGTCCTGCTCGAGGCGCTGCCCGGGGTGGTCCAGCGCTTCCCGGATGTTCAGCTGCTCATCGTCGGCCGCGGCGACGAGGACCAATTGCGCGGGCAGGCGGGCGAATTGGTGAGGCACATGCGGTTTTTGGGGCAGGTCGACGACGCCGGGAAAGCGTCGGCGATGCGCAGCGCCGACGTGTACTGCGCGCCCCACATCGGGGGCGAGAGCTTCGGCATCGTCCTGGTCGAGGCGATGGCCGCCGGCACCGCGGTGGTGGCCAGCGACCTGGACGCCTTCCGGCGCGTGCTGGGTGACGGCGAAGTCGGGCGCCTGGTGCCGGTCGGCGACGGGCCCGCGCTCGCGGACGCCCTGGTTTCGGTGCTAGAAAACGATGTGCTGCGTGAACGTTATGTGGCGGCGGGTTCGGCGGCGGTCCAGCGCTACGACTGGTCGGTGGTGGCCAGCCAGATCATGCGGGTCTACGAGACGGTCGCCGCGTCCGGCGCCAAGGTTCAGGTGGCCGGCTGATGACGTGGCTGTTGGTCGCCCTCGCGGTGTTCGTCGGGCTGCTCGCGATCCTGGGCGCCTGGGCCTACCAGACGGCCAACCGGCTGGACCGGTTGCACGTCCGCTACGACCTGTCGTGGCAGGCGCTCGACGGCGCGCTGGCCCGGCGCGCGGTGGTCGCACGGGCGGTCGCCATCGACGCCTACGGCGGTTCCTCCGAGGGCAGGCGACTGGCCGCGCTGGCCGACGCCGCCGAGGGCGCGCCGCGGCACGCGCGTGAGTCTTGTGAGAACGAGCTGTCGGCCGCGCTGGCGGTCGTCGATCCGGCCTCGCTGCCGACGGGACTGATCGCCGAGCTGGCCGACGCCGAGGCCCGGGTGCTGCTGGCGCGCCGGTTCCACAACGACGCGGTGCGCGACACCCTGGCGCTGGCCGAGCGGCCCCTGGTCCGCCTGTTCCACCTCGGTGGAACCGCCGCGCTGCCAAGCTATTTCGAGATCGTCGAACGGCCCCACGCGTTGGCCCACGGCGACCACGGGGTGCTCGACCACCGCACCTCGGCGCGGGTGGTGCTGCTCGACGAGGCCGGCGCGGTGCTGTTGCTGCGCGGTTCGGATCCGGCGCTGGCCCGCGAGGACGCGCCGAAATGGTGGATCACCGTCGGTGGCGAGGTGCGCAAGGGGGAGCGGTTGGCCGAGGCCGCCGCCCGGGAGCTGGCCGAGGAGACCGGGTTACGAGTGGCGCCGGGCGAGATGATCGGCCCTGTCTGGCGGCGCGACGAGGTATTCGAGTTCAACGACTCCCTGATCGACAGCGAAGAGTTCTACTTCGTCTACCGCACCCGCCGGTTCGAGCCTTCCGGCGCGGGCCGAACCGACTTCGAACACAGCTACATTCACGGCCACCGCTGGTGTGATGCCGCGGACATCGCCCGACTGGCCGCGGCCGGCGAGACGGTGTACCCGATGCAGCTGGCCGAACTGCTCACCGACGCGGCCGCGCTGGCCGGCGGCCGCGCGCCGGGCCCGCTGCACTCCATCCGTTGATCCAGCGGGCTAAAGCCTGTCAAAGGAGGCAGGGAAGTCGGGTGGCGGGCTCAACGCCGCGACGATCGGTTCCGGGATCGCCTGGGCGGCAACCGGAGGCAGGCTACCGGCAGCGGTGATCGAGATGGACTGGAACGGCCCGGGAAGCCCGGTGGCGTACCCGAAATCGACGAACGGCCGAATGAAGGGCTGGAGCAGGTCGGCCAGCGGGTCCCCCAGGATCGGGATCATGCGCAGCGGTTCCAGCAGCGGCAGATTCTGGGTGGGAATCAGGTAATAGGTGGTCACGCCGATGTGCGTCTGGATGGCGGTGGCCAGCTGCGCGACGGTGAGGTTTGGATATGTCGAGTGCAGGTAGGGGAAACCCAGGAGGGCGTTGAGGTCCGCCGCGATGTTGAAGATGCTCCGCGGGAAGTAGGCGATGGGGTCGTATTGGACCGTGTAGATGGCGGTCTGGTACAGGGTGTCCACCGGAGTCAGCACGTGAAACGCGCCGAAGCCGGGAATGAAGTGCGTGAGGATGCCGGTGCCGGGAACGTTCGGGTCGGACAGCAGCACGAACGACAGCAGGTCCGAACTCGGCCGGATGGCGGCGGGCAGGGCGTCCAGATAGCGCATCTCGAGGGTGGCGATCGTGGCGCTCTGCGAATAACCCAATACCACAACATGATTGCCCGCACCGGTTTCGCTCATGATCGCATTGTTCAGTATCGCGACGCCCTGCCGGACCGACTGGCCGAAGGTTTGGCTGGTGAGGCCGGTGACGGGCCAGAAGTCCTCGGGCGTGGTCAGGCCAACCGGGCTATAGCCGGGGTAATGCGGGGCGATGTAGGTGTTGTAGACGGAACTCAGGTAGGCCGCGTTGGGTTGCGGGTTTCCGGTGCCGCCCATGATCAACGCCACGTTGCTCGACGTCGTCGTCGTCGGGGTGCTCTGCATCGGGCTTGCCAGCGCGGGACTCAACAATTGGCTGCCCGTCGCGTTGGCGGTCTGCGCTGGGAGCCCCGACGTCAGCTGCGTGGCGGCGGCATTGGAGGCCTCGGCCTCGGCATACGAATCCCTGCTGGCGATCAGCGTTTGCACAAATTGGTCATGAAACGCCGCCGCCCGCGCGCTGAGCTCCTGGTAGCGCTGGCCGTACGCGGCGAACAGCGTCGCGGTGCGCACCGATACCGCATCCGCGGCCGGCGGAAACACGACGGTCGTCGGGGTGGCCGCGGCCCCGTCGGCGGCGGCTATCGTCGACCCGATTCCCTGCAGATCAGCGGCGGCCGCTGCCAATGTGTCCGGGGCCGTGACCACAAACGACATCGCATCTCCCCCTGGCTAGCCGACCACCGTGCGCGGTACCACGGCGGCGCGGGACCCCTCGCCCACTGGAGTGGCGGCACCCGGGCCGCGCTCGGCCGCGCTGATCGGGGCTTTGAACGGCATTCTCGGCACGTTGGCCGCGACTTGACTCACACCACCGGTCGGCAACGCCGAAACCGGAGCACTCGGCGTGGTCGCCTGCACCTCGGTGGCCCAATTCGGCGGCACCGACAACGGCCCGATGGAGCCCGCCCGCCCCACGTCCGCCAACACCGCTGGAGCGCTCAGCTGCGCGGGATTCAGCGCGCCCATCGCCGAACCGGCCGTGGACGCCAGGGAACCCAGCATCGGCATGCCGCCCATGGCGCCGCCCATCAACGGGTTGCCGCCACCCAGGAACTGGCCGAAGAGCTGACTCACGATCATGCTCAGCGGTTGCATCCCGAACTCGCCGCCCATGGAAAGCATCTCCAGCGGCGACAGACCCGAGGCCGAGGAGGGCGAAAGTCCAAACGATCTATAGAGATTCGCCACCAGCTGGGCGTCTGACATGGCCGACT
This sequence comes from Mycobacterium sp. SMC-2, assembly GCF_025263485.1. Taxonomy (NCBI): domain Bacteria; kingdom Bacillati; phylum Actinomycetota; class Actinomycetes; order Mycobacteriales; family Mycobacteriaceae; genus Mycobacterium; species Mycobacterium sp. SMC-2. The sequence continues at coordinate 2,796,689 of NZ_CP079863.1, forward strand.
GCGCCTGGTCTACCGCCGCCGGGGCGCTGTCCACGGCCTGAGGGGACCCGCCCAGACCGCCGGGCGGCTCGTCGAAAGACGTCAATTGCGCGGCCGCCGCCAGCGTGCTGGCATCGTAGGCGGACATCGCGGCGGCATCCTGCGCCCACATCTCGGAGTAGTGGGCCTCGGTGGCCATGATCGCCGGGGTGTTCTGACCGAAAAAGTTGGTGGCGACCAGCGTCATCAACTGTGCGCGGTTGGCGGCGATCACCGGAGGGGGCACCGTCATCGCGAACGCCGCCTCGTAGGCGGCCGCGGCCATGGTGGCCTGGGGCGACGCCTGCTCGGCCTGCAATGCCGTCGACGCCAGCCAGGTCACATAGGGGCTGGCCGCTGCGGCCATCGCCACGGCCGACGGGCCCAGCCATGGCCCGCTGGTCAGCGCCGAGATCACCGTCCCATACGACGACGCCGCCCAACCCAGCTCGGCGGCCAGACCGGCCCACGCGGCCGCGGCGGCCAGCATGGAACCCGCCCCCGGCCCGGCGTACATCAGGCCGGAGTTGATCTCGGGTGGCAACAACCCAAAATCCGGCACCATCGCGATCCCTCCCTAACCCCGTGGCGGCCGCCGTCTCCGCAACTAGGTAGCCACACGAGCAAAATAACGAAAACGTGTGTAACAAACGGCCGGTTTGCGGGCCTAGGGTCAATCGGCCCTTTGTGAATCCGCGGTGGGAAAACTCGCTTCCGACCCCCACTAGACTGGACAGACAATCGGTTGAAGGAGATCAGCAGTGGATAGCGCCGCTTCACCCAACGGCAGCGGGCGAACCGGAACCGCGCGCGTCAAGCGCGGCATGGCCGAGATGCTCAAGGGCGGCGTCATCATGGACGTCGTCACCCCGGAGCAGGCCCGCGTCGCGGAGGGCGCCGGCGCCGTCGCAGTCATGGCGCTGGAACGCGTGCCCGCCGACATCCGCGCCCAGGGCGGGGTGTCGCGGATGAGCGACCCCGACACGATCGAGGGCATCATTGCCGCGGTGACCATCCCGGTGATGGCCAAGGCGCGCATCGGCCATTTCGTCGAGGCGCAGATCCTGCAGAGCCTCGGTGTCGACTACGTCGACGAGTCCGAGGTGCTGACCCCCGCGGACTACACCCACCACATCGACAAGTGGAAGTTCACCGTGCCGTTCGTGTGCGGGGCGACCAACCTCGGCGAGGCGCTGCGGCGCATCAGCGAGGGCGCGGCCATGATCCGGTCCAAGGGCGAGGCCGGCACCGGGGACGTCTCCAACGCCACCACGCACATGCGGGCGATCGGCGGCGAGATCCGCCGGCTGGCATCGATGTCGGAAGACGAATTGTACGTCGCGGCAAAGGAATTGCAGGCGCCCTACGACCTCGTCGTCGAGGTGGCCCGGGCCGGCAAGCTGCCCGTCACCCTGTTCACCGCGGGCGGCATCGCCACCCCCGCCGACGCGGCGATGATGATGCAGCTCGGCGCCGAGGGCGTCTTCGTCGGCTCGGGGATCTTCAAGTCCGGGAATCCCGCGCAGCGCGCCGCCGCCATCGTCAAGGCCACCACGTTCTACGACGATCCCGACGTGCTGGCCAAGGTGTCGCGCGGCCTGGGCGAGCCGATGGTCGGCATCAACGTCGAGCAGATCGCGCAGCCCCATCGGCTGGCCGAACGCGGCTGGTAAGCCGGGGCTATCGTTGGCGATCGAAGAGATCCTCGATCTCGAGCAACTCGAGGTCAACATCTACCGCGGTCGGGTGTTCAGCCCGGAGTCGGGATACTTCCAGCGAACGTTCGGCGGGCATGTCGCCGGCCAGTCGCTGGTGTCGGCGGTGCGCACCGTCGAACCCCGCTATCAGGTGCACTCGCTGCACGGCTATTTCCTGCGGCCCGGCGACGCCAACGAGCCCACGGTCTTCATCGTCGAGCGCACCCGCGACGGCGGCTCGTTTGCCACCCGGCGCGTCAACGCCATCCAGCACGGCGAAATCATCTTCAGCATGGGGGCGTCCTTCCAGACCGACCAGGAGGGCATCCACCACCAGGACGTGATGCCCGCCGCGCCGCCGCCCGACGGGCTGCCCGGCCTGGACTCGATCCAGGTGTTCGACGACGCCGGCTTCAAGCAGTTCGAGGAATGGGACGTCTGCATCGTGCCGCGCGAGCGGCTGCAGCTGTCGCCCGGCAAGGCCTCCCAGCAGCAGGTGTGGTTCCGCCACCGTGACCCGCTGCCGGACGACCCGGTGCTGCACATCTGCGCGCTGGCCTACATGAGCGACCTGACGCTGCTGGGGTCGGCGCAGGTCAACCACCTCGACGTGCGCCAGCATCTGCAGGTGGCGTCGCTGGACCACGCGATGTGGTTCATGCGGGCGTTCCGGGCCGACGAGTGGCTGCTCTACGACCAGTCGTCGCCGTCGGCCAGCGGCGGCCGCTCGCTGTGCCAGGGCAAGATCTTCACCCAGTCCGGCGAGATGGTGGCGGCGGTCATGCAGGAGGGGCTGACCCGCTTCCAGCGCGGGTACCGGCCATGAGCACCCCGCGGATCGGGGTGCTGGCGCTGCAGGGTGACACCCGCGAACACCTGGCGGCGCTGCGCGAGGCCGGGGCCGAGCCGATGCCGGTGCGCCGGCGCGGCGAGCTGGATCGGGTCGACGGCCTGGTCATTCCCGGCGGGGAGTCCACCACCATGAGCCACCTGCTGCTCGACTTCGACCTGCTGGAGCCGCTGCGCGGGCTGCTGGCCGACGGGCTGCCCGCCTACGGCGCGTGCGCCGGCATGATCCTGCTGGCCAGCGAGATCCTTGACGCCGGCACCTGCGGGCGCGAAGCTCTGCCCCTGCGTGCGATCGATATGACCGTGCGGCGCAACGCCTTTGGGCGGCAGGTTGACTCGTTCGAGGGCGACATACCGTTCGCCGGTCTGGACGGTCCGGTGCGCGCGGTGTTCATCCGCGCCCCCTGGGTCGAGCGGGCCGGCGACGACGTGCAGGTGCTGGCCGAGGCGTCGGGGCACGCGGTCGCGGTGCGCCAGGGCGCGAAGCTGGCGACGGCGTTTCACCCCGAGATGACCGGCGACCGCCGCGTGCACCAACTCTTCGTGGACATCGTCAACGGGCTCGCCTGACGCGGTAGTCACACCTGCACCGGGGGATGATGCGATCCGCGAAAGTGATAGCGCCGGCGATAGCACGTTTGCGACGGCGCACATCCCTCGGTCCCCGTGGCGGTTGGGGCGGCTGAGCCGCAAGGGGAGTGGACGGTCGGGCGGCGCCGGCCGTGCACGTAGACTCGTCTGGCGAAGTTTCGAAGACAGAAGAGGTAAGAAACACCGATGAGCGGCCATTCCAAGTGGGCCACCACCAAGCACCAGAAGGCCGTCAAGGACGCGCGCCGAGGCAAGGAGTTCGCCCGGCTGATCAAGAACATCGAAGTCGCCGCGCGCACCGGCGGCGGGGACCCGGCCGGCAACCCGACGCTGTACGACGCCATCCAGAAGGCGAAGAAGACCTCGGTGCCCAACGACAACATCGAGCGTGCCAGGAAGCGCGGCGCCGGCGAGGAAGCCGGCGGCGCCGACTACCAGACGATCATGTACGAGGGCTACGGGCCCAACGGCGTGGCGGTGCTGATCGAGTGCCTGACCGACAACCGCAACCGCGCGGCCGGCGAGGTCCGGGTGGCGGTGACCCGCAACGGCGGCACGATGGCCGATCCGGGCTCGGTGTCGTATCTGTTCACCCGCAAGGGCGTCGTCACGCTGGACAAGAACGGGCTCACTGAAGACGACGTGCTGACGGCGGTTCTCGACGCCGGCGCCGAGGACGTCAACGACCTGGGTGAGAGTTTCGAAATCATCTCGGAGCCGACCGATCTGGTCGCCGTGCGGACCGCCCTGCAGGACGCCGGCATCGACTACGAGTCCGCCGAGGCCAGCTTCCAGCCATCGGTCAGCGTGCCGGTGGACGTCGAGGGCGCCCGGAAGGTGTTCAAGCTCGTCGACGCCCTGGAGGACAGCGACGACGTGCAGAACGTCTGGACCAACGTCGACCTGTCCGACGAGGTGCTGGCCGCTCTCGACGAGGACTAGTTGTGATGTCCAGGGAGGTTGGTCAGTCGTGTCACGGGTGGCTGGCCTCCGATGGCGGAGTGGGCTCGGTGATGATTGTAGAAATGCAGCCAGCCGGGCAGTGCGGTGTCGCGCTGTTCGGTTGACTCGTAGAGCTGGGCGTAGGCCCAGCCGTCGGCGAGGGTGCGGTGGAATCGCTCAATCTTGCCGTTGGTCTGAGGTCGGTAGGGACGGGTCCGCTTAGGGGTGATGCGCAGTTCGGCGCAAGCGTCGCGCCATGCGCTGGACCTGTAGGCAGACCCGTTGTCGGACAGCACTCGTTCAACGGTCACGCCGCGCTCGGCGAACCAGGCCACCGCGCGCTGCAGCACGCCGATCGCGGTGGCAGCTTTCTCATTGGTGCAAATCTCGGCGTAGGCCATGCGGGAGTGGTCGTCAATGACGGTGTGTACGAATGCCGTTCCGATCCTGGGACGCCAATTCTTGGCGGAGTCGCCGCGATTACCGGTGCGGTGGGCCGTCTGTATCGCGTTGTGCTTACTTTGTTGTCGGCTCACGAACTTGTGGCCGCCGCCGTCGGGAATGTTGCCGAACTTGGTGACATCGACGTGAATCAGCGCGCCGGGATGAGCGTGCTCGTAGCGGCGCAGTGGCTCACCGGTAGCGCGATCGATGGCCGACAGGCGGTTGATCCGACAACGGGTCAGCACTGCGTGCACAGTCGATGCCGGCATGCCCAAGCGTCCGGCGATCTGCACGGGCCCGAGCCGGTGACGCCACCGCACGCCGACTATCTGTCGCACGAGCTCAGGCGCAGTGCGGGTGGGGCTGATCCGCGGCCGGGAGCTGCGGTCAATCATCCCGAGCGCACCTTCGGCGCGGAAGCGGTCGGCCCACTTCTTGGCAGTTCGCGGTGCGACCATGAACATCTTGGCGGCCTCGGCGTAGGTCCAGCCACCCTCGACGATCAGCTCAGCGAGCCTCAACCGAGCACGCGGGGTCAAAGCAGCATTAGCGTGGGACACGAAGGCCTCCTGGTTTGTGAAGCGGTTCCTAGACAGCTCCACTTCACAACGGGAGGCCTTCACCTGTCACACAGGCTCACCGATACCAAACAGGACAACGTCCCTGGACATCACAACTAGTCGTAACCGTGCCGCATGTCCTCGACGATGCGCGGGTTGTCCAGGGTCGACGGGTCCAGCGGACGCGGGCGGGTGTCGTCCGGAAACACCGTGGCGGCGTCGAGGACGCGCTGGTTGAGGAAGCGCAGTGGGGGCGCGTTGGGCGGCACGGTGGGTGCGGGTGCGCTGCCCCCGCGGCGCGCCAGGGCGAAACCCCAGTCGCCGAACGTCGGCACGTACACGTGGTACGGCGTCACGGCGTAGCCGGCCGCGCGGATTGAGGAGGCGGTGCGCCAGAACGCCGTCTGCGTCGAGAACGGGCTGCCCGCCTGCACGACCATCAGCCCGCCGGCCGCCAGCGCGTGCCCGGCCAGCGCGTAGAACTCGGTCGAATAGAGCCGGCCAAGGACGGGGGTGTCGGGGTCGGGAAGGTCGACGATGACCGCGTCGAATCCCGCGGGCGGGACGACGTCCGGGTGCGGCGAGCGCAACCAGCGCATCGCGTCGTCGATCACCACCTCGACGCGCGGGCTGTCCAGCGAACCGCCGTTAGCCCCGCGCATGGTGGTGCGGGCGAGCTGGATCACCGCGGGGTCGAGCTCCACCTGCACGATCTTCGTGATGCCCGGCTGACGCAGCAGTTCGCGGGCCGCCAACCCGTCGCCGCCCCCGAGGACGAGGACCGATCGTGGGTTGGCCCCAAGCGCGGGGTAGACCAGGCTTTCGGTGTAGCGGTACTCGTCCCGGGTGGAAAACTGCAGGCCGCCGTCCAGGTAGAGCCGCATGTCGTTGCCGCGCCGGGTGACCACGATCTCTTGGTAGGCCGAGTGCTGGTAGGCGATGATCGGGTCGGCGTAGAGCCGTTGCCTGCTCGTCGTCTCGATGTCGGCCGAGCGGGCCAGCAGCGTAGCCAGCAGCGCGAGCGCCGCGGCGAGCGCGCACAGCGCCGTCAGCAGTTGCCGGGTCGAGACGATCCGGCGCAGCACGAAGATCGCCACGACGACCGCGGCGAGCAGGTTGACGATTCCGGTGGCCGCCGCGCCCCGGATCATGCCCAGCTGCGGCAGCAGCAGGAACGGCCACACCAGGCCGCCCAGCAGCGCGCCGAGGTAGTCGGCGGCGTTGAGGTTGGCCAGCGTCCGGCCCGTGTCGGCGGCACCGGCGCTGCGGCCGCGTTGCAGCATCGTCATCAACAGCGGCACCTCGGCGCCGACCAGCCCACCGATCAGGGCGGTGCCCAACGCCAGCATCCACATCGACTCGTCGTCGATGAAGGCGAACACCGTGTACAGCGCCGCGGCGGACAAGCCGCCGACGACGCTCAGCAGCACCTCCACCGCCACGAACGCGATGGCCGCGTGCGCCAGCAGCGGCTTGACGACGAGGGCGCCCACCCCCAGCGCCGCGATGTAGCCGGCGACGATCAGTGACGTGGCGACGATGCCGCCGCCATTCAGGCTCGCCGCCAGCGTCAGCAGCGCGAGTTCGTAGATGATCCCGGACGCCGCGCACGCCGCGACGGCGGCCAGCAGCACGGCCCGCCAGCGCACCGACGGCTCGGGCCGGCTTATCTCCGACGCCGGCGCACCAACCGAAGTCATGACACCGCAGCGGCCGTGACGCCTCCCACCGCGAGCAATATCAGCGCCACCGCGAAGGATCCCGGGTGCAGCTCCGGCTCGTCGATGTGCTCGTGGAAACTACCCGGGATCAGCAGGTGCATTGTGAGCAGCGCTACCCCGAGCAGGATCACGCCCATCAGGCCGTACACCGCCACGCCGACCAGCCCCTGGCCCAGCTGGCTATAGCTGTTCGCGATGGCGGTGATGATGACCACGGTCAGGGCGATGTACATCGCGCCCGCGACGATGACGGCGTTGGGGCGGCGGTCGATGAACACCAGCCGGCGCAGATTGCCCGGGGTCAACACGTCGACGGCGTAGAACCCGATGAGGAGTACGGCCATGCCGACCAGGAAGTACAGGATCGTCGCGACTGCGCCTTTGAGGACGGGATTGAGGTCGACGGTGCCGATCTCGACGGCGAGGTACATGGTTCCTTACCTTTCTTGGAGGGTGGTTGTTGCCCTCGGCCGTAGGCTTTCAACTGCCCGGGGACGTCGGGTATGGCTTTCATGGTTTTGCTGTCTTCGATGGCCGAAGGAGATTGGCCGCCCGGGGTCCCGCGACGACTCGACCGCTAATTGAGAGATGCGATGTGATCGCTGTGTAAGGACACGCCGGCGTGGTCGTCTGCTGGGTTGATAGAAACCGAGACGGGAACGGAGGTGGTTGTGGCACAACCTGTGTGGGCTGGTGTGGACGCCGGGAAAGCGGACCATTACGGCGTGGTCATCGACGCTGAGGGCAAGTCGTTGCTGTCGCGGCGCGTCGCTAATGACGAGGCCGCGCTGCTGGAGTTGATCGACATGGTCGCGGCGCTGGCTGATGGCGGAGAAGTCACTTGGGCGATTGACCTCAACGCCGGCGGCGCTGCATTGCTGATCACGCTGCTGATCGCTGCCCAGCAGCGGCTGCTCTACATTCCCGGCCGCACTGTTCACCACGCCTCGGGTGGCTACCGCGGCGACGGCAAGACCGACGCCAAAGACGCTGCGGTGATTGCCGATCAGGCCCGGATGCGCCGCGACCTGCAACCGTTGCGCCCCGGCGACGACATCGCCGTCGAACTGCGCATCCTGACCAGTCGGCGCGCCGATCTGGTGGCCGATCGCACCCGCGCGATCAATCGGCTGCGCGCCCAGCTGCTGGAATACTTCCCGGCCCTGGAACGTGGCTTTGACTACAGCAAAAGCAAGGCCGCGCTGATCCTGCTCACCGGCTATCAAACCCCCGACGGGCTGCGCCGGGCCGGTGCCGCCCGGGTGGCAGCCTTTTTGCATAAACGCAAGGCCCGCAACGCCGATGCGGTCGCAACCGCCGCCATCGAGGCAGCCAACGCCCAACACACCATCGTGCCCGGACAACAGCTTGCCGCGGGCGTGGTCGCCCGCTTGGCTAAGGAGGTGATGGCCCTCGACACCGAAATCGGCGACACCGACGCGATGATCGAGGACCGATTTCGCCGCCACCGCCACGCCGAAATCATCCTGAGCATGCCCGGCTTCGGCGTCATCCTCGGCGCCGAGTTCCTCGCCGCCACCGGCGGCGACATGAGCGCCTTCCCCTCCGTCGACCGCCTCGCCGGCGTCTCGGGTCTGGCCCCAGTACCGCGAGATTCGGGCCGCATCAGCGGCAACCTCAAACGCCCCCGCCGCTACGACCGGCGCCTGCTGCGCGCCTGCTACCTGTCCGCTCTGGTCAGCATCCGCACCGATCCCGCCTCGCGCACCTACTACGACCGCAAACGCGCCGAAGGGAAACGCCACACCCAAGCCGTCTTGGCCCTGGCCCGTCGCCGACTCAACGTCCTGTGGGCCATGCTGCGCGACCACGCCGTCTACCAACCCGCAACCACTACTGCGGCGGCTTGACAACGTCATTGAGAATCTCCTTTGTGGTGGTGAGCCGTCATTTGGTTCCGCCGGGGCCGCCGGGCGTCCCTCCGGCGCCGCCCGACGGGGATCCCGGGTTGAAGCCGGGCCCGAGGAAGATGAAGGCGCCGTGGTTGTATCCGGCGCTCAGCGGTTCGACCCGAATGCTGCACGGATAGTCGCCGTCCGGACCGACGATCACGATGTTGTTGCTGTAGCGCAGATACTCGCTATTGCCGTTGGCGGCACGCGCCTCGGGGGCCTGATACTCGGCGAGCGTGTCCGCCACGTCGTTGGGCGATCCGCTGCACTGGTAGCGCGTCCCGTTCACATCGTGCGAGTACTCGTGGTAGTGGCCGGCGATATACGAACCAATGTTCTTCTGCAGCAAGATGATTCCGGGCACCAGGCACGCGACGGCGGCGACCGCCAGCGCACCGGCGATCACGAACAGGCGGTTGCGGCTCACGGATGCCACCGACTCGTCGTGTGGATGACCATTCCGCCGGAGCCGGCCGGATACAGGTGCCAGGTCCGCCAACGCCAACCCGCGCCGTCGGGTTCGGCGGCCAACGCGGTCAGCGCGGCGTCATCACCGGGGAAAGAGCCACCCAGCCAACCCTTTTCGCGCGCGCAGCGGTCACGAAGGTCGCGCGCCATGCGGCGGAAGGTGCGCTCGTCGTACGTGTCGGCGCGGGATTCCAGGGAATAGCCGGGCGCGGAGGTCCGCTCCGGCAGGTCGACGCCCAGCCCGCGTGCCGTGCAGGAGACTTCCTCGGAGAACCGGCCCGCGGCATGCTCGACCGTCACGACGTGCGAAGCGCCGAGGACCCCGAGCAGCAGCGCGCCACCGCCGGGGTGGCGCAGACGGCAGGTCGCCAGCGGTGGCGGTGCGGGCGCGTTGAGCGCGAGTCCGAGCTTCAGCCCGGACACGTCCGAAGGAGCTACGGCGAGCTGATGAAGCGGCACTGCGCGTTCCTACGCGGAGGAGGGCGGGGGCGCCGGATACACGGTCAGCTCGCCGGCCAGCACCGGTTTGCCGGTCGAGACCTCCCACGGCATGTTCGGAGCCCAGCGCTCGAACGAGAGCAGCGCGGACTCATCGGAGTTGGCGCAGTCGATGAACTCCATCTCGCCGCCCGCCGGCAGGCCGGTGGTGCCCTCGGTGGTGAACGAGGCGCGACCGCGTTCGGACTCGCGGAACGTCACCCCGTCGACGACGTACTGATCGCCCGGCTGCAGCGCGAGGTCCTTGCGGCTGACCCACATCGCCAGCTCGAGGCGTCCGTCGTCCTCCTCGACGCTGAACCAGATCGGCTGTTCGCCGCCCTCCAGCAGGTGTTCCCACCACACGAACGGGCCCTCGCGGTACGTCACCGATCCGCGGACCACGTAGTCCACACCGCCGTAGCTGACGATGGCGCCGGGGCCCAGTTGCCGGGGGCCGAATTCCGGCATCGCGTTGAACGACAAGGGGTCCTGGCGGCCGCGTGGCGGGCCCGGTTGCTTGGGGCGTCGCAAAGCGATGATGAGCACGACGATGGACGCGGTGAACAGCACGATCGCGATAATGACCAGCAGTGATCCCACGCGTACCCTTCCGTTGCCACATTGCTTGAGCGAACGTCGGCTAAAGCTAACAGCTTTTCCGGGGGTTCGGCGCTGTAACGTCCCGACGCGGGAATTGGCGGCGCCGCCGCGTGTCCTCCGCGGAGCCGTCGGTCCCGGCCGCTAGGGTATCGAACAGCTGTTCTACAGGTGGGAGCGGGCAATGCGCGTGATGGGCGTCGACCCCGGACTGACCCGATGCGGACTGTCGGTCGTGGAAAGTGGGCGCGGGCGAAACGTGGTCGCGCTGGACGTCGACGTGGTGCGCACCCCGTCGAATGCGCCGTTGGCCAAGAGGCTGCTGGCAATCAGCGACGCCGTCGAGCATTGGCTGGCCACCCACCAACCGGACGTCGTGGCCATCGAGCGGGTGTTCTCCCAACTGAACGTGACGACGGTGATGGGCACCGCACAGGCCGGCGGGGTGGTCGCGCTGGCGGCGGCCCGGCGCGGCATCGACGTGCACTTCCACACCCCGAGCGAGGTCAAGGCCGCGGTGACCGGAAACGGCGCCGCGGACAAGGCCCAGGTCACCGCGATGATCACCAAAATCCTTGCCCTGCAAGCCAAACCGACACCGGCCGACGCCGCGGACGCGCTGGCGTTGGCGGTCTGCCATTGCTGGAGGGCGCCGATGATGGCCCGGATGGCCGCGGCCGAGGCGCTGTCCGCGCAACAGCGGCACGCCTACCTGGCCAAGCTGAAGGCCGCGCGATGATCGCCTCGGTGCGCGGGGAGGTGCTCCATGTGGCGCTCGATCACGCCGTGATCGAGGCCGCCGGAGTCGGCTACCGGGTGAACGCGACGCCGTCGACGCTCGCGACGCTGCGCACCGGGACCGAGGCCCGGCTGATCACTGCGATGGTGGTGCGCGAGGACTCGATGACGCTGTACGGGTTCGGCGACTCCGACACCCGGGATCTGTTCCTGACGCTGCTGACGGTGTCGGGGGTGGGGCCCCGGCTGGCGATGGCGACGCTGGCGGTTTACGACGCCGGAGCGCTGCGGCAGGTGTTGCACGACGGCGACGTCGCCGCGCTGACCCGGGTCCCCGGGATCGGCAAACGCGGCGCCGAACGGATGGTGCTCGAGCTGCGGGACAAAGTGGGCGCCGTCGCGCCAGGCGCCCCGGTGCTCAACGGCAACGCAGTGCGCGGTCCCGTGGTGGAGGCCCTGGTCGGGCTGGGTTTCGCCGTCAAGCAGGCCGAGGAGGCCACCGACAAGGTGCTGGCCACCGAACACGACGCGACAACGTCGGGCGCGCTGCGCGCCGCCCTGTCGCTGCTGGGTAAGTCCAAATGACCGACGACTACTCCGACCGCGAGCTCTCTCCGGCGCTGGCCATCGGGGAGGGCGACATCGACGTCAGCCTGCGGCCGCGTTCGCTGCGGGAGTTCATCGGCCAGCCGCGGGTGCGCGAACAGCTCCAGCTGGTGATCGAGGGGGCCAAAAACCGCGGCGGCACACCGGATCACATCCTGCTGTCGGGCCCACCCGGACTGGGCAAGACGTCGCTGGCCATGATCATCGCCGCCGAGCTCGGGTCGTCGTTGCGGGTGACGTCCGGTCCCGCGCTGGAACGCGCCGGCGACCTGGCCGCCATGCTGTCCAACCTGGTCGAGCACGACGTGCTGTTCATCGACGAGATCCACCGCATCGCCCGGCCCGCCGAGGAAATGCTCTACCTGGCGATGGAGGACTTCCGGGTCGACGTGGTGGTCGGCAAAGGCCCCGGCGCCACATCGATACCGCTGGAGGTGGCGCCGTTCACCCTGGTCGGCGCCACCACCCGGTCCGGCGCGCTGACCGGCCCGCTGCGCGACCGGTTCGGTTTCACCGCACACATGGACTTCTACGAGCCCGCGGAGCTGGAGCGGGTGCTGGCGCGCTCCGCCGGCATCCTGGGCATTGAGCTGGGCGCCGAGGCGGCCGAGGAGATCGCCCGGCGCTCGCGCGGGACGCCGCGCATCGCCAACCGGCTGCTGCGCCGGGTCCGGGACTTCGCGGAGGTGCGCGCCGACGGGGTGATCACCCGCGACGTCGCCAAGTCCGCGCTGGCGGTGTACGACGTGGACGAACTCGGCCTGGACCGGCTGGACCGGGCGGTGCTGTCGGCGCTGACCCGCAGCTTCGGCGGCGGCCCGGTGGGGGTTTCCACGCTGGCGGTGGCCGTGGGCGAGGAGGCCGCCACCGTGGAGGAGGTGTGCGAACCGTTTCTCGTGCGGGCCGGGATGGTCGCGCGGACGCCGCGCGGCCGGGTCGCCACCGCACAGGCGTGGACGCACCTGGGCATGAGCCCGCCGGCCGGCGTCACGGGCCTGGGCCAGCCCGGCCTGTTCGACTAGCGACGATCGCGAGCGCGGCGAAGCCGGGCGCTGGGGGTACCCCCCGCGGAGCTGGGGGACGGGTCGCCACCATGCGACAAGCGACCGGCGCCGGCGATCTCACGGCCAATGGGTGATCTTCACAGCTAACTAACTGCGCGGGCGCGACCGGTTATGCGGCGGCATCCTCGGGTAACCAGGCGAGCAGTAATACCTGGTGAAGGAGATTCTGATGAGGACTTACGACGACGGACGCCCTCGGGCGCTGTACATGCCACGTAGCCGCGGCGCGCTAACCGGGCTACTCCTGATTCTCTTGGGTGCATGGGGCGCGCTGGTGCCGTTCTTTGGACCCAACATCGATTGGGCGTACATGGCCGACCCGGCCTGGACGTGGACCACGACCAAAGGATGGCTGGAGGTGCTCCCCGGGGCCGCCGCGGCGGTGGGTGGCCTGCTGGTGCTCTTGTCCGGCAATCGCGCCAGCGCCGTGCTCGGCGGCTGGCTGGCGGTGTTTGGCGGTGGCTGGTTCGTGGTCGGTCGCGCGCTCGCGGCGACCCTGGGCATCGGGGACGTTGGCCAACCGGTGGCGGCGACGGACCTGAAACGAGCCCTGCTCGAGGTCACCTATTTCACCGGTCTGGGTGCCCTGATCGTGTTCCTGGGCGGGGCTGCCGTGGCGCGCCTGGCGGTTCGGCATGCGCGAGACGTCGTGGTGACGCAACCGGCGCCGGTGGCTGCCGACGCCATGCACGACGAGACGCGGGGCACCGCGGCGCAAACGGACCGAGTGGCGGCCGGGCCCCGCGGTCGCGGGGTCTTCGGTCGACGCGCCGGGGGCGGCCTGTTCCACCGGCACCACCACGCCGGCGCTTAGGGCCGTATCCAGTAAGGCGAAAGAGCGCCGGCAGCCAAGGCTGCCGGCGCCGTTTCGCGCCCGGCCGGGGCTGTCGCGGGTCGGTAGAGTTCAACCGCGCCGCGACATGCGAACGCCGGAGGAAAAGCGATGGTCACAGCCGGGTTGGTCTTCGCCGGACTGGCGGCTTTGCTGCACGTCTACATCTTCGTGATGGAATCGTTGACCTGGACCTCGCCGCGCACCCGCGCGACGTTCGGCACCACCGCCGAGGAGGCCGAGACCACCCGGCTGCTGGCCTTCAACCAAGGCTTCTACAACTTGTTTCTGGCCGTTGTCAGCGGCGTGGGCATTGCCGCGATTGTCTTGCGGCACAACGCCGTTGGCGCGGCGCTGATTTTCGCCGGCGTCGGGTCCATGGCCGCGGCCGCGGTCGTCCTGCTGTTGTCCGCGCCGGAGAAGGCGCCGCCCGCGCTGACGCAGGGCGCCTTTCCGGCGATCGCGATCGTGCTGTTGCTGCTGGGGCTTCGGCAGTAACAAGAGCCTCATCAACCCCAACAGTCACCCGGGCGGTGGCTTTCGCCCCGCCCCATGGGTTACGAGTGGAAACCGCCGGGTACCCATCCCGGGCCGGAAATAGGCCCGGTATTTAACGAGGGGATGTCATGAAATACGCAGAAGACGGCCAACCCCGCGGGCTGAGCATGCCGCGTTCGCGTGGCGCGGTCAGCGGACTGTTCCTGGTCATTCTGGGAGCTTGGGGGGCGTTAATACCGTTTGTCGGACCGCGCTTCAATTTCGCCTACACACCCGATCGGGAGTGGGCGTGGAGCTCGGCCCGAGGGTGGCTCGAGGTCTTGCCTGGAGCCGCGACCGTGCTGGGCGGTCTCTTGTTGATCGTCGCCGGAAACCGCGTGGCGGCGATGCTGGGCGGTTGGCTGGCGGTCCTGGCCGGCGCCTGGTTCGTCGTCGGTGGTCAATTCGCGCCGCTGCTGCGGATCGGCTCCCCGGGTGACCCGGTCGCAGCCACCGAACGCAAGCGTGCGGTGCTGGAGGTCACCTACTTCTCCGGACTCGGCGCGCTGATCATCTTCGTGGGCGGCGTGGTGCTTGCGCGGACGGCCGTGCGCCTGGCGCGTGACGTGCAGCCCTTGGCGCCGGCGGCCACGGCGGAGCCGGCCGTCGAACCGTACCGGGAATCGACGTACGAGCCGGTCGAGGTTTCCTCGGGCGCGGTGACCAAGCCGCGGACGGCTGCCGGCCCGGAGCCCAAGCGGGGGTGGCGTCGCCAACGGTCGGGCTCGGCCGCGGGTGCCAACGCCGCGTACCTGCGCTGGCCACACCCTCAGCAGTAACTCGTTTTCAACAAAGCGATCGCCCAGCCCCGACGGGGCTGGGCGATCGCTTTGTTGCCTTACAGCAGTCCGAGCAGCTGCAGGTCGGTGATGTACTTGACGATGATCGGCGCCGAGACATGCGGAATGTCTTTGTCGGGGCCGATTTTCGCCTCCTGGACCGCGGCGCGGAAGCGGTCGGTCGGTGCCATCGATCCGTTGATGGGCGCTGAAGGCTTCTGGTAGTTGTGCAGCAGCGGCAGCAGCGAGTACTGGCGTTGCCGCTCCGGCAGGCCCCGCATCGTCTGGTCGAACCGCCGCAGCCAGTCGCCATAGTCGGCGATGCGCTGGATGCCGTAGCCCGCGTCGATCAGCCAGTCGACGTACTCGTCGAGCCCGATGCCGTCGTCGTACGGGTTCATCACGTGATACGTCTGGAACCCATCGCCACTCGAGACGTTGTCCAGCACCTGCGTCCCCAGCGTGGAGATCGCCGCGGCGACGAACTCGACCGGCAGGCCGTCGTAGTGCGCGCGTTGGCGGTTGCCGCCGGCGTCGAGCTCGTAGAACGAACCGGGCGCGACACCGGTGGCGACCAGGCTCAGCATCAGGCGGGTGAACATGTCCGGCAGGTTGAGCTGTCCGGCGTAGGTGGTGTCGGCCAGGATCATGTCGCACCGGAACACCGCGACGGGCAGGCCACACAGGTCGTGCGCCTCGCGGAGCAGCACCTCGCCGGCCCACTTGCTGTTGCCGTAGCCGTTGGCGTAGCCGTCGTTGATCTCGCGGGTAGCGCTGATCCGCCGGATGTCGGCGTCCTCGACGAACTGGCCCGGCTTGATCTGGTCACCGACGCCGATCGTCGACACGTAGGTGTACGGCTTCAGCTTGGCGGTGAGCGCGATCCGGATCAGTTCGGCGGTGCCCACGGCGTTCGGACCGAACAGCTCGCTGTACGGCAGCACGTGGTTGACCAGGGCGGCTGGGTCGACGATGAGGTCGACCGTGTCGGCCAGCCGCTGCCAGGTCGCCTGGTCCAGGCCGAGATTGGCCTCGCCCTTGTCGCCGGCGATGACCTCCAGGTGGTCGGCGGCCAGTTCCCGGTAGTGCGCCACCAGCTTCGGGTCGCCTTGGGCAGAGCCGACGCCGAAGGTGTGGTCCAGCCGGGCGCGCGCCTCGTCGTCGGACTTGGCCCGCACCAGGGCGATCACCTTGCCGTCCACCATGTCCATGCGCTCGAGCCATTCCAACGCCAGGTAGCGACCGAGGAAGCCGGTCGCGCCGGTCAGCAACACCGTCCGCACCTCGGTGGTTGGCCTCGGTAGGTTCGGTGCCGCGGTCAGTGTCTCGGCCTCGAGGAACTTGTCGAGCGTCAGGTCGGCGGCGTGCACCGTCGCCGCGTCGCGGCCGTGCACGGCGGCGAAGGTCGGCCGCTTGGTGCCCTGGCGCTCGCCCTCGATGTAGTTGGCGATGGCCTGCAGGTCGCTGGCCGGGCTGACGATGACCCCCACCGGGACGTCGATGTCGAAGATCTCGCGCAGCAGGTTCCCAAAGGTCAACGCCGACAACGAATCCCCGCCGAGATCGGTGAAGTGCGCGTCGGGTGTCAACTCGGTGCTCGCCGTGCCCAGCATGGCCGCGGCGGCCCGGCTCACGGTCTGCAGCACCGGGGCGCTCGCGCCGTTGCGGCGCAATTCGGCCAGTTCGTTGGCCTGCCCCTCGGCGAGCTCGGCGTAGAGCTGCTCGAGCCGCTCCCCGTAGTGCTGCTTCAGCTTCGGCCACGCCAGCTTGCGGATCCCGGTCAGCAGACCGTTCTCCAGGCTGAACGGTGTGGTCTCGATGATGAAGTCGCGCGGCACCTCGTAGGACTGCAGGCCGACCTGACGCGCGACGTTCTGCAACGAGTCGGCGATTTGCGGCTTGAGCGTCTCCGGGTCACCCGTGGCCAGCGCCGCCTGGGTCGGCACTACGACGGCCAGCAGGTAGGGCTGCGAGCTGTTGCCGTAGACGTAGATCTGGCGCACCAGCGGGCTGTTGCCGAACTCGGCCTCCAGCTTCGCCAGCGTCACGAACTCGCCCTGCGCCAGCTTCAGCACGTTGTTGCGGCGGTCGACGTACACCAGCTTGTCGGGAGCCACCTCGGCGAACACGTCGCCGGTCCGGTAGTAGCCGTCCTCGTCGAAGACGTTGGCGGTGGTCTCGGCCCGCTTGTAGTAGCCGGGGAACATGTTCTCGGTCCGCAGCAACAGCTCACCGCGCGGGTAGGGCCGGTCGGTGCTGAAGTAGCCCAGATCCGGCACGTCGACCAGCTTGTAGTCGATGACCGGCGGCCGCTGAATCTCGCCGTCGAACAACACCATCCCCGCCTCGGTCGAGCCGTAGCCGTCCATCAGGTGCATCTCGAGCAGGGACTCGACCCAGGCGCGCAAGTCCGGGGAGGTGGGGGCCGATCCCGTCATGGCGAAGATGAACCGCCCGCCCAGCAGGTACTGGCGCTGCTCGGCCAGGACCTGCGCCTCGATGGCCGCGCGGGACTCCGGACCCGCGGCGCCCTCGGACAGTCGGCGCTCGACCCGGCGCTGGAATTCACCGAACAGGGTCTCCCAGATGCGTGGCACGAAGTTCAGCTCGGTGGGCCGCACCAGCTCGAGGTCCTCCAGCAGCGTGGAGAGGTCGCTCTTGGCGGCGAAGTAGGCGGTGCCGCCGTTGCCCAGGGTGCCGTAGAGGATGCCGCGGCCCATGACGTGGCTCATCGGCATGAAGTTGAGGGTGATCGACGCGGCGCTCTCCCCGAACCAATTCCGGCTGCCGCGGCGCCAGATCTTGGCGACGTTGCTCTGCGGGTACATCGCGCCCTTGGGTGCGCCCGTGCTGCCGGAGGTGTAGATCAGCAGTGCCAGCGGGTCGGACTCCTCGCTGGCCGGGAGCGGCGCGTCCGGCAACGCCTTGCCGCGGTCGAGCACCTCGGCCAGCGTCTCCACCACCACGCCGGTTTCCGCCAGCCGCGCGCGGGCGGTCTCCACGGCCTCGCGCTTGTCGTCCACCTCGGGGTGGTAGTCGAACACCACCAGCTTGGCGGGCCGGTGGCCGCTCAGGATCAGCTCCACGGCGTCGGGCAGCTGGTTCACGCTCGCCGCGATGACGGTGGGCTCGGTCTCGGTCACGATGGGCCGGAGCGACGTCGGTGACGCGCTGGTCTGCAGCGGGACCGACACCGCGCTGATGGTGGCCAGCGCCATGTCGATGGTGGCGTAGTCGACGCTGTTGAAGCCCAGCACGCAGACCCGGTCACCGACGTGCACGTCGTCGCTGGCCCAGGCGCGGCCCAGCGCCCCGACGCGGTCGCCCAGCTGACGGTAGGTGATGGTCTCGAAGCGGGGGAGCAGCTCGAGCCTCGTGCGCCCGGTCGCCGGGTCCTCGACGAACTCCAGCACGCGCTGCGCCAGCGCCGGGCGGTCCGCATACCCCTCGAGTACGGCGCGGATCACCTGGGGAAGTCGCAGCCCGGGCTCTTCGAGGGCCGCTTCGACCGACGGGTCGGGGCGGGCGGCGGCGAATTGGGGGTCGTTTGCGGTCAGGTCCTCGATGCGGCGCTCGAGCCGCTCGTCGTGATTGGTCGACATAAACAATTCCCTTGCAATGGAAGATAGTGAGTCAGTTTGGCGCCGATGCGGCTGACGATTAGAACGTTAGCTAAAGTAACGGTATTCCACCACGGCCCCGCCGGGGCGGACGTTGTGACATTGCCCACTCGGTCCGGGCGAGTCGCCAGGTCTTACAGTTCGCCCAGCAGCTGACCCAGAATTTCGAGCCCGTCCCTCAGCAGCTCGTCGCTGATGGTCAGCGGTGGCAGGAGCCGGATGATGTTGCCGAACATGCCGCAGGTCAACACGACCACGCCGGCCGCGTGGGCTGCGGTGGACAGCTTCCGAGTCAATTCCGCGTCGGGCTCGGCGGTGCCGGGTTTCACCAGCTCGATCGCGATCATGGCGCCGCGCCCGCGCACATCGCCGATCCGGTCATCACCGGCCTGCAGGCGCAACAACGGTTCGGTGATCAGCCGTTCCAGTTGCCGGGCCCGCTCGATCAGGCCGTCACTTTCGATCGTGGTGATGGTGGCCAGTGCCGCCGCACAAGCGATTGGGTTGCCGCCGAATGTGCCGCCCAAACCGCCGACATGCGGTGCGTCCATGATCTGCGCGCGGCCGGTGACCGCCGACAGCGGCAGCCCGTCGGCGATGCCTTTGGCGGTGCAGATCAGGTCGGGCTCGATGCCCTCGTGTTCGCAGGCGAACATGGCGCCGGTGCGGGCGAACCCGCTCTGCACCTCGTCGGCGATGAACACCACCTCGTTCGTGCGGCACCAGTCGAGCAGGGCGGGCAGGAATCCCTCCGCGGGCACGATGAATCCGCCTTCGCCGGCGATCGGTTCGATGATGACCGCGGCGAGGCTGTCGGCCCCGACCTGGCTCTCGATCACGTCGATCGCCCGGGCGGCGGCCTTCTCCCCGTCGGTGGCCAGCTCCTTGTCGAGCAGGCCGTCCCGGTACGGGTAGGACATCGGCGCCCGGTAGACCTCCGGCGCGAACGGGCCGAAGCCGCTCTTGTAGGGCTTGGACTTGGCGGTCAGCGCCATGGCCAGGTTGGTGCGGCCGTGATAGGCGTGGTTGAACGCCACGACGGCGGGCTTGCGGGTGTAGGAGCGGGCGACCTTGACGGCGTTCTCGACCGCCTCGGCGCCGGAGTTGAACAACACCGAGCGTTTCTCGAAGGAGCCCGGCGTGATCCGGTTGAGCTCTTCGGCGACGGCGATGTACTGCTCGTACGGCACGACCATGAAGCAGGTGTGGGTGAACTCGGCGACCTGGGCGCGCACCGCCTCCACCACCCGGGGCGAGGAATTGCCGATGGTGGTCACCGCGATGCCGGAAGCCAGGTCGATGAGCCGGTTGCCGTCGACGTCCTCGATGATGCCGCCGAAGGCGCGCGCCACGAACACCGGCAACGAGACGTTCACCCCGTGCGACACCGCCGCGGTGCGGCGTTTGGTCAGTTCCAGCGAAGCGGGACCGGGGATTTCGGTGATCAGCTGGCGTGTCTGCTCGAGGCCGGCCACTCTGGTCCTCCTCCCCGCGGCGCGCCTGCCACGCCGCCACCAAAGCCTATCCGGCTCCGCGCCGACGGGCCTGCGGTGCACGGCGGCGCTCGGCCGCGACCTGCGGCACTGGCACACTGGCCGGTACGAGGTGCGCGACCCGCGGGTCGTCCGGCACCCGCCGACAACAAATGCACCGAATGCCACTACTGAAAAGACAGGCCCGTTTCATGGAAAGTTTGATCCTGTTCCTGCCCTTCCTGCTGATCATGGGCGGGTTCATGTACTTCGCGTCGCGGCGCCAGAAGCGCGCCATGCAGGCCACCATCGACCTGCACGAGTCGCTGCAGCCGGGCGACCGCGTGCACACCACGTCGGGTCTCGAGGCCACGGTGGTCGAGATCACGGAAGACGCGGTCGACCTCGAGATCGCACCCGGGGTGGTGACCAGATGGATGAAGCTGGCCATCCGCGACCGGATCCTGCCCGACGACGACGAAGACCTCGCCGACGGTGACGACACCGACGACTTGGCAGAATCCGACGAGGGCCGGGTGACCAAGGATTCCTGACGGCAAACCCGGCGCACCGCCGCGGCGGCGGACCGCTTGCGTGAGGGGCGGGTGACGGGCACGTAGGCTCTGTCCGGGGTACGAAACCGATTCTCGAGGAGATATAAGGAACGTGGCATCGTCTTCGGCGCCGGTGCACCCTGCCCGCTACCTGTCGGTTTTCCTGTTGCTGCTCGTCGGGGTCTATCTGCTGGTCTTTCTGACCGGGGACAAGCGGGCCGCCCCCAAGCTCGGTATCGACCTTCAGGGCGGCACCCGCGTCACGCTGACCGCGCGCACCCCGGACGGCTCACGTCCGAGCCGCGATGCGCTGGCGCAGGCACAGCAGATCATCAGCGCGCGGGTCAACGGGTTGGGCGTCTCCGGTTCGGAGGTCGTGGTCGACGGCGACAACCTCGTCATCACCGTGCCCGGAAACGACGGCAACGAGGCCCGCAACCTGGGACAGACCGCCCGGCTGTACATCCGCCCGGTGCTCAACTCGATGCCGGCGCAGGAGCTCCAGCCCAAGCCCGCCCCCCAGGCCCCCCCGCCGGGCCAGGCGCCGCCCCCGGGCCAGGCGCCGCCCCCGGGCCAGGCGCCGCCGCCCGGCCAGCCCGCACCGGCCCAGCCCGCGCCGCCCGCCGGCCGACCGCCGGCCCAACCGCGGCCGTATCCGCAGGACCCGCCACCGCCACCGCCCAGCCCCGCGCCGCCTCCGGCGCCCGCGGGCAACCCGCCACCGGCGGACGTGCCCCCGGTTGAGCAGCCGGCGCCCGCCGATCCGCGCAAGGAGCTCGCCGACCGCATCGCCGACGAGAAGAAGTGGCGTCAGAGCACCCGCCAGGGCGTCCAATTCCTCGCGCTGCAGTTCCAGGCGACCCGCTGCGACAAAGAGGACATCCTCGCCGGCAACGACGACCCGAATCTGCCCCTGGTGACCTGCTCGACCGACCACAAGGTGGCCTACCTGCTGGCGCCGTCGATCATCAGCGGCGACCAGATCCAGGACGCCACGTCGGGCATGAACCAGCGCGGCATCGGTTACGTCGTGGACCTGCAATTCAAGCCCGCGGCCGCCAGCACCTGGGCGGACTTCACCGCCGCCCACATCGGCACCCAGACCGCCTTCACGCTGGACTCGCAGGTGGTCAGCGCCCCGATGATCCAGGAAGCCATCCCCGGCGGCCGGACCCAGATCACCGGTGGCGACCCACCGTTCACCGCCGCGACCGCCAAGCAGCTGGCCAACGTCCTGAAATACGGCTCGCTGCCGCTGTCCTTCGAGTCTTCGGAGGCCCAAACCGTCTCGGCCACACTGGGATTGACCTCGCTGCGGGCCGGTCTGCTGGCCGGCGCGATCGGCCTGGTGCTGGTGCTGATCTATTCGTTGCTCTACTACCGCGTGCTGGGATTGCTCACGGCACTGTCGTTAGCCGCTTCCGGCGCAATGGTTTTCGCGATCCTGGTGTTGTTGGGACGCTATATCAACTACACCCTGGACCTGGCGGGCATCGCGGGTCTGATCATCGGCATCGGCACCACCGCCGACTCGTTCGTGGTGTTCTTCGAACGCATCAAAGACGAAATCCGCGAAGGCCGTTCGTTCCGGTCGGCGGTGCCGCGAGGCTGGGTGCGGGCCCGCAAGACGATCGTGTCGGGCAACGCCGTCACCTTCCTCGCCGCCGGCGTGCTGTACTTCCTGGCCATCGGCCAGGTGAAGGGGTTCGCCTTCACGTTGGGCCTCACCACGATCCTCGATGTCGTGGTGGTGTTCCTGGTGACCTGGCCGTTGGTCTACCTTGCATCCAAGTCACCGACGTTGGCCAAACCCGCATACAACGGTCTGGGAGCCGTTCAGCAGGTCGCCCGCGAGCGCCGGGCTTCGTCGCAAGTGAAGACGGGACGGGGATAGCCCATGAGTGCCTCCAAGGCATCCAAGGACGCGACCGAGATCACCGAAGCCTCCGACGACACCGAGCAACTGACCGACGGCGGCGCCGGCCAGCCGCGGCACGGTTTTCTCTCGCGGCTCTACACCGGCACCGGCGCCTTCGAGGTGATCGGTCGGCGCCGCCTCTGGTACGGCATCAGCGGCGCGATCGTCGCGGTCGCGATCGTCAGCATCGTGTTGCGCGGCTTCACCTTTGGGATCGACTTCAAGGGCGGCACGACGGTGTCCATGCCGCGCGGCACGGCGACGGTGGCCACGGTGTCCGACGTCTTCAAAAAGACCCTCGGCAGCGACCCCGAATCGGTGGTCGTCGTAGGCAACGGCGCGGCGGCGACGGTCCAGATCCGCTCGGAGACGCTGACCAACGACCAGACCACCAAGCTGCGCAACGCCCTGTTCGATGCGTTCCAGCCCAAAGGCGCCGACGGCAAGCCCGCCAAGGAGGCCATCAGCGACTCGGCGGTGTCGTCGACCTGGGGCGGCCAGATCACCGACAAGGCGCTGATCGCGCTGGCGGTGTTCGTGGCGCTGGTCAGCCTGTACATCACCGTGCGCTACGAGCGCTACATGGCGATCTCGGCGCTGACGACGATGTGTTTCGACCTCGCTGTCACGGCGGGTGTGTACTCGCTGGTGGGCTTCGAGGTCACCCCGGCCACGGTCATCGGCTGGCTGACGATCCTCGGGTTCTCCCTTTACGACACCGTCATCGTGTTCGACAAAGTCGAGGAGAACACCCACGGTTTCCAGCACACCACCCGGCGCACCTTCGCCGAACAGGCCAACCTCGCGATCAACCAGACGTTCATGCGCTCCATCAACACCAGCCTGATCGGGGTGTTGCCGGTCCTGGCGCTGATGGTCGTGGCGGTGTGGCTGCTGGGCGTCGGCACGCTGAAGGACCTGGCGCTGGTGCAGCTGGTCGGCATCCTGGTCGGCACCTACTCGTCGATCTTCTTCGCGACCCCACTGCTGGTCACGCTGCGCGAGCGCACGGAGCTGGTGCGCACGCACACCCGCCGCGTCACCCGGCGCCGCAGCGGCGGCGCCGAGACCGCCGAGGAGACCAAGCCCACCGCGCCCACCGCGGACGAATCTGCGGAGCCGGAGACCGCCGCGACCGCACCCGCGCCGTCCGACAAGCCCGCACCCAGCAAGCCGGCGCCGGGTGCCCGCCCGGTGCGCCCGACCGGGACCCGGCGTCCGAGCGGCAAGCGAAACGCCGGCCGGCGGTAATCAGCATGGCCGGCAGGTATCGCCTCGCGGGGGGCGCTATCGGGTTGGCCGCAACGCTGGCGGCGGCCTTCGCGCTGACCGCGTGCTCGGGCAGCACCGCCTCCCAGGTCGACTATGTGGTCGACGGGCCGCTGGTCACCTACAACACCAACACCGTCGTGGGCGCCGCGTCGGCCGGGGCGCAGGCGTTCGCCCGCACGCTCGCCGGCTTCAGCTATCACGGCCCGGACGGGCAGGTCGTCGCCGACCGTGACTTCGGCACCGTGTCGGTGGTGAGCGGTTCGCCGCTGGTGCTGGACTACCAGATCGCCGACAACGCCGTCTATTCCGACGGCAAGCCGGTGACCTGCGACGACCTGGTGCTGGCCTGGGCGGCCCAGTCCGGCCGGTATCCCGACTTCAACGCGGGCACCCAGGCCGGTTACCTCGACATCGCCAATGTCGAGTGCCTGCCCGGGCAGAAGAAGGCCCGGGTGTCGTTCATCCCAGACCGCGGCGTCGTCGACTACAACCAGCTGTTCACCGCCACGTCGCTGATGCCGTCGCACGTGATCGCCGACCAGCTCCACATCGATGTGACCGCGGCGCTGCTGAGCAACAACGCCCAGCTCGTGCAGCAGATCGCCAAGCTGTGGAACACCATCTGGGACCTCAAGCCAGGCCTGGACCTCAGGCACTTCCCGTCATCGGGGCCGTACAAGATCGAACGCGTCCTGGACGGCGGGGCGGTGGTGCTGGTCGCCAACGACCGATGGTGGGGCCCCAAGGCGGTCACCAAGCGCGTCACGGTCTGGCCGCAGGGCCCCGACATCCAGGACCGGGTGAACAACCGCAGCGTCGACGTGGTCGACGTGGCAGCCGGCTCGTCGGGAACGCTGACGACCCCGGACAATTACGAGCGCGCGGATTCGCCGTCGGGCGGCATCGAGCAGCTCATCTTCGCGCCGCAGGGGCCGCTCTCGCAGCCCAAGACCCGGCGCGCGCTCGCGCTCTGCACGCCCCGCGACACGCTCGCGCACGACGCCGGGGTGCCGATAGCCAATTCACGCCTGAACCCGGCCACCGACGACCCCGCCACCGCCGGTGACGGCGCCGCCGAGGCCACCCAGTTCTCCAAGGCGGACCCGGCTGCCGCCCGCGACGCGCTCGGCGGTGCGCCGATGACGGTGCGGATCGGCTACCGGGGGCCCAACGCGCGGCTCGCGGTCAACGTCGGGGTGATCACCAAATCCTGCGCCGCGGCCGGCATCACCGTCGCCAACGTCCCCCTGGACACCTCGGGGCCGCAGGCGCTCAGGGACAACAAGATCGACGTGCTGCTGGCCAGCACCGGCGGGGCCACGGGCAGCGGGTCGACGGGGTCGTCGGCGATGGACGCCTACGCACTGCACAGCGGCAACGGCAACAACCTGTCGGGTTACGCGAACCCGCAGGTCGACAGCGCGATCGGCGCGCTAGCGGTGTCGGCCGACCCCGCCGAGCGCGTCCGGCTGCTGGGCGAGGCGGCGCCGGTGCTGTGGGCCGACATGCCGACGTTGCCCCTCTACCGGCAGCAGCGCACGCTGTTGATGTCGAAGAAGATGTATGCCGTGACCAAGAACCCGACCCGCTGGGGCGCCGGCTGGAACATGGACCGATGGGCCCTGGTCCAGTGACGAGCGTCGGGGGGAGCGCGTCGGTGGCGAACGTCATCGCCTCCCTGCTGCGCGAGGTGTCCGACTTTCCCAAGCCGGGGGTCCAGTTCAAGGACCTCACGCCGTTGTTCGCCGACCCGCGGGGATTGGCGGCGGTCACCGACGCGTTGGCCGAGATCGCGTCCGGCGCCGACCTGGTGGCCGGGATCGACTCCCGCGGGTTCCTGGCGGCGGCGGCCGTCGCCGACCGGCTGCGCACGGGTGTGCTGGCCATCCGCAAGGCCGGAAAGCTGCCGCCGCCGGTGCACGCTGAGCATTACGACCTGGAGTACGGCAGCGCCACGCTGGAGATCCCCGCCGACGGCATCGACCTGCGCGGACGCCACGTCGTGATCATCGACGACGTGCTGGCCACCGGGGGGACCCTGGCCGCGGCGGCCCGGTTGCTGGAACGCACCGGCGCGACCGTGATCGCGGCGGCGGTGATCCTCGAACTGACCGAGCTCGATGGCCGCCAGGCGGTCGCGGACTTGCCGGTGCACAGCCTCAGTCGCGTCTAGCCGGCCCGACCGCGCGATATCCTCGAGGTCGGAGGTGACCATCGTGGCGGACGAGAAGAGCGCGGCGCAGGCGCTTGACGCGCCCACTGACGTCGCTGACGCCCTGCTGGTCGGGGAGCCGGTCACGGCGCAGACCGCCGAGTCGCCGACCGAGACCCTGAAAACCTCGAGCAGCGCGTCGCGTCGGGTCCGGGCCAGGCTGGCCCGCCGGATGACCTCCCAGCGCACCGCGCTCAACCCGGTGCTCGAACCGCTGGTGGCGGTGCACCGGAAGATCTATCCGAAGGCGAACCTGTCGTTGCTGCAGCGCGCCTTCGAGGTCGCCGACCAGCGGCACGCCACGCAGTTGCGCCATTCCGGTGACCCCTACATCACCCACCCCCTAGCCGTCGCGAACATCCTCGCCGAACTGGGCATGGACACCACCACGTTGGTGGCCGCGCTGCTGCACGACACCATCGAGGACACCGGCTACACGCTCGAGGCGCTGAGCGAGGAGTTCGGCGAGGAGGTGGGCCACCTCGTCGACGGCGTGACCAAGCTGGACCGGGTGGTGCTGGGCACCGCCGCCGAAGGCGAGACCATCCGCAAGATGATCACCGCGATGGCCCGCGACCCCCGGGTGCTGGTGATCAAGGTCGCCGACCGGCTGCACAACATGCGCACCATGCGCTTCCTGCCGCCGGAGAAGCAGGCGCGCAAGGCCCGCGAAACGCTGGAAGTCATTGCGCCCCTTGCGCATCGGCTGGGTATGGCCAGCGTCAAGTGGGAACTGGAAGACCTGTCCTTCGCGATCCTGCACCCGAAGAAGTACGACGAGATCGTCCGGCTGGTCGCCGGCCGCGCTCCGTCCCGGGACACCTACCTGGCCAAGGTCCGCGCCGAGATCGTCAACACCCTGAGCGCGTCGAAGATCAAGGCGACGGTGGAGGGCCGGCCCAAGCACTATTGGTCGATCTATCAGAAGATGATCGTCAAGGGCCGAGACTTCGACGACATCCACGACCTGGTCGGCATCCGGATCCTGTGCGACGAGATCCGGGAGTGCTATGCCGCTGTCGGCGTGGTGCATTCGTTGTGGCAGCCGATGGCCGGGCGATTCAAGGACTACATCGCCCAGCCCAGGTACGGCGTCTACCAGTCGTTGCACACCACGGTCGTCGGTCCGGAGGGCAAGCCGCTGGAGGTGCAGATCCGCACCCGCGACATGCACCGCACCGCCGAATACGGCATCGCCGCGCACTGGCGCTACAAGGAGGCCAAGGGCCGCAACGGCCTTCCGCATCCGCACGCCGCCGCCGAGATCGACGACATGGCCTGGATGCGCCAGCTGCTCGACTGGCAGCGGGAGGCCGCCGACCCTGGCGAGTTCCTGGAGTCGTTGCGCTACGACCTTGCGGTGCAAGAGATCTTCGTGTTCACCCCCAAGGGTGATGTGGTCACCTTGCCGAACGGGTCGACGCCGGTGGACTTCGCCTACGCCGTGCACACCGAGGTCGGCCACCGCTGCATCGGCGCGCGGGTCAACGGGCGGCTGGTGGCGCTGGAGCGCAAGCTGGAAAACGGCGAAGTCGTGGAGGTTTTCACGTCGAAGGCGCCCAACGCCGGGCCGTCACGCGACTGGCAGCAGTTCGTGGTGTCGCCGCGGGCCAAGGCGAAGATCCGGCAGTGGTTCGCCAAGGAGCGCCGCGAGGAGGCGCTGGAGGCGGGCAAGGAGGCGATGGCCCGCGAGGTGCGCCGGGGTGGACTTCCGTTGCAGCGCTTGGTCAATGGTGAGTCCATGGCGGCGGTGGCCCGCGAGCTGCACTACACCGACGTGTCCGCGCTCTACACCGCGATCGGCGAAGGCCACGTGTCGGCGCGGCACGTCGTGCAGCGCCTGCTCGCCGAACTCGGCGGCATCGACCAGGCCGAAGAGGATCTCGCCGAGCGGTCGACGCCGACGACCATGCTGCGGCGCCCGCGCAGCAGCGACGACGTCGGGGTCTCGGTGCCCGGCGCCCCGGGCGTGCTGTCCAAGCTGGCCAAGTGCTGCACCCCGGTGCCCGGTGACCAGATCATGGGGTTCGTCACCCGCGGCGGGGGGGTGAGCGTGCACCGCACCGACTGCACCAATGCCGCGTCGCTGCAGCAGCAGTCCGAGCGCATCATCGACGTGCATTGGGCACCGTCGCCGTCGTCGGTGTTCCTGGTGGCCATCCAGGTCGAGGCGCTCGACCGGCACCGGTTGCTCTCCGACGTCACGCGCGTGCTGGCCGACGAGAAGGTCAACATCTTGTCGGCGTCGGTCACCACCTCCAATGACCGGGTGGCGATCAGCCGGTTCACCTTCGAGATGGGCGACCCCAAACACCTCGGGCATCTGCTCAACGTGGTGCGCAACGTCGAGGGGGTCTTCGACGTCTACCGCGTGACGTCGGCCGCTTGACGGGCCCGACGGCGGTCGCCGCATTGTTTTCCGACGCGGACCAGAACGCCCAGCAATTGGTATTGCCCGAAAGGCTCTGACCCCACGCGACGACCTCAAGCGGTGGACCGCCCGCGGGTCGCGCGATTCTTTCGAGGCGGCTGCGTTGCGCCGCTTGGCTTTAGTCGAGCAACAGCGACGTGATGGTGACCTCGGAGGCCGGGACGCCATCCTCGCCGCCGCCGGCGACGCCGGCCTTAGCGATCTTGTCCAGCGTGGCCAGCCCGTCGGGCTGGATCGTGCCGAACACGGTGTATTGGGGTGGCAGCTGGGAGTCCTTGTACACCATGAAGAACTGGCTGCCGTTGGTGCCGGGACCGGCGTTGGCCATGGCCAGGGTGCCGCGCGGGTAGAGGACGGGCTGCTGGGCCTTCGGGTCGTTCGGCGGGTACTGGTCGGTCGGGTACTCGTTGGCGAACTGGTAGCCCGGACCGCCGGTGCCGTCGCCCTTGGGGTCCCCGCACTGCAGGACGCCCAGGTCGGGCGACGTGGTCAGCCGGTGGCATTTGGTGTTGTCGAAGTATTTCTGGCCGATCAGGCTCGCGAAACTGTTTACCGTGCAAGGTGATTCGTTGTTGGCGAGCATTAGTCCGATGCGGCCCTGATTGGTCACCATGCTGGCGCTCACCTGCGCCGGATCGGTGGGCACCTTGCCGGTGCGCGGCGGCTTGACCTGCTTGGCGGCCGGTTCCGGTGACGCCGGGTACTGGCAGTTGGCGCCCAGGTCGGCCGAGGGCTTGAACGCGGGCAGCGGCGGAACGGGCGGCGTCGGCCCGGGCGGTGTGGTGGTCTCCGAAGGGCCGCCGGCGGCGGAGGAGGTGGTGCTCGCGGCGGTGTTGCTCTTGTGCTCGTTTTTGGTGTTGAGCACGGTGAGCACCACCGCGACCACCGCGGCCACGGCCACGATCGAGGCGGCGGCGATCAACACGATCCGGCGCCTCTTGGCCTGCTTCGCGCGGCGCTCCAGCTGCCGCTCGAGCTTGCGCTTGGCGTTGGCACGTCGCTGTTCATTGGTCGGCACGGCCGTATGCCTCCATGGTCGGTAAGTCGGGTCCCGCGGCGTCAGTGGCCAGCTCAGGCTAATGTGGGCGCCGCGACCGGTGTCAAGTGGGGCCCGTGGGAAACTGGGAACCGTGTTGATCACCGGGTTTCCCGCCGGCGTGTTGCAGTGCAACTGCTATGTGCTGGCTGAGCGGCCGGGAACGGACGCCGTCATCGTGGATCCGGGGCAGCGGGTGATGGGCGCCCTGCGGCGCATCCTCGACGAGAACCGGCTGACCCCGGCGGCGGTGTTGCTCACCCACGGGCACATCGACCACATGTGGTCCGCGCAGAAGGTGTCCGACACCTACGGCTGCCCCACCTACATCCATCCCGAGGACCGGTTCATGCTCAAAGACCCCATCTACGGCCTGGGCCCGCGGGTGGCGCAACTGGTGGCGGGCGCCTTCTTCCGCGAGCCCAGGCAGGTCGTCGAGCTGGACCGCGACGGCGACAAGCTCGACCTGGGCAGCGTGACCGTCAACGTCGATCACACCCCCGGGCACACGCGCGGGTCGGTGGTCTTCCGGGTGGTCGGGGACAAAGAGGTGGTGTTCACCGGTGACACCCTGTTCGAACGCTCGGTGGGCCGCACCGACCTGCATGGCGGCAGCGGACGCGACCTGCTCACCTCGATCGTGAACAAGCTGCTGGTGCTCGACGACGAGACCATGGTCCTGCCGGGGCACGGCAATGCCACCACCATCGGCGCCGAGCGGCGTTTCAATCCGTTCATCGAAGGCCTGAGCCCGTGACGGAGTTTTCGGCATTTTCCGGGCCCAAGGGGGTGCCCGACTACGTGCCGCCGGAGTCGGCGCAGTTCGTGGCCGTCCGCGACGGCTTGCTGGGCGCCGCCCGCCGGGCCGGCTACGGCGACATCGAGTTGCCCATCTTCGAAGACACCGCCCTCTTCGCGCGGGGCGTCGGGG
Organism: Mycobacterium sp. SMC-2; assembly: GCF_025263485.1. NCBI lineage: Bacteria > Bacillati > Actinomycetota > Actinomycetes > Mycobacteriales > Mycobacteriaceae > Mycobacterium > Mycobacterium sp. SMC-2. The sequence goes on from NZ_CP079863.1 coordinate 2,826,971, forward strand.
AATCCACCGACGTGGTGTCCAAGGAGATGTACACGTTCGCCGACCGCGGCGACCGGTCGGTCACGTTGCGTCCCGAGGGCACCGCCGGGGTGGTGCGCGCGGTGATCGAGCACGGCCTCGACCGCGGCGCGTTGCCGATCAAACTCTGTTATGCGGGGCCGTTTTTCCGCTACGAGCGTCCGCAGGCCGGCCGCTATCGGCAGCTGCAGCAGGTGGGCGTGGAGGCCATCGGTGTCGACGACCCGGCGCTGGACGCCGAGGTGATCGCCGTCGCCGACGCCGGCTTCCGCTCACTGGGACTGGACGGGTTCCGCCTGGAAATCACCTCGCTGGGCGACGACAGCTGCCGCCCGCAGTATCGGGAACTGTTGCAGGAGTTCCTCTTTGGGCTCGACCTCGATGACGAGACGCGCAGGCGCGCCGAGATCAACCCGCTGCGGGTGCTCGACGACAAGCGGCCCGCGATGCGGGCCATGACGGCCGACGCCCCGGTGTTGCTCGACCACCTGTCCGACGTCGCCAAGCAACACTTCGACACCGTGCTGGCCCACCTGGACGCGCTCGGCGTGCCATACGTCATCAACCCGCGCATGGTCCGCGGGCTGGACTACTACACCAAGACCACCTTCGAGTTCGTGCACGACGGTCTTGGCGCGCAATCGGGCATCGGCGGCGGCGGCCGCTACGACGGCCTGATGCACCAGCTCGGGGGACAAGACCTGTCCGGCATCGGGTTTGGGCTCGGCGTGGATCGCACCATGCTGGCGCTGCGTGCCGAGAGCAAGAGCGTGGGGGAGACCACCCGCTGCGACGTGTTCGGCGTGCCGCTCAGCGAGGCGGCCAAGCTCAAGCTGGCGGTGCTGGCCGCGCGGCTGCGCGCCGCCGGCGTCCGCGTCGACATGGCCTACGGCGACCGCGGCCTCAAGGGCGCGATGCGCGCGGCCGACCGTTCCGGTGCCCGCATCGCGCTGGTGCTCGGCGACCGGGACATCGAGTCCGGCACGGTCGGGGTGAAGGATCTGGCGACGGGGCAGCAGGTTTCGGTGCCCGGTGATTCCGTTGTCGCCGAAGTTCTTTCGCAACTGGGTCGCTAGGCCCACGTGGTTGACGCTATCCGCTTGGATAACCGCGCCGCACCGTACGATCCAGAATTCCCAGCGTCGCCCGCAATGCGCCCTCGGACAGGATCGGGAAAATCCCGGCCTCCCGCCACTTCGGGTCGATGTCCGACCAGTCGTAGAACGAGGTGACGACCGTGGCCGAGCCGTCTTCGGTCGGCTGGAGCTGATAGCCGTAGACGTGACCGATCGGCGGCTGAATCTGGCCGAGCACCGTCCACGCGATGCGGCGATCCCGTTCGAATTCCTTGATGTCGACGGTGACGTCGTATTTGCCCAATTGCGGAAAGTCGTTCAGCGACTCGCGGTCCATGTGCACGACGAACCGGTCACCGACGCCGTTCACCGGGCCGCCTTCCGCATCCTGGAGCATCCCGGACGAGTCGATCGCGACGTGGCCCTGCGGGTCGCACAGCACGGCGAAGATGTCCGGCGCCGGCGCCCCGATCGTGCGCTGAACCTCGATGCGTTCGGTCATGAGTCCTCGCAGCCGTGTCGGTAGGAACGATCGTCGCTTACTCTGCGCCCGTTGTGGGCGCTTGACAACGAATCGAACTCTTGTTCGAATAACAAACATGCGCTGGGCGGGTCAGGCCGTCGCCGTCAACGGGCGGCCCGTCGAGGACGGGGCGCTGCCGGGGTTGCAGCGGATCGGCCTGGTCCGCAGCGTGCGCGCGCCGCAGTTCGAAGGGATCACGTTTCACGAGGTGCTGTGCAAGTCCGCGCTCAACAAAGTGCCGGACGCCTCAGCGCTGCCTTTCCGGTACACCGTCAACGGCTACCGCGGCTGCTCGCACGCGTGCCGCTATTGCTTCGCCCGGCCCACCCACGAATACCTGGACCTGGACTGCGGCAACGACTTCGACAGCCAGGTCATCGTCAAGACCAACGTCGCTGAGGTGCTGCGCCGCGAGTTGCGCCGGCCGTCGTGGCGGCGGGAGACCGTCGCACTGGGCACCAACACCGACCCCTACCAGCGGGCCGAGGGGCGCTACGCGCTGATGCCGGGCATCATCGCCGCCCTGGCCGAATCCGGTACCCCGCTGTCGATCCTGACCAAGGGCACGCTGCTGCGGCGCGACCTGCCGCTGATCGCCGATGCGGCGCAACGCGTTCCGCTGTCGGTCGCGGTGTCGCTGGCGGTAGGCGACGCCGACCTGCACCGCGACGTCGAGCCTGGCACACCCACGCCGCAGGCGCGCCTGGGCCTGATCGCCGCGATCCGCGAGGCCGGCCTGGACTGTCACGTGATGGTGGCGCCGGTGCTGCCGCACCTGACCGACTCCCAAGAGCACCTCGATCGCCTGCTCGGCCAGATCGCGGCGGCCGGTGCCACCGGTGTCACGGTGTTCGGGCTGCACCTGCGCGGCTCGACGCGCGGCTGGTTCATGGCGTGGCTGGCGCGCTCGCATCCGGAGTTGGTGGACCGCTACCGTGAGCTGTATCGGCGGGGTGCGTACCTGCCGCCGGGATACCGCGAGATGTTGCACGCGCGGGCCGCGCCGCTGATCGCGAAATACCGCCTGGGCGGCGAGTTGCGATCGTTCCGTCAGCCCGTCGCACCGACGCTGGCGGTCCCGGAGCCGGTTCAGGCGACGCTGTTCTGAGGCTGTCTCGAGTTAGGCCGGCAAGGCGGCGCGCGGCTTGGTCAGCGTGAACCGGTCCACCACGGTGACCGCGCCGAACGGTCCGCTCAGCGCGTAGTGGGTGGCCGTGATCGAGGTGTTTCCGCCGGGTTGGCCCGGATCCACGTCGAACGACGCGAAGCCGTAGGGATTGTCCCGGTCCCGGACGGCCGACCATGGCGCGTCCTCCACGACGTAGATCGGCGCCTTGTGGCCGAGCCCGGGGTCGAACGCGCCGACGCCGGTCAACACGCGGCAGCGGGGCTCGGGGAAGAGCAGCCCGTTGGTGGGCATGGACGTGCCGCCGCCGCCGATGACGACGTGCACCGTTCCCTTGGTGGCGTCGATGACGTCGTTGCGGGTGTCCACGGGTATCGGCGTTCGGGTGTCGGTCTGCAGCGTGCCGCGCACCGGGTGCGACCGCTCGTAATGGTGTTCGTGGCCGCACACCACCAGGTCGACCTGGTATTGGTCGAACAGGGGCAGCCATTCTTCCCGGATCCCCAGGTCGGCACCGTTGGCGGGCCCGTCGGCGGTGGAGATCGCCGTCTGGTGCATGCACACGACCACCCAATCGACATCCGGGTCGCGCCGCGCGGCGGCGAGTTCGGCTGTCAGCCAACGCTTTTGCTCCCCGCCCGAGTAGCCGTGCACGTAGAAATTGCCGGCGTCCTGAAACGCCACGTCGTCGTTGTTCAGGCTGATCACCCGCACCGAGCCGGCGGTGAAGGAGTACCAAAGCCCACGGGTCTCGGGGCTGGATCCCGAGTCGGGCACCGCGAAGTACGCCTGATAGGCGCCGTAACCGATTGGGCCGTTGCCTAACTCGTTTTCGTGGTTTCCCGCCGCCGGCATCCACGGCCGGTAGCGCGCCGAGCGGGTGTTGTTCTCGAACCACGCCGACCAGGTGCGGATGCGGTCCTGCGCGAGGTTGGCGTAGCACAGGTCGCCGTTGACCAGGTTGAACAACGGCGCCATGCGCTCGACCGCCAGGGTGGTGTCGGCGGACGCGGGCGACCCGATGTTGTCCGTGCCGTAGCTGCCGTCGGGCATCCTCTCCAGCGTCGGCGTGGACTGATCGCCGAAACTGGTGAAGCGGAATGGCTTTCGCCCCGACGGTGCGGTTCGGACGGTGCCCATCGCCGGCTCGGCGCCGTCGTGCACGGCGGCGTACACGTAGTCGGTGTCCGGGGTCAGGTTGGTCAGGCGGGCATGGTTGACGCGGACCTCGGTGTTGGACTTGGCATCGCGGTAGGTGCGGGTCTCGGCCGCCACGGTGCGCCCCAGGCCCGACGCCGGCGTGCCGTAGCTGACCCGCGGGTTGCGGATCGCGTCGACGGTGTGCCAGGACACCACCACCTCGGTGGCGGCCTGCCGGCCGAATTGCAGGTGCACGCCGCCGACCGGCGGGGCGCCGTTGCGGCTCGGCTGATACCAGACGGCCGGCGCGCCGGGGTGGGACCACACCAGCGCCGCGCCGCCCCCGATTCCCGCCCCGAGGGCGGCCGAGACCGCGGTGGTCGTCAGCAGTCTGCGGCGGCTGATGCCCGCGCCGGAATCAGTGCCGCGGCGCCCAGCGGGATCGTCGGCCACCCCTGCTTCATACCCGAGTGGGGTGAACGCCCGCGGAACGGGGCTGCGCTAGTGGTGGTGCGGCTCGAGCAACCCGGCCTGCCCGATGGACGGGGGGCGGGACGCCAGCCAGTCGCGGGTGGCCGCGTGCGATCGCTCGATAAGCGTTGCGGCGTGCGAGAAGTCGGCCCCGGAGGTGGCGACCGGGCAGAGCGGCCGGATGACGCGCAGGTCGACCACCTGCTCGAAGCGCTCGACGTCGACGGCGAGGCGATGGTTCACCGCCAGGGTCATGGCGTGCAACGCCATGTTGACCGCTGTCTTCGGCGCCGCGGGCAGGGCGCACGAGTAGCCCGTCGGCAGCACCCACACCCGGTCGGCGCCCAACGCGACGGCGTGCGACACGGGCGTGTTGTTCACCACGCCGCCGTCCATCAGGTCGCGCCCGTCGATCCGGACCGGCGGAAACACGCCGGGGATGGCGGCGCTGGCGGCGATCGCATCGACGGCATCTCCCGACGACAGCAGGACGTCGTCGCCGGCGATCACGTCGGTGGCGACCACATGCAGCGGGATCGGCGCATCCTCGAGCCGGGCGAACTCCAACTTGTCGGCCAGCAGCCGTCGCAACCCGACGTTGGGGACCAGGTGCGACCGGCGGCCCAGCA